>JAUNFK010000021.1 GCA_030525085.1 bacterium
CCATGTTTTAAAGCCAATATATCAGGACGCAAATAAGACAGTAAAACAAAATTCTAAGGATATGGCTGAAACTGATTATAATCAAAAGAAAGAATGTTACGAAAAAGTTTACCATAAAAAATTAACTTATGATTTTTCTTATGATGATATTGCAGGATTAAAAAAAGAAGTTATGAAATAAATAGCTTCTATTTTTTTTGTTCATAAATGTATTTTTCTGTATTTGATAGCCTACTACTCTTTTCTAATGAATTAATTATTTCGTCATGCAAATATTTGATATTTTCTTTTCTAGTTAGATTATCCTTTTTATTAAATGGGCCATCAATATTAATTATAATTTTATTATTTTGATAAGTTGTTGTTGCTGTATATGTGCTTTTATTCATTTCTACTGGATAATGGAATGAACTATTACCAAATGGTCTTATTTTTGTATAGTATGGCCATAAATGAGCTTCTGGGTAGATTACTATAGGATGCTTTTTACTTCTCTTTTCTACTACACTTACAAAATCTTTATACTTTGATATTTCACTTGGAATTGGTAATGCTCCAGCTAAAGGTAGTAATTTACCTATAACTGGAATTCCTAAATTAGATGCACTGCAAATTATGTAAGGTCTTCTTGGAAAATTAATTAAAAAGGGATTTAAAACATCTCCTAGAGTTAAGGTATGATTTGAATATATAAAGTATCCCTTTTCTTTTAATATCTTCCTATTTTGATACTTAACTTTTAAAATTAATTTGCAATAGATGAAAGCAACTATTAATACGGTATAATAAACTAAGTATGATAATAAATTATAAAATATGTTTTGCTTAAGCCATTTATAATTATCTTTTAATTTATAATTTTGATTTTTACTTTTAACAATATCATCTTCAAATGATTCATATATAATTTTCTTCTTCATATTACTACTTTCTGTTTTTATGATATGTCATCTGTCTTTTTAGCTTCATCCATATCTTTTAAGTATGTGATAAGTTTATTAGTTACATCTGGTGGTAATATTTTGTTTAGTTCTTCAGGACTTGCTTCTTTGATTTTTTTGACACTACCAAATGTTTTAATAAGTTCTTTTCTTCTCTTTTCCCCTATTCCTGGAATGTTATCAAGAACACTTTGGATTGAACCTTTAGATCTTATTTGTCTATGGTAATTAATCGTGTATCTATGGACTTCATCTTGCATGCGTGTTAGATAATGAAATAAGTTACTAGTTCTATCAATATCGTAAATTTCTAAAGTGTCGCCATCTAATAAGTCATTAGTTCTATGCTTATCATTTTTAACTAGACCACATACTTTGATATTTAAATTTAAGTCATCTAAGATTTCTTTAGCTGCTCTAATTTGAGTAATACCACCATCAACTAGAATTAAATCTGGTAAGTCTTTTTCTAATAGAGCCCTATAGTATCTACGGTATATTACTTCTTTCATGGTATGATAGTCGTCATTTTTATCTACCATTACTTTATACTTACGATATTTGTTTTTATCTGGTGAGCCATCAACAAAAACAACCATTCCTGATACGGCAAATGAACCAAAGAGGTTTGAGTTATCAAAGATATCGATTCTTTTAATTTTCATTCCGAGTAAGTGCTCTAGCTCTTCGTTAGCACCTTCAGTTTTACTTATTTTATTTTCGATTCTTTTAAAGTTATTTTCTAGATTAATAGTAGCATTTTCTTTGGCCATTTTAAGTAGTTTATATTTAGACCCTTTAGTTACTTTAATAAACTTTGTATCTATTATCTCTTTAAGAGCTGTCTCATCTATCTCATCTGGGATAAGGATTTGTTTAGGTATTTCTCTTTTATTATAGAATAAGGCGATAAGATACTCTATTTCGTTTAGATAGTCATCTGTTACTGGTTCAATTTCAGTATAGTTACCAACTAGTTTACCAGCTCTAATGTATAAAAATTCTAATGATATAAATCCGTTTATAAAAGCATAGTTAATAACATCTAAATCTTCTTTAGCAGTAAGCTCTACCTTTTGCTTTTCTAAAACAATATTCATGTAATCAAGTTCTTTTTTTAGTTCTAAAGCCATTTCATAGTTCATGTTTTCTGAGTAATAGTTTATCTTTTCTTTGAGTTTATTTTTTATAACGTCTTCATTACCTTTTAAAAACGAGATTATTTCATTTTCCATATTTATAATATCTTCTGGATTTACGTGTTTAGTGCAGTATCCTAGACATTCATGTATATGATAGTAAAGACAAACTTCTTTAGGCATACCTTCACATTTTTTAAGTGGGTATAGTCTATTAATTAAATTTACAATTCTTCTTGCAGCATAAACATTTACATATGGACCAAATAATATTTTATCTTTACTCTTTTTGACTTTAAGATATCTTACTACTTTTAAAGATGGAAATGGTTTTCTAGTGTACTCAATATAAGGATAACTTTTATCATCTTTAAGTAAGATGTTATATTTCGGATTATATTTTTTGATAAGATTGATTTCTAGGATAAATGACTCTAGTTCGGTATTAGTAACGATATACTTAAAGTATGCGATATTACTAATCATTTTAGCAGTTTTGCCAGTATGTGTTCCACGAAAATAAGAACTTAAACGTTTCTTTAAGTTTTTTGCTTTACCTACATAGATGACAGTGTTACTTTCGTCATACATTTGATAGGAACCTGGTTTATTTGGTACTAATTTAAGTTCTTCTTTAAACATATTAATCACACTATTATTATTACACATTTTTAGTTTATTTAAAAGAAAAAAACTCATATAAATGAGTTAGCATTTAATACCAGCGATTCCTTTATAGGTTTTACCAGTAATTGTTATTTTGTACGTATTATCTTTAAGAGTTATTTTTAATTCTCCACTACAGGTATAACCGCTATCATAATCATTATTAATATAGTATAAAGCTCCATTTTCGATTTTATAACCATTATATGGAGCATCTTCATAGGCAGTCATAAGACTCATCGATAAATCTAAAATATCCTGATAATTCTTTCTATCTTTTGTTGATACTATCTTTAATGTTTCGTATTCATCTTCTGGATCAATAAATACAGCATAATATTCATTGCCAGAGTCATCCACAGTTATAAGTTCTCTTTTTTCAATATACGCCGCTTTAACACTAGTAGTTGATGAAGTACTAGCAACTGAAGAAGTATTATTATTGTTTTTGGTGGTATTATCATCTTTATCAGTAACTATGATATATATTAATAAACTACTAAGAAGTACAATTATAACTATTAAAAAAAATATAAGAAGATTTGTTTTTTTATTATTATCCATACGTATTTCCTTTCTATTTTGATTATAACATATTTTGACAAACAAAATAACTTATAATATACTTTTGATGTGATATTTATGAAATTATTAAATAAATCTTTAGTTATAGAAAAGAAGTCAAAATTTATTGGTATGCTTTATGAGGTTGATAGTAAGGAAGATGTTTTATCTATTTTAGATGGTGTTAAAGCTGATAATAAAGGATATAGACATATTCCTTATGCTTATTATCTTAAGAATACAGCATCTAAAAGCGATGATAAAGAACCTGGTGGAATTGGGATGAGTTTTTTAAATATTTTGGAGCGTAATAAGTTAGATAGTCACCTACTTTTAGTTGTTAGATATTATGGTGGCACTAAGTTAGGTGCTTCTAATTTACTTAGAACTTACAGTAAGGCAGCAAATGAATGCATTAATAAAGATGAGTAACATATATTTTACTAGGTGATTTATTTGACTATTTTAAAGTATTTAAAGAGTATGATTGTTCCACTTGGGATTGTATTAGTATTACCTCTACTACTTGGAATATTAAACTTATTTGGAGTTCAAACTAGTAAAGTTATTATTTTAGTTATTATGGCGATTGGAACATTTATTAGTGGTTTTTATTTAGGAAGAAACTCGTTAAAGAAAGGATACTTACAAGGAGCATTACTTGGTGTTATATTATCTTTAGTATTATTCTTATTTAGTTTATTATTTAAAAATACATATACGGCTTCTTCTTTAATATATTATATAATTATTGTTATATCTTCAATGATAGGAGCGAGCTTGGGTATACAGAAAAAACTGGATTAATTTCCAGTTTTTATTTATTTTTACTATCAATTATGATTGTTATTGGACCATCGTTTGTGATGCTTACTTTCATTTCAGCACCGAATACTCCAGGGTATGTTTTTACTTTTTCATTTAATTTTTTATTATATTCTTCATACAATTTTACGGCTTCTTCACCCTTCATGGAATTTATATAGCTTGGTCTGTTGCCGTCTTTAGTTGATGCTTGAAGTGTGAACTGACTTATTGATAGGATTTCGCCGCCTGCATCAAGAATACTTTTATTCATTACTCCGTTTTCATCATCAAAGATGCGTAAATTTAGAGTTTTTCTTACTAGATAGTCGACGTCTTCTGATGTGTCCTCGACGTTTACGCCAACTAAGATTACCATACCTTTTTCAATTTTATTTATTAGTTTATTATCTACTTCAACACTTGATGCAAGTGCTCTTTGAATTACTACTTTCATTTTGTTACCTCGATTACAAAGTTATTTTTTTCTATTTCTAAAATAAATAGTTCTAATTGTTCTTTACCTTTTACTTTAACGCTAATTTGATAGTCAAGCATTGAACCATTTTCATATTCTTTAACACTATTTATTGATACACCTTTTAGGGATGCTGCGGTTACTATTTCTAGTAGGTGGTTTTGCATGCTATTAGTTTTGATTGTAAGATTTGTATTAAATAGTCTATCATCATCGTTATTCCACTCTACTTCAATTAGTCTTTCAGTTTTATCACCTATGTTAGGGCAGCTTTTTTTATGAACTGATACACCTTCACCTTTTGTTATAAAGCCGATTATTTCGTCTCCAGGAACTGGGTTACAGCAGTGAGCAATTGTTACTAGGATGTTGTCTGAACCAGCAACAGTAATATCGTTTTTGTGGTTTCTTCTTTTGTTAGATGGATTACGGTTAACCCTTTCTAGCATAATGTCTTCGATGTTTTTCTTATCTTCATAAATTAAATTAATAATGTATGCTGGAGTATATCTTAGAGAGCCTACGCTTAATAGAAGTTCGTCATAGTCTTTTATTTTTAAGTCTGTAAGAAGTTTTTCAATATTTTCTTCCTTTAAAACTTCAGTAATTGATAATTTTTGTTTTCTGATTTCTTTTTCAAGTAAATCTTTACCGGCTTCAATATAATTCTCACGGTCCTTTTTAGAGAAGTATGCTTTTATTTTATTTTTAGCTTGGGTTGTTTTAACGAAGTTTAACCATTCTTTATTAGGTTTTGCTGAGTTTAGTGTATTTATCTTAATAATATCTCCATCTTGTAATTCATAGTCTAGTGGGACTATTTGGTCGTTTACGATAGCACCAACTGTTTTATCACCTACTCCTGAGTGAATACGGTAGGCAAAGTCAATTGGTGTTGCTCCTTGAGGAAGCTCCATGACGTCTCCTTTTGGAGTAAATACATATATTAATGAGTTTAGAATCTCATCGTAAGCATTTTTTTGGAAACTTTCGTCTGTGTCATTACTAGCCATTTTGATTGTGTTTCTAAAGATTTCTAGTTTTTGTTCCATGATGTTTTGAACGTTTTTAGTGTGCTCTTTATATGACCAGTGGCTTGCAATACCGTGCTCAGCGAGTTCATCCATTTCTGGGGTTCTAACTTGTACTTCATAGATGTTATCATCACTACCAAAAACTGATGTGTGAAGTGACTGGTACATGTTTTCTTTTGGCATAGCTATATAGTCTTTAAATCTTTTTGGAACTGGTCTATATTTAGCGTGAATTAAACCAATTGCTAGATAACAGTCTTCTTCAGTTGGAACGATTAGTCTCATTGCTAAGATATCATATATTTCATTCCACTTATGTCCTGTTGTTAGTTTATGATAAATACTGTAGATACTTTTTACTCTAGCCTTTATTTCGAACTTAATTCCATGTTCAGTTAGGATGTCACTGATGCTTTCTTTCATTTCATTTAGGCTTTTTGCTAATTCTTCAGTGCTACCATTTAATTTATGTTCGATTTCTTCATACATATCTGGTTTAGTATATTTTAAGCATAAATTTTCTAGTTCACTTTTAATTGAGTTAATACCAAGTCTGTGAACTACTGGTACATACACTTCCATAGTAGCATTTGCTTTTTGTTTTTGCTCTTCTGGTGACAAGATGTATGCATGTCTCATTACATCTAGTCTGTCTGCCAGTTTAATAATTAGAACTCGTACATCTTCTGATAAACCTACTAATAATTTTTTTAAATTGTTACTACCACTTACACTGTAATCGGTTAGTTTTAAGTGACTTATTTTTTCTAGATTATCAATGATATCTGCGATGTCATCACCGTATTTTTCACGAACTAATTCAATGTCTTCTTTACTAGTAAAACCATGAAGAAGTGCTGCGATGATTGATGTTGAGTCAGCATTTAAATCAGCAATTATGCCTGCAACATTTAGATAGTGCATGCTACTTTGTGGGTGATACTCCTTACTTTCGCCAAACTTATCAATCATAAGGTGGTAGCTTTCCATTATCTGATCTAGTTCTTCTGTTTTAAATTCATTTTCTCTGCATTTGGATATTATGTCATTTATTTTATACATTTTGTTTATTCTCCTTTGTTTATGTTATGGTATTTAATTAATTCATCATCTGGAGTGCTTAGGATATCATCTACCATTTCTCCTAGAGTGATTTTATTTTTTTGGTTCCAATAATTATATCTTAGATAATCCCATATTTCTTTTTCAGCTAGTTTGATTTTAGAGTTTCTTTCTAAATCATGACTTTTAGTTTTTAGGGCGGGAAGTAGTCTATTATATAGCTCAGTTATTGTGTTAAATTTAATTTCGTCCATAAGTTCTCCTTATATTATTTAGTTTTCTTACATATATTATTATATAACATTTTTGCTAGAAAGAAAACTGATGATTATGAGAAACAAGTTTATTAAAAGTACTCTTATTTTAGTTGTTGGTGGGATTATTACTAAACTATTTAGTTTTGTAATTCGCATTTATTTTACAAGAGTTATTGGAACCGAAGGTATTGGGATATACTCTCTTGTTATGCCAACTTATAGTTTACTTATTACGATTACTTCACTTGGGTTTCCGATTGCGATATCTGCGTTAGTCTCGAGAGGCAATATTAGGGGTAAAAAGATTGTTTTTAGTACATTACCGGTTTCTTTAATATTAAATTTTTTATTAGTTATTTTTGTTATTTTTGCAAGTAAGTTTATAAGTATCAATTTGCTTCATAATGAAAATACTTATTATCCTTTAATGGCGTTATCTTTAGTCTTACCTTTTATTTCGATAGGTAGCATATTAAGAGGTTATTTTTTTGGTAAGCAACAGATGATGCCTCACTCTTTATCTAATGTTATTGAGCAGATATTTAAATTGTTAATTGTATTACTTGTACTTCCTCATCTTTGTAAGTATGGCCTTATAGTTACTATTTGTGGTTATATTTTAATTAGTATATTATCTGAGACAATGAGTATCATTATCTTTCTTTTGTTTTTACCTAAGAATTTTAAGATAGAGACTAAAGATTTAAAGCCAGATATAGGGACTATTAAGGATGTTATGAGAATCGGTATTCCTAGTGTAAGCTCACGAATTATTGGGAATATTGGTTATTTTTTTGAGCCAATTATTCTTAGTACAGTAATGCTTAGTAAGGGGTTTAGCTCTTCTTATATTACTAATATGTATGGTGTTTATAATACTTATGTTTTAGGGCTTTTATTAGTGCCAACATACTTGCAAATGGCGATAAGTACTTCCCTGCTTCCTGAGATAAGTAAGAATTATCAAAATCTTGATAAAGTTAAGAGAATTTTTAACAAAACGCTTATCTTCTCACTTATTTTGGGAGTATGTGCAAATGCATTTTTGTATTTGTTTTGTGATGAGATTTTATGGATTGTTTTTAGAACACATGAGGGAGTTACTTATGTTAGGTTTATGGCTTTCTTCTTTAGTGTATTTTATATGGAGGCGCCAATTAATAGTACGCTTCAAGCTCTTGGTAAGAATGCCTTTTTAATGAGAACTACTTTATATGGCACGATTATAAGGCTTCTATGTTTATTTATATTTGCTTATTTAAAACTTGGAATGTTTGCATTAATCTTAGCTGAAATTATAAATGTGTTTGTATGTGTACTTATTAATTATACTAAGCTTATGCATATCCTTAAAAAAAGACCTTGTTAGGTCTAGTTTTCTTTGATAATATCGATTGCTTTACGCATCTTTAGATCGGCTTTAATTACTTCTTCTCCACCAATCATGTTAATAACGTCATCTTCAGTTACGCTATACATTTCACTGATACGTTTAATTTCAGTTTTAACTTCTTCATCAGTTACTTCGATGTTTTCTTTCTTGCTGATTTCTTCTAGTAAGTATCTTACTTTGATTCTGTATTCAGCTTCTGGAGTAATTTGTTTCTTTAGATCTTCAATATTAGATTTTGTATATGCTAGGTATTGTTCTAAAGATAAACCTTGCATTTGAAGACGATTTCTATATTCATCTACCATACGGTTAAGTTCTGATTCAGTTATTTCTGGATTGATTTCTACTTCTAAAGATTCAACTGCTTTTTTAAGTAGTTCATCAATGTATTTGTTTTCAGCATCAGCTTTTTTATGTTCTAAAAGATGTTTTTTAATTTCTTCTTTTAGTTCTTCTTCTGTTTTAACGTTTTCATAACCTAAGTCTTTATAGAATTCTTCATTCATTTCAGGTAGTACACGTTTTTTTAGTCCAGTTACTTTAACAGTGAACTCAACGTCTTTACCTTTTAGGTTTTCAACATAATCTTCTGGAAATTTTAATTTAAGTACTTTTTCTTCTCCAATATTCATTCCAACTAAACCTTCTTCAAATCCTGGAATGAATGTGTGAGAACCGATTTCTAGTGGATAGTTTTCTCCGCTTCCACCTTCTAATTCTTTACCATCTACTACACCTTTAAAGTTAATTACTGCAGTAAAGCCTTCTTCTACTTTTCCTTCAGTTAGTTCTACTACATCAGCGTATTCTTCTTTTAAGTGTCCTAGTTCATGATTAACTTCTTCATCACTTACTTCTACTTTTTCTTCTTTAACGCCTAGTTTTTTATATTTTCCTAGTTTTACTTCTGGACGCTCAACAACAGTAAATACAAACTCTACTTCGTCTTTATTAATGTTTTTAATATCAACTTTTGGTTCGCATACTGGATTTAATTTGTTATCATCAATAATTTTGTGATATGCATCATTGATACATTCATCAACTGCGTCCATGAATAATACTTCAATACCAAATTTTTTGATATAAACATCTTTTGGAACTGCTCCTTTTCTAAAGCCATCAACTTTAATGTCTTTTTTCTTTTTGTTAAATGCTTTATCTAAAGCGTTAGCCCAAGCTTCGCCTTCAATTTTAGCTGTGAATTCTTTTACGTTTTTCATATTCTTCTCTCCTTAATTTCTTAATTATTATACTTTACTCTTAAAATTTATGCAAGTATAAGCACCCTTTTATATGTAAAAAAGTTGGCTAAATTAGTCAACTTTTTCGATTTTAATCTTATAACTACCTGTAGGGGATGCTACTTCAATTTCATCGCCTTGTTTTTTACCAATGATAGCTTTTCCTAATGGTGATTCATTTGAGATTTTGTTTTCAAATGGATCTGCTTCCATTGATCCAACTATACTATATACTTCTGTATCATCGTCATCTACATAAGAAATAGTTACTGTACTTCCTAAGCCAACTATATGTCCACTTTCTTTTTGGATTATTTTGGCATTTTCTAACATATATTCTAGTTCTTTAATACGTCCTTCAACTTCGGCTTGTTCTGCTCTTGCTGCGTCGTAG
Source organism: bacterium (assembly GCA_030525085.1). Taxonomy (GTDB): domain Bacteria; phylum Bacillota_I; class Bacilli_A; order RF39; family UBA660; genus CAG-533. The sequence goes on from JAUNFK010000021.1 coordinate 9,977, forward strand.
TCAGCATTTTCAGATAAATCGCCTTGGCTTCTGGCGTCTTTAATTGCTTCAATTACTTTTGGTCTTCTAACATTTTTAAGTTCATTTAGTTCTGTTTCTAAATCTAAGAAACCTTCACTAGTTAATAAAAATTCTTTTTTTGCCATTTAAAATATCTCCTTTGCATAATTTAAACTTTTTTAAGTCTACTACAAATCATCACAAATGTCAAATACTTTTAGACGTATCATGTCGCCTTTATGTACAGGTAAATTATCTTCAATTTTAACAATCATTTGAGCATGATTTGCTTCTTCTATTATATTCATGTCTTCGTCAAATATTTCATTAATTTGGTAGTCAAAAGTTTTATTATATGGGCTTATTATTTGACACATTGTTCCTTTTTTAAAGTAGTTGCGTTCTTCGATAGTAATTATGCCATCTTTGTTATCTAAGACTAATCCTAGAAAGTCTTGATTAGAGTACTCGTTTCTAATTCCTGGATAGTACTGCTCTTTTTCAGTTGGTAGTTCATTAAAGAACTGCGGTGTACTTTCTCTGTTAGCACATCTATTTAGAACGTTAAGGTAGTAATCACTTATTTCTGGGGTTAATGTATTATTTAGGATATGATTGATGATTCTTCTATATGATAGAATAACAGTTGCTAAGTAGTAAATACCGCGCATTCTTCCTTCAATTTTAAAGGAGTTAATACCAACATCAATCATTTCTTTAATATTGGGAATCATATTTAAGTCTTTAGGACATATTTGAATGTCACTTGCTTCACTATTTTGAAAGCACCATCTACATATTTGAGCGCAGCCTCCTCTATTAGCATCTCTATTAGTTATGTAGTTACTCATGATACATCTACCACTAATACTTGTGCACATTGCTCCATGAATGAAGGCTTCTAGTTCTAGGCCAGTATATTCTTTTATTTCTTTAATGTTATCTTTTAAGGCTTCTCTTGCTAGAACGACTCTAGTTGCTCCTAGATTTTTATAAAATAAGGCAGTTTCCTTATTAAGAGTACTTGCCTGTGTTGATACATGAAGTTCTATTTTAAGGTTTAGTTTTTTCCATAAGTTCATTACGGAAATATCACTTACAATAATAGCATCTACTTTAGCACTATCTAAGTATTTTAGATATTCTTCTAAGCCTTCAAAGTCTTCGTCATGAAAGATAATATTAACTGTAACATATACTTTTTTATTTAGTTCATGGGCTAGGATAACCGCATTTTTAATTTCTTCTTTATTAAAGTTTTTAGCATTTGCCCGCAAACTATAGTTTTGACCACCAAAGTAGACTGCATCAGCACCATAGTTAAAGGCTACACGCATTTTTTCTTCGTCACCTGCTGGTGATAATAGTTCAATCATTTTTTGGCCTCCAATTTGTATATTGTTTTGTGTTCTAGAAAGCGATTATCGCATTGTGTTTCTTTGCCATTTAGGATTTCAAACATTTCTTCTGGAGTAATATCAGCTAAATCAAAATAGTATAGTTTTATTTTGGCATCATTTATATCTTTTAAAATATTTATATAGTTAAATGGTGCATCTGCAAAGAAGACTGTTCCATAAGTGCTTTCTACTTCTTTAAAGGTTATTTTATTATCTGGAGTTAAGTTATGATCATTTAAAGTGATGCCTTTGTGTTTTTCGTAATTAGAGATAAGGCTTCTTCTAGAGTACATTGCCATATTCTTGCCATAGATAGGAATCACTACTTCTTTATTTGCATTGTTTATAATATTTATGATTTCTTCTTTTGTTAGTTCATTTGAAAAACAAGCACTATCTACTAAGTTAAGCCAGTAGTTAATACCATTTGTGCTTATTACAGCGTGTGATGTATTCCAGATAAGTGGAATATTTTTAGTAGTCATATAAACTGCAATGTCTTCAAAGAAAATACCTTTTGCAAAGGTTAGTTTTTCTTTAATATTATTCCAATTATTTAAAGTTTCATTATCAAATACGCGATTAACTAACAAATAGACGTTTATATCTAAATCTTTTATTTCTTCTACTTTGAATGTGTTATAACCAATACTAAATCCATCTAAAGGAAAAAGGAAATTGTTTATTCCCTTTTCTTTTAGCTTATTTAGTTCATTAATATTATTTATTCTTACTAATAATTTATTTAACATTTGCTCTTCTAAAGCTTACTGATAAGCCGTCTCCTATATCGTAATATTTTGTGATAAAGTCTTCATTTTGATTTAGAAACTCAACATACTTTTCTATTTTATCAACAATTCCTTTTAGGTTTTTGCTTTTTACTAGATTTTTGTTACTAACTAATCCATGAAATTTTAAGTTATCAGTTATAATTACTCCACCTGGATTTAGATAGTTACAGAATTTTTCAAAGTATTTAATATAACCACCTTTAGCAGCGTCAATAAAGATTAAATCGTATGAGTGACCAGCAAGGTTTACTTCTAGAGCGTCATTATAAACACATTCGATTCTTCTATCTAAGCCACATTTATTGACATTTTTAACAGCTTCACGATATCTTTTTTCATCTTTTTCAACTGTTGTTATTTCAACAGTGCTTGTAGCATTTGCCATAAGGATAGCTGAGTAACCTATAGCAGTACCAATTTCTAATACACTTTTTACATTATTTATTTTAATGTATTTCATTATAAATTTAATACTATCTACTTCAATTATTGGTATGTTGTTTTCTTCAGCATACCGTTCCATTTCTAGTATTGTTTCTTTCATTTTTTATCACTTCCTAATATTCGTACCAAAGTCCTTCTCTTTTTAATTTGGAAACAACTTCAGTGTGTTCTTTGTATGTCTTCATGAAGTATGTCTTTTTATTTTTATCAGCTACAAAGTAATAATAATCACTTTCAGTAGGTTCAAATACAGCTGATAGACTTGCTAGTGATGGACTATCGATTGGTCCAACTGGTAAGCCAGTAAATGCACATTTGCTTTCACTTCTTGTATTATAGCCATTGCAGCTTTGTAAGTCTTTAAGAGATAAGTCTCTATCAAACCCTTTACCAACTGCATAATATGTTGTGGCATCACTTCCTAAAGTCCAGTTATCTTTTAATCTGTTATAGAAAACCCCAGCAACACCAGCTCTATCGTCGGCGCTTGCTCCTTCTAATTCAATAATGGATGCAAGGGTGATAAGCTCATGAATGCTATATTTTGATAGTTCGATATCTTTTTTGTATACTTCTAATTTTGTCCCTAGAGTTTTAATCATTTTTTCTAAGATTTCTTCAATAGTTGCATTCTTTTTAAAATTGTATGTATCTGGGAATAGGTATCCTTCTAATGGATAATATATTTTATCATTTAGGATATCTTCAGTTACAAACCAATAGTTTTTAATTAGTTTATCTAAGAATTCTTTGTCTTTGCTAACTTCAATAATTTCTTCTTCTGTGTATGGGAAGTTTTCACTTATTTTTTTAGCATAGTCTGTTAGGCGTTTGCCTTCGATAAACTGTACTGTAATTGCCTCAGTTTCTAGAGATTTACCTTTATTTAGTGTATCAATAATTTCATCTACACTCATGCTTTTTGAAATATTATATGTTCCTGCGTATAACTCTTTATTTGAATTAAACTTGATATAAAATTTAAAGAATAAAGCATTTTTTATTAAACCAGCTTTTTCTAATTCATCGGCAATTTGATTTTTACCCATACCAGTAGGAATATTAAATTCAATAACTTCTTCACTTTTTTTATCTACGGGAGCTAAAAAGTTTATTGATAATACTACGAAGACTAAAAGAGTAAGCGCAATTAGTGAACTTATTATGATAAGAATTTTACTAATTGTCTTCTTCTTTGACTTCATTATTTGCTCCTAACTTTTCTTGTAAAGATGCTAGTAAGTTTTCGATAACTTTCCATTCTTCATCATTTTCGATTACACCAAGGTTAATATCTTCACCACTTGGATCATATGTATTAGCATATACTTTAATATTGCCATTATCATCTAACGTGCCATCAGTAAACACGATGTAACTCTTTTTAAATTCATCTGAATCGAAAGTAAATAATACTTCGCATTCTAATTCTTTTCCTTCTTCATTTGTAATTGTAAATTTTCCTTTATTATCCATATTCTAACCAACTTTCCTTAGATAAGTATCTAGTATTATACATGCTGATAACTCATCAATAACATTTTTTCTTTTTGCTCTAGAGTAATTGTTTTCAATAAGAATGCTTTCAGCTTCAACTGTGCTTAGGCGTTCATCTACTAAGTTTACAGGAAGGCTGCATTTTTCTTCTAATAGTTTTTTAAAGTTTAGACTTCTTTCTGAAGCAAAGCCCATTGAGTTATCCATATTTTTAGGAAGGCCCAAAACTAAACAAGTAATTTTTTCTTTTTCGATTATTTTAATTACTTCGTCTCTTGCTTCTTCATATGTTTTAAAACTAATTAGTTTATATGGAGTTGTTAATACCCCACTTGTGCTAATTGCTAGACCTAGTCTTTTTGTTCCTAGGTCCATCCCTAAATATTTCATTTTTCTAAGTAGCCTTCTAAGATGCACATTAAAACTTTGGTGCGGTCAAACTTTGTTATTTTGTTTCTTGCATCTTTATATGAAGATATGTAGCCAGGATCACCACTTATAAGATATCCAAGTATTTGATTAATTGGATTATATCCTCTTTCTTTTAAGGCATCATATACTTCAAAGAGCATATCACTAATTCTTGCACTTTCAATATTTTTTGTATTGTAAGTTATAGTTTTATCTAACAATTTTACCACCTCTAGACGTAATTATTTTAACATATAAAAGGTTAGATAAGCAAGGCTAATAGATATATTTTATTTTATCGAGGTACTCTTTTTTTAAGGTTGGAATGCGTTTGTTTATTCCATATAAGACTACTTCAATATTTTGATTTGTATAAAATTCATATATTTTATCGGTTATTAGATCAGATAAAATCATGATAAAGTCTAAATTTTTATAGTTAATGTTTGTATTAAATACGTAATTGAGTACGCCTCTTTTGTAGTTCCCTTTTGGAAGGTCTTTGATATGGTTATAGTTAAATGATGTTATATAGTATGTATTATTATTATCTAGATATTTAGTGATGTCTATTTTTTCTTTTAGTTCTAAAAATATTATTTGGTTTTGATATTTATTTGTTATATCTTCTAGAGTAGCAATGTCTTTAAATTTTGCTTTTATTTCTTTGTAGTTTAACTTTTTTACAAGTCCATGTGATGAGGCCACTCGGGAAATGAATGGGTCATGCATTAGAATGATTTTACCATCTTTTGTTATTCTTAAATCAGTTTCGAATCCATCACAGCCATTTTGAATAGCTTTATCAAATGCTTTGATAGTATTTTCTTTTATTTTTTTATTATCATATAATCCACGGTGAGCGATTATCATAAAAAAATCACCTAATAAATTTTATTAAGTGATTTTGTTTATTATTCGTCTTTCATTTCATCAGTAAGCTCTAATCTTTTAGTTACCATTAAATCTCTTAAGGCATCATCGATTGATGGAGCGTTATCTGGTGCATCATTTTGTTCAATGATATTTAATTCATCTTCAAATTCATTATCATTTATTTCGGTATCATCCAGTTTTTCATCTTCATCTTTTTTTAGAACTGGCATATCATCTGCTAATTCTGGTGTGCCACCATTGTTATCATTTTTATTATTTTTGTTTTTGTCTTTTGGTTTTCTAAAGATAAAGTAAGCAGATGCGCCGATTATAGCAGCGCCAATAACTGAAATAATAACGATTAATAACACATTATTATTCTTTTTAGGTACTACGTCTGGTGCTAAAATAGCTTTAGTTGTTGTAGATGATGATGCTTCAAAGTCTTTTCTTACTACAGTAATGTTGTAAATTTTGATTTCTTTAGTTTCACTTGATGTTACTGTTATAGTAATAACATTTTCACCAATCTTTAAATTTTCATTACCTTTAATTTCAACTTTCGCATTTTCATCTTCTGGAGTTGCAATAATATTTAAAGTTTCATGTTCATAGTCAGTTGTAGCTGTATAGTCTAGAGTGTTTTTATCAAATTTTTCATTTATTGTAAATCCTTCAATAGCAAGGCTTTTTAAATATGGTGAGTTATCAGTTGTTGGTCCTCTATAAACCATGAATTTATATGTTGATGTTGATTTACCATCTTCACTAGTTGATGTTACGTTTACTTCGTTTTTACCTACTATTAAATAAACTGATGTTCCATCTACTGTACATCCTTCGGTAGCACAAGTTACTTCAGTAGTACATCCTTCTTGTTCGCAAGCAAATCTTTGGAAAGTTAATTTTCTAATTTTATCATTTTCATTTTTGATTTTGTATTCATATACGGTGCTTTTAAATTCTGGGGTCATATCTACTATGTCGCCATATTTAAATGTTACACCAGATAATCTACTACTTGTATTTTTTGCTCTTGTTGTAGTAGTTGTAGTATATTTTAGAACAAAGTCTCTTGTTACATCTGTTCCTGTTTTATCATCGAATTTAATATCTTTGATTGTTAGTGATGTATTTGCTTGTTCTGGTCTTACATTTTTAACAGTAATTGTCGCGATTACCCCATTTTTAATAGCTGATGATGACGCTAGAATAATCTTTTTCCCAGATTCTTTTTGAGTTAAACCATATGTATTATTATTTACAGATACATTTATAAAGTTGGTGTCATAGTTTAAGGTGAACTCAATATTTTTTACTTCTTCGCCTTCACTATCTAATTTTATATCTACTGTTCCGGTTCCATTATAAGAGATACTTCTATCACCATCGAATTCTAGTTTTGCCGCATTAACATTTAATATACCAAATGTACCAATCAAAAGCCCTATAATATATTTTTTTATTTTCATTATTAACCTCTTTACTATTGTATATTTTGATTTTATCACAATAAATACCTTTTATGCAAGGCTTATTAAATTATATTCTAAACGAGTTTTAATAGAATTTCATTCATTACATATATTTTTTCAGGGTTTATAAATAAGTAACCGTTTTTATAAATTAACTCTTTGCTTTTAAGAAGTGGTTTTACAGGAAAAACATCTTGAATATTAACGCCATATTTATCAAAGAATGTTTGAAGATTAATTCCTTTTAACATTCTAAGTCCTAAGATTACTTCATATTCCATAATCTCTTCATTAGATAATAAGCTTTCTTCTTTATGATATTTTCCTTCGAGATAATCATTAAGGTTGTGTGTATTTTCGTATCTAAAACCATTTATGTAGCCAGATGCTCCTAAGCCAAAACCATAGTATTCTTCATTTAGCCAGTACGCTGTGTTATGTTTAGATTCAAATCCTTCTTTGGCAAAATTTGATACTTCATAATGTGTATAGTTTTTCTTTAGTTTACTACAAATATAATCATACATTTTTGCATCTAGTTCTTCGTCAATATAACTTGTATTGTTTAGTTTTAATTTGGTATCTTCTTCAATAATAAGGGAGTATGTGCTGATATGCTCTGGGTTTAGTTTTAAAAGTTTTTTAACATCTTTCTTTAGAGTATCTAGTGATTCATTTGGAAGTGCATAGATAAGGTCTAAATTTATATTATTAATGCCTTTTGCTCTTATCATGTTTAGTTTTTCTTCGAGGTCTTTATAATCTATTTTTCTTTCCATGAATTCTAGGTTTTCTTTATTAAATGATTCAACGCCAATGCTTAAGCGGTTTACACCATTTTTAATTAGAAGTGTAATTAGTTCTTCTGTTAAGTCTTCTGGGTTACATTCAAAGGTAAACTCACAGTCTGTGCTTTTTTTAAAAATATTAACTATTTTAAATAGTTTCTCTAATTCATCGTTTGTAAGGCATGACGGGGTTCCCCCACCAATATATATTGTGTTTATTAGTTCATCCATATAACTGTCTTCTACTTCTTTTTTTAATGCTTCAAAATAATTTTCAGTAAATTTTGGTAAGTGATACATTTTACAGAAGTCACAGTATGTGCAGATGTTTCTGCAGAAAGGAATATGTATGTATACGTGTTTCATTCTACCACCATAACAAGTATATCAGCGTTAGAAAGCTTTGTAAACGAAAAAAAGTACCAAAAGGCACTTAAAGTTCTATGTGATCAATGTCATCAACTAAATCTAATTGATTTTCTAAAATAGTTTTTAGTCTTCGTTTAAAAGTGATAATATTACGGCGAAGTTGTTCTGTTTCTCTTTGAGTTTTTTCAGCTTCTAGTAAAGCATTATTGACAATTCTTGAAGCATTTTTCTTGGCATCATCAATAAGTCTAGTTGACTCATCTCTAGCCATTCTTTTGATTTGATTTGATGCATCTTCAGCAACTAAGATTGCTTTATTAAATGTTGCTTCCATGTTTTTGTATTGTACTAAGTCATGTTTTAAAGCTTCAATTTCAAGGTCTTTTTGTTTTAACTGATTAAGCATGTTATCAACTTTTACAATACAATCATCAACAAATTTATTAACTTCCTCTTTATTATAGCCACGCAAGGACGTGCTAAATTTTTCCATAATATCACCTTCTATGGTTTACTAAAATTCTATTTCATCCATTTTCTTTTCTGGCTTATCT
>JAUNFK010000022.1 GCA_030525085.1 bacterium
GAAAAAGTAAACACATCTTTTTTGTGTCTACTTTTATTTTACAACTTCATAATTAGAGTATTATTCTTTTTTTAAGCCATACTAATATTAGGAGATGATAGTATGGAAAAAGTACCTTGTATGATAAGTACTAAGGATTTAGATTATTTAACAGATATTTTTAATTGGAATTATGGTGCATATAAGTCTGCAGTTAATATGGAAGATGAATTAACTGATAAGGCCCTAAGTAAGTGTGTGAGAAAAGTTTCTGATTTATTTATGAATAATATTGATACTGTTTTAGATATATTGGATGGTGAAAATAATGAGTAAAGTAGTTAAAAATGAGAAGACTGAAGTTACTTATGGAATATGCATGAATGATAAGGATTATATGAATAGTATTCTTTCTAGTTTAAAAGAAATGAGTAAAAATTATACAGTTGCGCTTACGGAAGCTAGTAATGAAGTGTTATTTAAAAAATTAAAAAAAGATTTCGATAAGATAATTGAAGCTCAGCGTGCAGTTTATGAAGTTATGTTTGAAAATGGTTGGTATGTTTTAGAGGAAGCAGATAAGAGTAAGATAAAAGAAAAATATAATATGTTATGCACTGAGTTATCTGATTTAGGAAAGGAAGAGTAATCTTCTTTTTTCGTGGTTGAAATTTTGCAGAGTAATGGTATATAATATATATATGGTTTGCTGAAATAGCTCAATCGGTAGAGCAACGCCCTCGTAACGCGTAGGTTGTAGGTTCAAGTCCTATTTTCAGCACCACTTGAAAAATTACTCTTATTTGATAGGAGTTTTTTTATTAAGATTGTAAATTATATGGTACAATATAATTAATAAATAGTATTATATGGAGGATGTTATGAAAAGAAAGATACTAGCTGTTTTAATGGGGGTATTTATTGTTTTTGGATTAACAGGTTGTGGAAGTGTACTAAAGAAAGATAATTTTAAGATAAGGGATGCAGAGACTAAAAGTGTTAAATTTACGGATTTTGATAATGGACTTATTAAATTAAAGGTACCTGAAGGCTGGAAGGTTGATGTGCTTGGTGATTATATTCATTATATTGTTAAGGCTTATAATCCTGAAAAACCAATTTATCAATTTTATTTTAATTTAAAAGTTGAAGGATTTAATAAGAGTGAAGACTCTAAAGCTTGGCAGCAAAAATATTATCCAGATAGTCCATTTGCAAAGACTTCAGTAATAGCAACTAAAGATACAGAAGGGTATTATAAAATATTTAATGATATGGGAAAACTTAATAACACTTCAGCATTTACATTTCCTGAGTTAAATGATTTTACAGTTACAGAAAATCTTGGTAAGGGATTTATTGGTGGGGATGTTTTAAGAGCTACTTTTAAGGATGCTAAGAATACTGAGGGTGAAGGTATTTTCACTGCTTATGTTTATGATGCTGGCTCTTATTATGTTAATGAAAATATAATGTCAGGTAAGAAGATTGATACTTATCCACTTTCTGTATATGATTCAATATTTATTACAGCACCAAAGGATGAATTTGTTAACTGGGAAGAGATTTTAAATACGGTTGCCGGTTCATTAGAGTTTACTGATACGTTTTTAAATGGTTTTAATCAACAACAAGATGCTGTTATGAAGAATTTTCAAAGTATAAGAAATATTTGCAATCAAATTAGTGATGGAATAATAGACTCATGGAATAAGCGAAGTGCAAGCTTTGATATAATGACACAGAAACAAAGTGATGCAACTTTAGGTTATGAAAGAGTTTATGATACAGAAACTAATGAAGTATATAAGGCTTATAATGGATTTACAGATGATTATGATGGAGAAAGATATAAATCAGTAAGTGATAATATGTATACTAAAGGCATTAGTGGTTATATTGAAAAAGATTAAGAACTTGAAAAAGTTCTTTTTGTATGGGAGATAGAAAATAATTGTTTTATGTTATAATTATGGTACTTGAAGGTGATTATTATGAAATATATTATATTACTTAGAGGGGTAAACATTAGTGGTAAGAATAAAGTTAATATGAGTATGCTTAAGGAAGTACTTGTAAGTAATGGTTACTTGAATGTTTTAACTTATTTGAACAGTGGTAACATAATATTAGAGAGTAATTTGGATAAAGATAAGATAACTAATGATGTTATTAATATTCTTAATGATGAATTTAATGTATCTGTTCCTGTTTTTATATTAGAAGCTTATAAACTCGAAGGTATTTTAAATAATAGTCCAAAGTGGTGGGGAACTAGTAATAAAGAAATATATGATAATCTTATATTTATAATGCCAAGTGTTACTGCTAGTGAGATTTGTGATGCACTTGGTGAACCTTCTACTGATATAGAGAATATTTGTGTTTATGATAATGTTATTTTTTGGTCATTTGAATTAAAGAGTTATAGAAAAGCTAACTGGTGGATTAGAACAGCTAGTACTAGCATTAAGGATGATATTACTATAAGAACTGCTAATACAGTAAAAAAACTTTTGGAGATGAGTAAGTGATTATGAATAAGGAAGATATTTATAATTTTATAAAAAGTAGAAATATTTGGTATGAGATAAGTAATCATAAGGCTGTTTATTCTATGGAAGATTTAAAGGATGTAGCTCTTCCATATCCAGAGGGAAATGCCAAAAATTTATTTGTACGTGATGATAAGAAAAGAAATTATTATTTAATTATGGTTAAGGAAGAAAAACGAGTTAATTTATCTTTATTTAGAAAATCGTATAATACGAGACCTTTAACTTTTGCTTCTAGTGAAGATTTAGAAAAGGTTCTTGGACTTTTTCCGGGTGCTGTTAGTCCTTTAGGTATACTTAACGATAAAGAAAAATTAGTTAAATTTTATTTGGATAGTGATTTTCATGAAGAAGATATTATTGGAATGCATCCAAACGATAATACAGCTACGTTGTGGCTTAAAGTTAAAGATTTAAAAGATATTATTAAAGAGCATGGGAATGAAGTTTATGAGGCAAATTTATGATTTTGTTTGCAAGCGGTAGAACTGATATTCCAGCTTTTTATTCTAATTGGTTTATAAATAGAGTGAAGGCTGGTTTTGTAGATGTTAGAAATCCTTTTAATCCTAAGCTTGTGAGTAGAATTAATTTTAGTGATGTAGACTTAATTATGTTTTGTAGTAAGAATCCTTTACCAATGATTGATAAGTTAGATGTGTTAAAGGTACCTGTATTATTTCACGTGACAATAACGCCTTATGGTAAGGAGATAGAACCTAACATTCCGGATAAGAGATTGATTATTGAAGGAGTTAAGAAGCTATCTATAAAGCTTGGTGCAGATAATGTTGTGCTAAGATATGACCCGATATTTTTAAGTGATAAGTATAGTGTTGATTATCACATTAGGGCTTTTGATAAGTTGTGTAAAAGACTAAATGGTTATGTTAATAAAATAATTATTTCTTTTATGGATGAGTATAAGAATGTTAGAAGTAATAAGAATATTTTAAAGTACCAAAGATTTACACATGATGATTATAAGATGATAGGTGAAGCTTTTAGTAAGAGTGCTAGGGAAAATGGAATGAGCGTTCAAACTTGTTTCGAGGATGAAGACTTAACCGAGTACGGATTTGTTAAGGGAGAGTGTTTGTCACGTGAACTAGCATATATTTTAACCGGTAAAAAGTTTAAAAGTAGTAATGTAAGAAAAGAGAAGAAGTGTGAGTGCGTGCAGATGGTTGATATTGGAGACTATAATTCATGTATGCATATGTGTAAGTATTGTTATGCTAATTATGATGAAAAGATAGTTGGTAGTAATTTTAAAATGCATGATGATAATTCTTCTTTGCTTATTGGGACTATTCAAAGTGATGATGTTATAAAAGTAAGAAGCAAATAGACATTTTTAGATTTTTGTGTTGTTCATTTTTATAATGATAGATTGTAGAATTTTGTTTGTATTTGAAGGGAGAATAAGTTATGAATACAAATAAAATTTATGCTGAGCAGATAGCAAATGAATATTCTGTTAAAAATGAATCTAAGGTTGTAGCTCTTAGAAAGTTGGATGTAAAGGCAAAGTTACCAGCTAATATTTTTGCGTATAGTTTTGGTATAGTTATGGCATTAATATTTGGTTTTGGAATGTGCCTTTCGATGGGAGTTATATTTAATGGCGATTATTTTGTATTAGGAATTATAATTGGTATTATTGGTGTAGTTGGCGTTAGCGTTAATTATCCAATTTATAAGAGAATACTAGAGAACTCTAAAAAGAAATATTCTTATGATATAATAAAGTTAGCAAATGAAATTTCAAGTGAAGAGTAAGGATGGTGATGCTTATGAATAAGCAGGAAAGTAAGTATTTTAATACGGCTATGCTTATGGATGAAGCACTTCTTTATTTATTAGATAAAAAAGATTACGATTATATTACTGTAAAAGAAATATGCGCAAAGGCTGGGGTTAATCGCTCAACCTTTTATTTACATTATGATAGTATAGATGAGCTTTTGGAAGAAACTTTGGATTATGTGATAAAAAAGTTTGTTTCTTATTTTAATGTTGATACTAAAGATTTTATAAATAATATAGATAAACTTGATAGAAAGGATCTAGTTCTTATTAATAATAAGTATTTGGTTCCTTATTTGAATTTTGTTAAGGAAAATAAGAAAATATTTACAGTAGTTTTTAAGAAACCAGGTGTTATGAGGGCACATGAGGCGTATTCTAGTTTAGAAAAGTATATTTTAAATCCAATACTTGATAAATATGGTGTGCCAGATTATAAGAAGAAGTATATGCTTCAGTTTTATGTTGAAGGAATTATGGCGATAGTAAAGATTTGGGTTATTAATGATTGTAATGATGAGATTGATACTATTATTAAAATTATAGAAGAGTGTGTTAGGGCATGATTGAAAAAGTTAGACCATATTTTTATTTTGGTAATTTGTTTATTTTTGTTTTAAAAGTTGTTTTGTTTTTTTGGACTAAATCTTATGCTTTTTTAATAAGCTCTTTTTATAATTTGTGTATTGGACTTGCTAAAAGAGAGGTGCATTCTAAAAAGAATAATTATCGTTTAGTAGGTTTTTTTGTGATGATAGCTAGTTTGTGTTTTGTTGTTTATTCTATATATGTGATTATAGTTCATAAGGTAGTAGCATATAATATTTATTCAGGAATTACGATAGCAACGGTAACTTTTTATGATATTGGTTATTCTATTTATGAGATTTGGAAAAGTATTAAAAATAGAAATGAACAAAATAATATATTGAATCTTGTTAATCTTGCAACTGCGTTAGTGTCTTTGGAATTAACACAATCGGCATTACTTTCATTTACTCAAATAAATGTTGATAATTCTTTGTATAATGGCTTACTTGGTTTATTAGTTAGTATGTGTTCATTTTTTATTGGTGGAAGTATCTGTTTTAGAAGTAATAAAAAATATAATATTAAGTGAGATTATGTTATACTTTTATTAGGAGGATATATGAGGAAGTTAGAAGTAAATCGTATTTATAAGCATTTTAAGGGGGATTATTATATTGTTCTTGGAACTGGAATTAATTCTGAAACTTTAGAGGAATATGTTATTTATAGGGCACTTTATGGAGAAGGCAAAGTTTATTTAAGGGAGATTAATAATTTTTTAAGTGAAGTTGACCATGAGAAGTATCCTAATGTTAAACAAAAGTACCGTTTAGAGTTACAAGAAATAGAGAGTGTGAAGAAATGATTTTATATCATGTAGATAGAAGCGGGCATTTAGCGCCTGGAATGAAAATTGATCTTGTTAAGAATTTTGAGAGGTTAGTTCCAGAATATTATTTTGAGGGTTTATCTAGTCATGGTGTTCAATATTATTTAAGAGATTATAAAAGTAAGGATGATACTTTAGAAGCAGTTTTTGAGTATGAGAGAAGACTACATTATAGTGATAGATTTTCTAGGTTAACTTCTTTTTATGCATCTGATGCAGCTAGTGTGTTAAAGGGAATTGAGAAAAGAAAATTAGATGAGGTCTTTTATAAGATTTATGAGATTGAAGTTAGCGATGATTGTTATCAGAAGTATGTTATGAACTTAGTTAGAGGCTGGAATATGGAGAGCACTATTTATTATGCTAGGTGTTATTGGGAAAACAAGAAGGATGAAATTTTTAAAGCGGATGAAGAACCTTTTTATGAGTATTTGATAAAGCTACCTGTTGTAATCGGCAAAGAGGTTACTAAGAAAGAGCTGGAGTTAATTGTTTCGGTAAAATAAAAATATGAGAGTTAGTTCTCATATTTTTTATATTCTTTTAAGAAGAAGTCATCAGTCATACCGGCGATATAGTCAATAACAATTCTTTCTGGTGTGTTTTGTCTATATTTTTCATTTTTATTTTTTATAAATATTTTATAGATGTTACTATCAGTGTTATTATTTTTAACGTCTTTTAGTAGATGGTTAAATAGACTTTCAAACATGTTTTCATATTCAGCGAGTTCTTCTTTGGTGTTAGCTTTTGAGTAGATATTTTCATAGTTGAATTTTTTTAGTTTTTTTAGAGCTTCAAAGATGTCATCACTCATTTTTAGGTATGGTTTATCAATGCTGTTATTAATAATATCCATTATTAATGTATTAACAATTTCTTTATTAGTTGATCCTAGGATATCGGTTATTTCTTTTGGTAGGTCTTCTTTTTTTATTAGGTTAAGACGCTCTGCATCTTCAATGTCTCTTCCTAAATAGGCGATGATATCACTTATTCTAACCACACATCCTTCTAAGGTGTTTGGGATAAGTGTTTTAGTGTATCCATCAATTTTATAACAGTTTTCGTAGTCTTGTAAAAATTCTTCAGTTGTTTTAGTTTTGGGATAGTATTCTTTTAGTTCGAGTTCTCCATTGTGACAAAGAATAGCATCTAGTGTTTGGACGGATAGATTAATGCC
Organism: bacterium; assembly: GCA_030525085.1. Taxonomy (GTDB): domain Bacteria; phylum Bacillota_I; class Bacilli_A; order RF39; family UBA660; genus CAG-533. The sequence continues at coordinate 6,947 of JAUNFK010000022.1, forward strand.
TTCGCCTTCGTTTTCGATATCCATAAGTTCTCTTACACTTTGAACGTTATGATTAAAGTATCCTTCATTATGTTTAAGACTTATTTTGTTTAGGATTCTTTCTCCTTCATGACCAAATGGAACATGTCCTAAGTCATGACCTAGAGCGGCAGCTTCAATTAAATCTTCGTTTAGGGAAAGAGCTCTACCAATAGTACGAGCTATTTTTGATACTAACTGAACGTGAACCATTCTTTTAGAAATGTTGTCATTGTCTTTTAGAGAGAAGACTTGAGTTTTGTCCATGTATCTTGTGTAAGATGCACTGTGAATAATACGATCAATATCTCTAAAAAAGTTTGGTCTAATGTCTTCTTCAATTGGAGTTATTCTTATTGATTCTTTGTCTTTTGTAGCGTAAGGACTGTAGTAGTTTTCTCTTAATAACATTCTTTCTTTTATATTCATGCTTCCTCCTTAAATACGTATTTATAATAATTTGTTTCTAAGATGTTTTTAGATATTACGAATTTGTTATAGACAATTGTACTTATTTTATCAATGTAGTTGTCCGGTAAATCTTCATTAGTTGTTTTGGTAAATTTATTAGTACTTGCATCATAGAATCCTTTTTCAGTAATCCATGAGCGATCATTTAAGATAACTAAGCCATCAGCATTAGATAAAATATCTCTTCCCATTAGTAATCTTGAATCAAATTTTATACCAAATAGATTTAGAACTGTTGGAAGAATATCTAAGCTTTCAGCGAGTTTATCTACTTTGATTGGTTCTTTAATGTCTGTTGACCAAATAATTAGATTGTTTTTATGGATATCAAATTTTGGATTAGTAAGTGGAGTAACTTCATTAATTTCATCGTTAGTTAGGCCATATGGATAGTGGTCTGCAGATAGAACGATAACCGTTTTGTCTAGTAGGTTATTTTCTTCTAGTTTTGTTAAAAGTTTTTCTAAAGCACGATCAAGCTCGATTTGAGTTGCTTTATATGCTTTTACAGCAGTACTGTAGTTAGTGTTTTCAACTAGTGATTTATTTTTAGCAGCCATGTTATTTCCGTAGAAGTTGTATTCTAAATGACCTGATATGGTCATATAATAGGTTACAAATTTTTCTTCGTCTTTGTACATATCAAATGTTGCATCGATCATTTCAACATCACTTTGAGGCCATTTTTTACAGTTCATTAGTTTTTGAAGACCGTTACCACATGCCATGTATGTGTAGCCCATGTTTGGATGTGATAGGTTACGATCATAATATTTGTATTGTCCATCATGGAAAGCATATGCTGCGTAGCCTAATTTTTTAAATACATTTCCGTATACATATGGAAGATAATTGTTTCTTGATTTGTAGAATGACCAAACGCTTTCTTTAGGTAAGAGACTAGTTAGAGTAACATATTCACCGTCTGATGTACTAACGTAGTAGATTGGTGAGTACATGTTTGTGAAGTTAAATCCTTCGTGAACTAGTTTATATAATGTTGGAGTAAGTTCTTCATCTACAGCAAGAGGAGAGAAGGCTTCAGCCGTTATAGCAATAAGATTTTTCCCTTCGAACATACCTGTGTATTTGTTTTTTTCAGTAGCTTCTTGATTATTCATATAAAGATGAATGTTTTTAATTTCTTCGTTTGTTTCTGATTCAGCAAGAGCAGCAAAGTCGATATCTTCTTTATTGTACTCAATATTTTTAACTGCTGGTTTTTCTTCTTCGGATGTGTCGTCAGTGATAATGTCCATTGTTTTTTCTTCGAAATGAATGATTCTTTCTAAGTCGATACGCATTGTTGTTAGAATTCCAAATGTTTTAGCAGATTGATTAGGTGCATGTTTATAGTAATATAAGTTTTTTGCTGAATAGATATCTTTTTTGTCGATGTTTAAAGTGAGAGTACAAATTATAAATAGACCTATAAATACAAGAGTTTTAATAAGTGTATTTTTATAGTTAGATTCATCTGCTTCAATGTGTTTATTAAATACTAATAGTAAGATTGCTGGAATAAGTAGTAGAAGAATACTTGGAATATTTTTAAGTATTACTGAGATAATTGCTCCCATAAAGCCAAATACTTGGCCACCGTGAACTACTGAGTAAATGCTTATAATATTTCCGTAAAATTTGAAATTTACGATTTGAGCAATAAATAAAATACTTAAAAATATGTTTATAGAAATGAATAACCATTTATTTACTTTTTTATTAAAGAGACTAGTTATTAGATCATTAAATATACCAAAAAGAATAGTAAATAAGGTTAGAAATAAAAATCCTTTTATTGTAAAAGATTTAAAAATAAATAAGTGATAAATTAATTCCAAATAATAAATATATATAATTGATAATAATGTTTTTTTATAATTCATTGTTACAGCACCTTCCTTAGATATTATACCATGAGTTTAGTAAATAATTGATACTTAATTTAGAATAATGTATAATTAAATTGGTGGTTATATGAACTTTGAACTTAATAGAAATCAATTAAAGATGATAGCAATATTTGCAATGCTTTTTGATCATGCTTTATGGGTGTTATTTCCTGGATATGATAATGGAGTAGTTATTTTACTTTTACATGCAATTGGCAGGCTTGCTGCACCAATATTTTGCTTTTTTATAACAGAGGGTTATATTCATACAAGAAATGTTAAGAAATATGCTTTGAGGTTATTTTTATTTAGTATAGTGTCACATTTTGCTTATTGTTTTGCATTTGGAATTAATTATATTCCATTTGTTAAAGGCTCAATATTTAATCAAACTAGTGTTATGTGGTCATTGCTTTTGGGACTTGTTTCTATAATGATTTATGAGTCAAAGATGAAAGGAATTTATAAGTTTTTGCTTATATGTTTAGTGTGCATATTAGCATTTCCAGCTGATTGGAGTATGATAGGAACACTTATGGTGTTATATGGATATATTAATAAGGATGATTTTAATAAAAGAATGTTTGTTATTCCATTTTTTACTTTCTTTTATGCACTAGTATTTGCAATATTTTTAAATCCAGCCTATGGTATTTTACAGATGTGTACAGTTTTTACGATACCACTACTTAAAAGATATAATAATAAACCTGGTAATGGTAAGTGGATGAAATGGTTTTTCTACATTATATATCCAGCACATTTAATTGTTTGCGGGCTTATTAGATTAGCACTTCATGGAAATATTCCGGTTATTGGTTAGGGCACTTGTGGTGCCTTTTTTTTATTATTTGAATACATTATAAGTGAGTAAGGGGGATTTATGAAAAAAAAGATATTGTGCTTAGTAGTATTTGTTGCAGGTTTATTTTTAGTATTTTTTATGAACAGGCATGATAAAGTAAAAGAAAGTTTAAATGTGGTGAAGGTTGCGGAGGTAACTCATAGTGCTTTTTATACACCATTTTATGTTGCAATAGAAAAAGGATATTTTGAAGAGGAAGGTATAAAGATAGATTTAATTCTTACTAGTGGTGCTAATAATGTTACAGCAGCAGTTATATCAGGTGATGTACATGTAGGTTTTTGTGGACCAGAAGCAACTATGTATGTTTATGATAATGGAGAAAAAGATTATTTAGTTTCTTTTGCTGGACTTACGAAAAGAGATGGACAATTTATTGTTTCTAGAGAAAAGATAGATAATTTTACGTTAGATAGTTTAAAAGGAAAGGAAGTACTTGCAGGTAGACGTGGCGGGATGCCAATTGTTAATTTTTATAATGCATTAGAAAATGAAAATGTTACAGGAGTTAATGTTAATGACTCAGTTGATTTTGCTAATTTAACTAGTGCGTTTGTTGGTGGTACAGGAGACTTTGTTAATTTATTTGAACCTAATGCGACTAAGTTAGAGAAAATGGGATATGGTTATGTTTATGATAGTGTTGGTAAGTACTCTGGCGAGGTTCCTTACACTGCATTTAATGCAAAAAGAAGTTATGTAAGTGCAAATAAAGATATTATAGATGGTTTTAGAAAAGCAATTGATAAAGGACTTGTTTATACTTTTAACAATAGTGCAGAAGTAATTGCAAAAGATATTTTAGGTCAGTTTCCAGATACTTCACTTGATGATTTAACTAGTATTATTGATAGATATAAAAGAGCGGATAGTTATCTTAATAGTTCTTTTATAAGTGAGAAATCTTATGATAATTTAACTGATATGTTAATTAAGAATAAGATGATTAGTGAAAGGTTACCTTATAGTACTTTGATTGTAAATGAATGATGTATTAAAACTAGTTAATGTAGAAAAAAGTTTTAATACTTTATCTGGTGAAGTGGAAGCAATATGTGATGTATCTTTTGATGTTCATGAAGGAGAGATTATCGGGATAGTTGGCTCTAGTGGATGTGGGAAGAGTACTCTTTTAAATATTATTGCTGGGTTAGATAAAGAAACTGGTGGGCAAGTTATAAGGTATAAGAGTAATTATGGATATATGCTGCAAAGTGATGCACTACTTCCATATAAAAATGTGCTTGATAATGCAACACTTGGTTTAAGACTTAAGAAGATGCTAAATGATGAAACGGTTAATTATACAAAAGGATTGCTTAATCAGTTTGGTTTGGATAAGTTTTTAGAAAAGATGCCATCAGAGCTTTCTGGAGGTATGAGACAAAGAGTTGCTCTTGCTAGGACGCTTGCAATAAAGCCTGATTTAGTGCTGCTTGATGAGCCACTTTCTGCTCTTGATTACGTAACAAGGCTAACAATTACTGATGATATTTATAAGATATTAAAAGAACTTAAGGTTACTACTATATTAATAAGTCATGATATTGCAGAGTGTGTTTCGTTTTGTGATAGAGTTATAGTTCTTTCTAAAAGACCTGCTAAAGTTAAGAATATATATGAAATAAGTCTTTTAGGTGATACGCCTTCTAAAAAGCGAAAAGCTAATAATTTTTATGATTATTATGACAAGATATGGGGTGATTTAGATAAAGACATCTCTTAGTCAAAAAAGATTTTTAAGAAAGAGAAGAATAGAATCTTTTAGTGTTATTTTTTTGCAAGTATTTATTTTAATATTATTTTTAGGGTTATGGCAGGTGCTTAGTGATAAGGGAGTAATTAATAGTTTTATTTTTTCTAGTCCATATAAAGTAATGATGTCAATTAAGGAGTTACTTGTTAGTGGAAAGCTTTATAATCATGTTTTTACAACATTAAAGGAGATAATGCTTAGTTTTACAATAGGTTCTTTATTAGGTTTTGTTTTAGCAATAACATTTTATCTAGTACCTTTTTTAAAGAAAGTGATGGACCCATATCTTACACTTTTTAATAGTTTACCTAAGGTATCTTTGGGGCCAATATTAATTATTTGGTTAGGTGCTAATATGAAGTCTATTGTAGTAATGAGTTTACTTATTAATGTGATTGTAACACTTGTGACGATTTATAATGGACTAGTTACAACGGATGCTTATAAGATAAAAATGTTTAAAAGTTTTGGAGCAAGCACATATCAGATTATGACAAAGTTAGTGATTGCTAGTAATAAGAAGACAATCTTTTCTAGTTTGAAGTTAAATATTTCAATGAGTTTAATTGGTGTTATTATGGGAGAATTTTTAGTAAGTAAAGCAGGAGTTGGTTATTTAATTTTATATGGAACTCAAGTATTTAATTTAACACTTGTAATGGCAGGAATAGTCATTATTATGATTATTTCATTTATTTTATATGAAGTGTTAGATATACTTGAGAAAAAATGTTAAGAGCTTTATGGCTCTTTTTATTGATAACAATATTTATTTTTTATATAATATTTATAAGGTAGGAGGATTATGAAAAGGAAAGTATTTTTGTTTGGTCTTATTCTTTTAATGCTTACTGGTTGTGGCAAAAATGAAGCAGAAAAAAGTGAACCAAAAAGTTTAAAAGAAGAGGTAATGTATAATAAAAAGATAGATGATGATAGTTATTATAAGAAAATTAGTGGTGATGTTATTAATGGAGATACGTTATTTTCAGAGATGGCATTTATTACTGGTCATGAAGCTTATATTTTTGATCCGTCTAGTTTAAAGGAAGGTAACTTTAAATATAAGAAGGTTTTTGATATTCCAGAGAAAGTAAATGTGCTTAGTATGGATATTCCTTATGGAGCTGATATTTCTTTTTATTCAGATAATAATAAGAAGTATACTTTTAGGGATAGTAATTATGATAGAAATGTCTCAGATTCTTACGCTTATTATGATAATGCTATATATAGTTCTAGCGATTATGTAGTTAAAGATTATAGTAATTATTTTAAGGTACCAATTAGTTATGATTTAATGGGTAATTTATTTTATGTTAAGGATAATATTTTATATAAGAAAAATTATGGTTATTATGACTTTATTAAGAAGATAAACGTTGAAGATAGTGTTAGTAAGATTGATGGTAATTATGAGGGAGAGAAGATATTAAAAATTTATAATCAGAGAATTGTTAAGACAGATAAAGCTTTTTATGAAGTGGTGGAGTATTATAAGGATGGGGTACTTAGTACAGCTACTTTGAAGATGAAACTTTTAAGTAAGTATTATGATGAAATATTAACGCTTACTTATGAATATGTGATTTTAAAAGATTATACAATTATACCAATTAATGATACTTTAGTTAGTAATAATGAAATAGAATATAAACCAAACTTTTATTTAAAGAAGTTTGAAAGTGATTTAGATACATTTGAAGAGTGAGAACTCTTCTTTTTAAAAGTCTTGTAAAATGGTCATGACGTTATTTACAAGCTTTAAAAAGTCTGCTATAATTTTGGTAGAATAGGAAGGGTTGTACGATGATAAACTTGATAAATGAGATAAATAGTAAGTTAAAAGCAATTATCAGTGAGTTAGAAGCCAAGAAAAGTGAGTGTGAAAAGGTTTTAGATGATGTTAAGTCTAAAATCGATAAAAAAATAGATGAAGCTAAAGGATACAAAATCGATGTTGATAATGCTAAAGAAAAAATAAAAGTGTTAGAAGAAGAAATTAAAGCATTAGAGATTGATTTAACTGATTTAAATGAAAGATTTGGTAAGAAAGATTTAAATGCGATTGTTGAAGCAGGTAATAGAGAAATTAATGCTAAAATGATTGCTAAGCAAAATGAAATTACTAAACATCGTGAAAAAATTGGTGAACTTACTGAAAAAGCTAGAGCAATAAAAGACTTACTTATTAATTTAAAAAAGGATAAAGAAATTAAGACTGAACGTTTATCTAACTATACTAAGGCTTTAGAGTATTATGCTAAAGAATTAAATCGTATTATTGATTTTGCATCTGAAAACCCAGAAAACCTTGTAGTACCAACAGTTACTGAAGTTAAAAAATATGATAATGTTAATATGGATAGTCCAGTTTTTGATGAGATAAGTAAAATGGATGAACCCGAAGAGGACGTTAAGGAAGATACAGTTAGTGAAGAGGTCAAAGAAGAACCAGTTACTGATTATCAAAAAATTGATTTTAAGGCATTAAATGATTCAATTGATAGTGAATATGCAAGTATTTTTGGAACTGGATTAGGTGATGAAGAGCCTAAAGCTGAGGAAGCAACAATTGATACCGGAAATAATGAAATAAATATATTTGAACATGAACAAGCAGAAAACAATGATTTTGAACTAGAACCAGTTGTTGAGGAACCTGTTACTGAGATTAAGGAAGAACAACCTACTGATTTAATTAGCCCAGATAATCTTCCGACAATAGAAAAAGAACAGGTAAGTACAGAACCTGTTAAAGATAATTCATTAACATTTGAAGCAGTCGAAGAAAATAATGATTCAGAAAATGATTTAGTAAATTTATTTACGGAAAATGGAGTGGATTATTATAATTTTGAACCTAGTGAACAAGATAGATTAAAAGCTAATTTCAATAAAGAAATGTATAGAAAAGTATTTGATGTTTTAAAGAGAAATAATATTAAACTAGATAATATCTATGATGCTTCTGATTTATTTATTACCAGTACGCCAGCTGAAATTGAGCATGTTATTAGTAAATTGTTATTAGCAGGTCAAACTACGGCAAATATTAGTTATGTATTATCAGCACTTCCACTTATTAATAGTTTTGATTTAAATGAGGTTATTAAGAGTTACGGGCCTAAGGCTAGCGAAGCCAATATTACTGATTTAATTGTTAAAGCTAAGCATTTGAATGATATGGGAGGTAAGAGATAATGAATTATTTAAAGGATTTAGGATTAACTGATGATGATTTAACAATGTTAAATGGAACCAGTGAAGCTAGTGTTATAGAAAAATTAAAATTATTTCCTTCTGTAGTAAAAGAAAATTTTAATTATTTAAAAGGAATTGGAATAAAGAATTATAAAGAAGTTTTTATGGGACACACTCATATGTTCTTTATTAATCCTGATAGATTTAGAGCAATTTTTGAAAAGTATGATCATGCAGATTTGATAAGATGCTTGGAAAAAAATGCTGCAGTAATTGAAAAATTATAATAAAAACCTAATTTAGGTTTTTATTTTTTTGTTTAAATACTTAATTATGCATGTTATAATGTGAATTAGAATGGTAGTAGATAATATGAAATATAATATAGGTGAAAATGTACTTATAAAAAAAGCAAGTATTGATGACTTAGATAAAATATTAAATTTTCAAAAGAATATAATAGATGCAATGCCGAATAAAGAATTTTTTACACCTTTAACTGAACATGAGTTTGTTTATCCAATTAAAAATAATGGATTAGTTTATTTATTATATTATGATAATACTTTGATTGGGTTATTTGTATTAACTATTAATCCTGAAGATGACATACTTGATGAGTATCAGTTAGATAATCCTTTATATGTTGCGATATTTGATAGTGTTATGATAGAAGGTAAATTTAGGGGAAGCAGTTTACAATTACAAGGTATGAAACTAATAAATAAAGGTGCTGCTGGATTAGGTGTAAAAAGAATTGTAGCAACAATTCATCCTGATAATAGATATAGTTTAGATAATTTTTTGAAAGATGATTATAAAATTATTAAGCAGATAGATATTCACGGTGGTCCGAGACTTATACTAGAAAAGGTTATATGAGGTGATTTTAATGAATAAATATATAATGATAATGAGTACATTTGATAGTATGGAAGAATTAGAGAAAGTATCAAATATATTACTTGAAAAAAGATTAGTAAGTTGCACGCAGGTGTCTACTATAAAATCTACTTACTACTGGAAGGGAAAGTTAGTTACTGCTGATGAGTATTTACTAAGAATGAAAACTAAAAAAGAATTGTATTCTGATGTTGAAAAAATTATTTTAGAAAATCATAGTTATGAAGTTCCTCAGGTAGTGGCTTATGATATTAGTATGGGATATTCTGAGTATCTAAAGTGGATTAATAAAGAAACTAAGTAGAGGTAAAGTATGGTTAATGATGGTAAAAGTTTATTACTTGTAATAGATTTACAAAAGAGTTTTATAAATAATAATACTTCTGAGATACCTTTAAATGTTGAGAGGCTAATAAAAAATAATAATTTTGATTATGTAGCTTTTACAAAATTTATAAATTTTGATGCTTGCAATTTTAATACTGTGTTAAATTATAAAGGATGTATGAGTGAAGAAGAAAGAAATATAGTGATAGATACCGGTAATAGCAAGATATTTTGTAAGAGCGCTTATACTGCTTTAAAT
>JAUNFK010000002.1 GCA_030525085.1 bacterium
GTATTAATAATAAAAATATATAAATAATAAGAGTTTTCTTAATTATATTTACAATTGATTCTTTGCTATAGTTGTTATCATCATAAATGCATAATAGTCCCATAAATGAGATTGGAAAATAAATTAACTTGAATATAAATGTCAATTCTTTAATAATGTATGTCCAATTTAGAATATCTGGTTTAACAAGGAAATAACCTATTATGTATATAAATATTAAAAATAATAAACCAAGTGAGGCTTTTTTATATTTTGATTTTGTTTTAAAAATATACAATACCATAATGAGAAGAAAAATGCTTTTTATTATGATACCTGGGGTTATACTTAAGCTCGTATTTCTTGTTAGCAAAGCTGTTATCATGTCTAAAAATGGTAATAGCAAAAAATATGTTTCTAATTTTCTTGAATGTTTCATAAAACCCTACTCCTTGCACTTATTATACAAAAAAAAAGGAATAAAATCTATTATTCCATATTATTAATATTATTTTGTATATTTATAAGCAAATACATCACAGTATAGTAACAATAATAATTTGTTTGTTTTTATTATTCTTGATATCTTGTTAAGTTTAAATACGTAATCGCATTTTTTCCAATTTTTATCTAAATCATTTAACATTTTAAATGCTTCATTTATAAATTTTTTTCTTTGACTATGTTCTTTAATGTATCTTTGCTGTGCACAATAATCTAGTAGTATCATAGTAATTAAATTTGTTAAAGCCTTTTTATACTTTTTGTCATCAAGTTCTTTTATAATGATTTTACATATTTCTAAAATATCAAATATTCTTTTGTCACGAGTCGTTGTCTCACTGTTTTCGTGAATAACATAATATGTAAGAAAGTCATTTATTTTTCCAATTTTATTTGCTTTTTTAACTGCTTTAACAACAAATGGAGCATCCTCATATTTAAGATTTTCTTCAAAATAAATATCGTTATTTTTCAATAATTCAAGTGAATATAATTTATTACATGGCCCTAAGTTGATATTGTTAATTAAACTTGGATTATCTTTTAATGACGTATCTTCAAAATCTTTAAATTTTATTCCATAGAGATTTCCTCTATCCTCAAAGAAATTACAAATTACTAAATCACAATTATCAGTACTTGCTTTTTTGTACATGTATTCACAAAAATGTTCATTTAAATAATCATCAGAATCTACAAAAGCAATATATTCTCCAGTTGCTTCTTTAATTCCTCTATTTCTTGTTTTACCAATGCCTTCATTCTTCTTCGAAATATATTTAATTCTTTTATCCTTATATTCTTTAATAACTTTTTCTGATTCATCCGTAGATCCATCATTTATTAAAATAATTTCGATGTCCTTTAGAGATTGATTTACTAACGAATCTATGCATTTATTTAAATACTTGCTTGAATTATAAATCGGTACTACTAAACTTACTTTTGCCATTATTACCTCACTAAATAGTTATAAAATAGATAAGAATTTGTTTTAATTATTAAACTTCTTACTTTTGATTTTAAACCATTTTCTATTGGATGTTTATAACAATTCTTCTTTTTTAAAATTTTATTATATTTTTTGTAATCTCTATATTTTAAAGTTGTGGAATAGTATATTAAAGAATTATCTAAAAATCTTAAAATTGGTTCAATATTATCGATATTTTTGATTTGCTCTTTTTCATAATCAGATTGTTTCAACATATCGTCCATTTTTTTTATTTTTTTTGTGTAATCAGTATTGTTCATTAAACTATTATTTCTTTGGACGTAGTTATAACCTATGTAAGAAATTGATTTTACAGTTTTTGCTTTTACAATTACAAGTGGAGTTAATCCATAGTCTTCTGCGATACAATTTTCCATGTATTTAAACTTATTTTTTATAAAATAATCTCTTTTGTAGACATAGGCCCAAGCATTTTCAATATAATGATATCTTATTATTTTATTAAAAGCTTCTGTTCCGTTCGTTGAATCAAATCCAATTTCATTATGATCTATTTTTTGGTCATTGATAATATCTCTTACCTGAAATCTTAAAATATCTGGTTTATCGTTTAAAGCTTTATTAATGGTTTCTAAAAAGTCATTTTCTAAATAATCATCCGAATCCAGTAGAACTATATAATCTCCTGTTGCTTTTTGAATACCTATATTCCTTGCCTTTGCTAATCCTGTATGTTCTTCGTATATTTTGACCCAACCATACTTTTTTATATATTTATCTGCAATCTTTTCACTACCATCATCGCATTTATCTATAACGGTAATTACTTCAAAATTTTTATATGTTTGATTAATTAAAGATTCTAAGCATTCTTTCAAGTATGAACCCACGTTGTAAATAGGAACAATTATGCTAAATTTCATGTTTACTCCTTTTTGATTGAAAAAAATTAACAAGATAATAGATAAGTGCGCCGCTGATAAGATTAATTATTAAATATATAATTGTGATATATGGCTGTCTAATATTATCAAACCATAAAATTATTATATTACTGCACGTAGATTGCATTATATAAAATTCAAAACTTATTTTTCCAAAATATGTACTTAATTTATTTGAAAATAATTTATCAATTATTCCTTCTTTACTGAACATCATAATGATTAATAGTGCTGTTGTTGGTAAAATTAACACATTAAGCCTGCTAGCCTCTCTAAAAATTAGTAATCTTATAAATATAACAAAAAGGATTAATTCTATAATGTTGAAAAGTATATTATTCATATTTTTCACTTTGTTGTTGTATGACTTATAAATATAATATGAAACTATACCTAAAGATATACCGGCTAAGCCTCTAAGAAATGCAGAAGAAAGAAAGCCTGTTATAAAGTAATTTGGACTCATATTGTAATCTTTAACTATAAAGAAAGAATATATAGCTACTGACAAAATTCCAAATATTGCAGGATAATATTTATTTTCACTTTTTCTTAAAATATAAATAATAAGTGGAATATTTAATAATAATGCTGAAACGTACCAAGCTGGGCCATTTATATAATTAAAATTTGATATTCCGCTACCTTGGAGCATTAATAACTCTGCTATAAAATTAGATGCGTGATTTGAATCATTCATCCAACTAATTATATTTAAGTTATACCATTTTAATGAGTACACTATTATTAGACTTATTAATGCTATAAAATATGCTGGATACAGTTTTTTTAATTTGTTTTCCAATATTGGTAGCGTATCTTTTCTATTCTTTTCAAAATAAGATTTTGCAATTAAAAATCCTGATAGTATAAAGAAGAATTCAACTGCTATATATCCCGTCTTAAATACACCGTTTTTTGTTATAGGAAAGTATAACTCAAAGTGAAATAGTGCAATGACAATTGTTGCAATACCCCTTAAGCCATTAATCCCGTATGAAAAATTTTTGCTATTGTTCTTTGCTTTCATATACTATACTCTCATAAATATCTTTGGCGATTCTTTCTCCGGAATGTCCATCATGCAAAGTTACGCATTTTTCAAATTCTTTATTTCTATTACTTCGGTTGATATCTTTGGATTGCTCTATATCTTTCAAGAAGTTTTCTATGTCGCTTAACTCATAGCCTTTTTGATATGAATCTAAAAGTTCATTAAATTCCTCTATGTATCTTTCTGTATTCGTTTTACTTTCTAAGAATAAAATGGGTTTATCTAATGCAGCGAACTCTATTGCTAATGAACTTCTATCACAAATGAATGCATCAGCAGCAAGTACAGGTTCTCGATAATCTTCCTCTTTAAACACAAAAATATTATCTGTATTTTGTAATTTTTTTAGCAATTTTAATGACTCTTTATTTTTCGTATTGTCATACATCAATGGATGAAGCATTACGATAAAATAAATATTTTCGTACTTATCAGCTTTATCTAGTATTTCAGTGTAAATACTCAAATCTGGAGTTACTTGTTTGCCATTAAAATATTTTGGAAAATGAATTTTTATTAAAACAATTTTTTTATTCTTTGCTAGTTTTCTAAAATCATAATTTGTTGTAAATGTTTTATTCATGAGACCATCAAATTTAGGATGGCCAAGTGCTTTTACATCATTTATTGTGTGTTTTGAGTATATACAATAATATTTTTGTGTGACTTCAGATATTGTATAAATTCTCCACATGTTATTTATAAATTGAGAACAAAATTCTAATTTCAAAGATTCTTCTGTTCCACTAAATTCTATTCCATATGGAATATAAATTAATCTGATTCCCATTTTCTTAAGTTCAGTTGAAGAGAATTCTTTTTCTCTGTGCCATTCATCATATGGTGTTTGGATAATTGCCACATGAGGAGAAAATTCTTGCAGTTTATCAATTGTAAGTGTTTCGTATTCAATTTTATTATTTTCAAGGAATTTCTTTGCACCAGCCATTTGTGCTGGTTCTTTGTATTCTTGCTCTATTAAAAAGAATTTTACGTTAAAGTTTGAATCTTCAATAAGCGCCTTATATACACTTTCTAATGATGGCCAAAATGATGCAATTTGGAATAATATTGCAATATTAATTTTGCCGCTATTATAAGAATTATATATTGATTGACTTCTGGTCATGAATGTTTGCTCATTTGATATATTTTTTAGTGCTTCTTTAAGTTCTGAATAATTTGTTTTTAATTCATTTATTTCATTATTTAAATAATTTGTTTTTTCTTCTATTTTATTGTTAACTCTGTACATAAATCTTGAATAAAATGGATTAATAACTGGCTTTAAAAGTTTTTTTATAAATCTTTTCATTTTGCTTTGACCTGATTCAGATTTGTACTCTTCTAAATCGTTATAATTATCTTTACCATTTATCCAATCTATTCTCTTTTTTAAAGATAATTCTAATGATTCTTGATTGTAAATCTTTGCAGTTTTATTTTTCTCTAAAATATTTTCAAATAATTTTTCTGCTTCTTTTTTTAATTCTGGAATTTCGTTATACAGGAAATCCCATCCAACTAACAATCTCTCATCATATGTTCCTCGTTTTATTCCGAGATTTTCCAAATTCTTTGATATAATTGATATTTCACTGTCAATTACTTTTTGGTGTTTAGCTTGGGTGATATTATTTCCATGAATTCTATATTCACCGAGAACTTCTGGAATACATGCTATTTTCTCTGTTTTTAACATTCTGTTCCATAAATCGAAGTCTTCCATTGCCATTTCAGGATTGTAAAAGTAATTGTTCTTTATCATATTATCTCTTTTGAACATTATAGTAGAATGGCATACGTCACATTTAAATAATAAAGCCGCTGCTAAATCGTCACTACTACATGCTGATTTGTGGATATAAGTACCAAAATCTCCGAAATGTCGTTGCCATGTGCTGACCAATGTTATATCTGGATTTTCTAATAAGTATTTTCTTTCTTTTTCTAATCTATCTGGCATGGATAAGTCATCTGAATCCATTCTTGCTATAAATTTAGTCTTTGCTATTTTTATTCCTTCATTTAGAGTTTTTGCTAATCCTAATTTTTCCTTGTTTCTTATAACTTTGATTCTATTATCGTGAAATAAGCTTAAATATTCTTCAGTATTATCGTTGCTATCATACTCAACCATAATATATAATAAAAAGTACTTATAAGTTTGGTCTAGTAGTGTTAAAACTGAATCTATTATATAGTTTTCGCTGTTATAAACTGGCATAAGGATTGTTATATCAGCTTTATCTAAATCAATGTTATTATTAATACGTAGTGATTCTCTATTAAAAATTGATTTGTCTATAAAAAAGTCTATTGCTGAGTTCTTTTGAGAGTTTGGAATGCTCCATCTTAATTCCTGCCAACGTTTTTTTAGAGTTTTAAACATTTTGTTTATGTCATACCCATGAATACTTGCACTATATAATATTTTTTTTAAAAGTACATCCAGTTTCGTAATGGCATTATATAAATCTTTGTCCGCTATATTACGCGTAGATATATGGCAGTCGAGTAAATTTATTTCTTCTTCTGAGAAATTAAGATTTAAATAATTCATAAAACAGTTTTTCATGATTTCACTGTATATTTTGATTCCAATGTTATTATTCCTGTTTGTAGCGTTGGTTGGATACATTCTGTATTTGAATAAACTTTTATCATTTATATTTGCGATATTTGTAACTCCAACTACTCTTGAAAAAAAGTCGTAATCTTCTGTTGCTTTATAATCTTTATTATAGTAAATATTGTATTTATCTATTATTTCTCTACGAAACATAATGCTAGGATGGACGCATGGTGTATAGAAGAAGATGTTACTTTTAATTTGTCCTGGGTCTGTTTCTATTTCCCAATAAATTTCTTCTGTTCCAATAAACTCTGGTACAATTCCACACAAACCTATTTCTGGGTTATTATCTAAATAATCCATTTGTTTTTTTAATCTATCTTTTCCAGATATATCGTCAGAATCCATTCTAGCAATATATTCGCCACTTGATGCTCTCAAACCGATATTAAGAGATTCAGAAATTCCTTCTCTCTTTTCATTTTGAATAAGTTTTATTCTTTTATCTCTGTCTAAGAATGATTTTATTATGTCTAATGACTCTTTATTTGAACCATATTCATTAACTATTATTAATTCCCAGTTACTGTATGATTGATTGATAATACTTTCTATTGATTCCCTTATATATTCTTCGCCATTATATACTGGCATTACTATAGATACTTTTTTCATATAATCCTCCTACGATGTTTAAATTGTTTTATTTAGATAAGGTATTTTTTTTATTATTAATACAACTATCAGTGTTAAAACAAAGTATAATCCGCTTCCTAATAGCATATTAATTAAGTTACCATTATTTGCTGTAAAGTGTAACCCAAATATATTTATATCTGGTAGAAGATACAAGAATATCATATGGATAAAATATATGCCACCTGTATTAGTAGCTACTAATGATATAAATTTTTTTATTTTTTGTGGTATTTTTTCTAAGTATTTATTTATAGATATCGCAAAAATAAACAGTGATGTGTCTAACATGAAATTTGGCAATAGCGTACAATCGAAATAAGGTTTTGTATTACTTATGCCCTGACTATTTATTATAATCTTTGCTAATACTGCAATTAATATTAATCCTAATATGGTTGTTCCGGTACTAATTAAAGATACTTTTGAATTTTGAAATGCTTTTTTGTTATCGTATAAGTATTTTCCTAAAACAAATAATCCTAATTCTGGAAAAAAGATTGCGAATTTTGGTATTGATATAATATCCCAGAATTTTAATTGTAGAGTTCCTAAAAGTACTGGAAGAACTAAAATTAACATTAATAAACCTTTTTTCTCTCGTTCATTAAGACTCAAATAAAGTCTAGAGATAAATGGTGTAAGAATATATAAACCAATTAGCGGATACATATACCATAAGTGGTCAACTTGTTCTTTAAATAGTGCGGTAAACATTTTCTTTATTATATTAATATCTTGATTCATTAAAAATTTGAATATTAATAGATAAATAAGTGTCCAAAATAAGGTTTGTAAAATTATTTTTAGTACTTTTTTATAAAATGTTTTGTAATTTGTATTTTTTTTATTTATTAAGAAACATCCCGATAACATATAAAACAATGGCACTGCACAACTCGTTAAACTCGAAATACCTAGTGTCATTATAAACATTTTAGTTCCGTATGATTCGACATAATAATTACATGTAGCATGTATAATTACTACAAAGATTATTGCGAAAAATCTTAATGTGTCCGCGAATATTTCTCTTTGTTGTTTTTCCATAATATCACCGTTTATATCATAACATACTTTTATAGGAAATTCATTTGTTCTTAACAAAAAAAGTGGTATTATCCACTTTTTATTAATGAGTATCTGCTATATTGTTACCTGTAATTTCATTTTTTGTTAAATAATTATAGAAGATTTTCATCATCATATGGTCAAATGTCATATGTAAGTCTTCATCTATTTGCATATCTAATTCGTCAACATGCATTTTGTAATCAGCTAATTCTTTTAATTTTCCACCTGTGTATCCAGTAATTCCAACTACTTTTGCTCCGCACTCTTTTGCATATTCTGCAGCATTAACAACATTTTTTGAGTTTCCTGAACCACTAATTCCAATAAATAAATCATTTGGAGTAATTTTATTTCTTAATTGGAATCTAAACACTTCTTCATAACCAATATCATTTGCTACAGCCATGATTGTAGCTACGTTATCATTTAAACAATAAAAATTAAATTTCTTATCTACATATTCACTTATGCCTTTATTAAAATCATTTTGAAAATGACTTGCAGTACTTGCTGAACCACCATTTCCACAAATATAGATTGTTCCTTTTCTATTGTAAGCATCTAAAATTGCATTCATTGATTCATTTATTTCATCTAAATTGAATCTTTTAATTGCTGCCATTTCCCTTTCATAATATTCTTGAATTGCTTTTTTAAAATCCATTTTCTTTTCCTTCTTTCTATTAAAGCTTTTTTGAAGCTTTTTTACCAATAATTTTATTTATTGCATCATTTAAATTTTCAGCAACTATTGTAGGTGATACTTCATATTTTCCGTCTTCACCCTTTTGGCCTGTTTTTAATAATACACTTTGCATTCCTGCATTTTCAGCCATTTTGATGTCTAGTGTAGAATCACCAATCATTATAGAACTTGATAAATCGATGTTGTGCTCTCTTGCTGCTTTTTCTAACATTCCTGTTTTTGGTTTTCTACAATCGCATTCTATTTTTAATTCAGGAATTTCACCTTCAAATCCTTTATCTGGATGGTGTGGGCAATAGTAAATGTCATCTATATATGCACCATCTAATCCTAAAAGAGTCTCCATTTTTTTGTGGATTTCTCCTAGTTCTTCATCAGTTACTTCGCCTCTAGCGATTACTGGTTGGTTTGTTACTACTATTGCAAGATAACCACTGTTATTAATATTTTTAATAGCTTCTGAAACTCCCGGTATCAATTCAAATTCTTCTTTTTTTCTTAAGAAACCAACATATTCATTTATTGTTCCGTCTCTATCTAAAAATATTGCTTTTTGTTTATTTGCTAAGTTTTTAGCATCGCAAATTCCACTTGAATAGTCTTCTTGTACTCTTCGATATCTTTCAGGAGTTCCCATATCTTTAGCATATTCACTTGATTTATAAGAAACAACTTTGCCTTCGCTAATTAATGGGACTATTATATCTTTTTCATAATTGTATTTTTTTAATTCTGGCAAATATTTGAAGATAGTTGGTGAGAATATCATAATTCCAGCGTTTACTAAATTCTTATAATTATATGTTGTTCTATCATTTGATTTATAATCGAATGACTTTACTACTCCGCCTTCTTCAACAACTAAGTCACTATCAAATGGATGACCATTAGGGTGAGTTAGAAGCGTTACGTCTGCATTGTTTGCAACATGATATTGTTCCATTTTTTCAAAATCAATATCTATAAAGACGTCTGCTAACAAAAATACAAAATTTTCTTTTATTTTATCTTTAAGAAAATATAGTGAGCCGGCTGTTCCCAGTGGCTTTTGTGGGTCTTCTTCAACATAGGATATATTTAATCCAAACTGCTTTCCATCTCCAAAATAGTCTTTGATGACATTTCCTAGATGGCCAATGATAACTGTTATGTCAGTGATTCCATTTTTCTTTAAATTCATCATTTGATGATATAAAATTGGATATCCTGATATTTCTAGCATTGGCTTAGGAATTACGTCGCCTGTTATTTCGGAAATTCTCGTTCCTTTTCCTCCCGCCTGAATAACTGCTTTCATATTAATAATGTTCCTTTATATATTTTGCAGTTTCTCTTACTGATTCATCAGAAGTATGATGAGCTTGCCATCCAGCATTATGAATTTTTGTTAAATCATATTGAAATTTTGGAACATCACCTTTCCAACCGACATTACCGCCTGTATATTTATACTCAACATTTTCATATCCTAATTCTTCACAAACAATATCTGCTATTGTTGTAACGCTAGTTGCTGTTTCTACTCCAGCATTATAAATTTCTACACCTTTTTTCATTTCAATATCTAGAGTGAATTTAACGATGGCATCAACCAAGTCTAGTACGTATAAATATGGTTTAGTTTGAGTACCGTCACCTAAAATTTCTAGTTCATTTGGATTCTTTTGTAATTTTTTTACAAAGTCGAAGATAACTCCATGAGTTAAATTTGGACCGATAACGTTTGGAAATCTAAAAATTACTGTATTAAAATCATTCATAAAGCTATAAGAAGAGATAAATCCTTCTGATGCATATTTAGCTCCTCCATAATATGAGATAGGATGTAAATCACCAGTTACTTCTGTTAATAATTCTTTTTTATCTCCATAGATTGCAGAAGTTGATGAGAAAAATAAATTTTTGATGTTTTCTCTTCTCATATATTCTAATACTGTGTAAGTTGTCATAAATGTATCGTTATAATCAACACTTGGATTTTTTCCACCTTTTTGAATATCTGAGTTTGCAGCTAAATGATATACAATATCAATATTTTCATTTTTTAGTTGTTCACAAAACTTTTCTGTTTCTTCAATGTTAATGTTATAAAATTTATAGTTTTCATTGTCTTTGAAGCAATCTACATTTTCTTGTTTGCCTAATGTGAAGTTATCAACTACTACAACTTCAAGGCCTCTTTCTAATAAATTTCTTACTAAATGAGTTCCGATGAATCCGGCTCCTCCTGTTACTAATGCTTTCATTTTTTACCTCCTAATTTACAAATATTACGGTTGTACCTTGATGGTCAAATTTAAATTCCATCTCTGGTAAATCGCTCATTTCTTTTCTGAATTTTTCTTGTTTTTCTTCTGGAACATAGAATAGGAAGAATCCGCTTCCGCCAGCTCCTAAAAGTTTGCCGCCTGTTGCTCCAGCTTTGATACCTCTTTCGTACCACTCATCAAATTGAGGGTTGCTAATTCCAGAAGCTAATGTTCTTTTAATTTTCCAGTTTTCATCTAGGATTTTACCTACCGCATCGATATTGTTATGTTCTAACTCGTATTTTAAGTCGTAGGTCATTTCCATAATTCTTTTTTGGCCTTCTTCTTTATCTTTGGCACTTACGATATTTTTAGATTGTTCTTCTAAAATAGCGGAAGCCTTATGTTCGCCACCTACATATAGCATTATTAAATTTTTTTCTAATTGTTTAAATGCTTCATGGTCCATTAAGACTGGTTCTACATCAACTGAACCATCTTTGTTAAATTTATAAAAATTTAATCCGCCGAAAGCAGCAGCATATTGGTCTTGCTTTCCGTTTGTAGTATGAACAATATTATTTTCCATATTGCATGCTGATGCTGCAACGTCTGGCTTAGAGATATATTCTCTTTTATAACATTTTAAGTTTTTAATTAAACCTACAGTAAAAGAACTAGATGAACCAAGACCTGTTCCTGATGGTACATCGGCAATTGAAGTTATTTCTAATCCCTCTAGGCCTTCTTGTTTTAAACATTCCCTAAATATGTTGTGTTCAATATCATCTACATTTTGAACGGTTTCTGTTTTAGAGTATTTTAAAACTGTTGTTTTTTTATCGAATGATGGGTGGCTTGTTATGTACATATACTTGTTTATTGTTGTACTAAGCACACATCCTCCGTGTTTTTCATAGAATGACTTAATGTCACTACCACCACCACATAGACTTACTCTAAATGGAGTTCTTGTTATAATCATTGTAACACCTTCCTTTAATTTATAATTCAATTATAACCTATTTCATTAATTTTTGATAATATTCGTCGCAAATTTCTTTTGCATCTCCCATTTTAACAATTTTACCGTGATCTAACCAGATTACTTTACTGCACAATTCTTTAATACTTGCTATAGAATGGGAAACATAAAGCACGGTAGTCCCGCCTTTTATCATTGACATCATTTTATTTTTACTTTTTTCTTGAAATTTTATATCGCCGACTGATAATATTTCGTCTACAATTAGAACCTCTGGGTCAACAATTGTAGAGATTGAGAAAGCTAATTTTGCTACCATACCTGATGAAAAGTTTTTTATCGGAACATCAAGAAAATCTTTTAATTCTGAAAACTCAACTATTTCATCAAATTTATCTTCTAGAAATTCTTTCGAATAGCCTAGAATTGCGCCATTAAGATATATATTTTCTCTTGCTGTAAGTTCTTGGTCGAATCCAGCCCCAAGTTCAATCATGGGTGAAATCTTGCCGTTAACTTCTACAGTACCAGTTGTCGGTTTGTAAACACCACTTACTACTTTTAAAAGTGTACTTTTACCAGCACCGTTGGCTCCGATAATTCCGACTACGTCGCCTTTATTAATTCTAAAATCAATATCTTTTAATGCCCAAAAGTATTCTTTCTTTTTTTTCTTTTTAGGAGTAAAAAGATTTATGAATATCATTTTTAGTGAATTATCTTTTTCGACCCCTAAGTTAAATTTCATTGATACATTATTAAGTATTATCATAAGAGCCTCCTAAATATAATAGACAAATTTGTCTTGCTTTTTTCTAAATATAAACATACCAACAATCATAGTTATAAATCCACTTAAAAATAATGCTACAACATTTGTAAGTGAAGGTCCATTTCCAAATAAAACTATTTCTCTAATGGTATTAATATATAAATATAATGGATTCAATTTAAAGATGCTTTGTAAGTATGTAGGTAAAATTGTAATAGAGTAAAAAATTGGTGTGAAGTAATTTAAAATCGTAAGTAGGATCCCCCAAATATAAATGACATCTCTTAGAAATACTGTTACTGTTGATAAAATATAACCTATCCCCACAGTAAACATTAGAGTGCATAAAAATACGTATGGTAAGTATAAATACCAAATGTTGATTGTACACTTTGTTCCAGCTGCAGCGTCTCCTGATAATAAAATAATTAAGAAGAATGGAATTAAAGTAAATAAGAAGTTAATTCCCGCAAATAGACATTTTGCTAATGGGAAGATGTACTTTGGCATATATACTTTATTTATTAGTGAGAAATTGCCAACTATTGATGTTAAACAGTTATTTGTAGCTTCACTAAAGTAATTGAAAATTAGTAAACCACTCATTAAGTATACTAGATAGTTGACTCCTTCCATGTTAAATTTAAACATGTTAGAGAATATCAAGGCCATAACACTCATCATTAAAAGTGGGTATAAGATACTCCATAGAACTCCTAGTACACTTCTTTTATATTTTACTTTAAAATCTCTCATTATTAATTGATTTAATAAGAATTTATATTTTTTTAAACTATATAATATTTTCTTTATCACTTATTAGTCACCGCTTTCATTATAGCAATTATTTTTGAATATTACTAGATTTACAAATTTTATTAGTGTAAATATCTGTTTGAATCTCTTAGGTTCTTTAATCATTCTATATAGCCACTCCATATGTGTTTTCTGATAAAATGATGGAGCTCTATTTATTTTGCCACTATAAACGTCTATTGTTCCACCTATTGGCATTATTATTTTTATATCTTTAAATTTTTGCTTATTTTTGACTATAAAATTTTCCTGTTTTGGTGAGCCTAACGCTACAAATAAGAAGTCTGGTTTTGCTTTAAGTATTTTCATGAGTGCTTCATCTTCTGGTACGTATCCGTTAATATAGCCACATATGTTAATGTTTTTATATTTTTTTTCTATGTTTTTAATTGCTAAATCAAGATTTTCTTTTTTTGCACCATAAATAAATATTTTGCATTTTGTTTTTAGTGATAACTTGCACAGTTCATCAAACATTTCAATTCCTGCTATTCTTTCCTTGATTTGCCCATGTTTTAATTTTGATGCCAGTACTGTCCCAAATCCATCTGGAATGTTAAAATTTTCTTTATTTATTTCGCTTACCATCTCTTTGTCACGATAAAAATTACAAATAATAAGTGGGTTTGCATTAAAAAGTATATTTTGTTTGTTGTTTTTAATATCTTTTTCAGCTGCTTTTATAATTTCGTCTTTAGTTTTGGTTGTTACTTTAATTCCTAATATCTTTTCATTCATATTTCCTCTTAAAAAAATAAATAGTATATTACTATACTATCTATTGTGCACTAATGCCGATTGTTCCTTTAAAGGTTCCGTTATCATTTTTATCTTCTGTATAGTAAATATTTAATGTGTATGTATGTACTGCGTTTTTCCCTTGTGTAAATGAGCCAGGACCCATAGTTATATTTGTTGTCCCATTAAGTTCTTTTGCGGGTTTAATATTTTCAATAACAGTTCCTTTTTCAGAATAGTTATTGCTTACAATATTGTATTTTAATGAGCCATTTTTAAAGGTGTTTTCATTTATTACTAATGTAACATAATATGATATGTCTTCTGTGCTAGTGTTTGTTCCTGTTAATGTAAATGTTTTACTAATTATTGGCGTATTTTTTGCTTCTGGGTTAGAAAACTCGATTGTATTTGAACCACTAAAAGCAATATCGATATCGCCATTTTGTAATTTTAAATTTTCTGGTTTTGCGTTACTACTGTCATTTACGCTTAAATAAGAGTAACTTCTACCTATTGCTACTACAACTAGTATTGCTACTAATAGGACATTAATTATTAATCGTTTATTTTTTTTCATAGCTATCACCTAATTATAATTATAGAGGAAATATTTAATTTTGGCTAGTGGTAGTTGATTATTTTTAAGGTTTTTACAAATTTTATATTTTTTATTTTTTTAATAATTTCACATAATAATCATAAATTATTGATATTTATTTGGTGAGGAGATGATTTTATGAAAGAAAAAATTATTGCGCTTTTTGTTGGCCTGTTAGTTGGTGCAATTATTTCAACTGGTTCAATATACTTTTATACTGTTGCCACAAATAATAGTAACAATCAAGGAATGCAAATGCCTAGTGATAATCAAGGTGGCGGAATGAATCAAAATGGTGGTACTCCACCAGAGATGCCTAATGGCAATGAGAACAGCACTCAAAGTTAGGAAGGTGAATAATGAGAAAATTTATTAATTATTTATTTGTTTCTTTTGCTTTATTATTTTGTTTGAATGTTAGAGCAAGTACAAGTACTTTATATGTTAATTTAGAAAATTTTAAATATTCTGTTGATGGCAAAAAATATTCAGACATAAAAAGTTATGATAATTTAAGTGATTTTTTAGAGGATTATAATGATGGTAACTTACCGGAACTTTATGTCACTAATTTCTTATTTGATGGTGTATCAACTGTAAAGAGTCCTGATTTAGATGATTTTATAGATGATGGATCTAATGATACTAAAATTAAAACTTTAGAAATAGATGTTTTAAATATTAATACTACTGGTGATATTGAGCTTACTGGTAAGACAACAGGTACTATGATTGGAGTTAACACAAATAATGTTAAAGGCAATATCAATTTGATATTAAATAATGTTAATATTGATACAGATACAAAGAAAGCACCTGCAATATTTGTATATAATAAAGATATGACATATACGGATTGTAAATTTACTATAAAAACAGCGAAGAACTCTAAAAATTATATTGAAGGTGGTAAATTTAAAAAGGTAAGTTTAATGCCTTCTGATAAACTTGAAGATTATGAATCTTATTATTCAGGAGATAATTTAACAAATTACAAGAAATATAGTTCTTATTATGGGATTTATACTTCTAGTCAGTTAGATGATATATTGTTTGCTACTGTTAAGGCGGATAATGAGCATTTACAGGAAGGCGATCCTTACTTATTTTATAAAGGTAGTGGTGCAATAAGTTCCGATATTGATTTGTATTTTGAAGGTGATGGTTATTTAAAAGTTACTAGTAAAAATAAGGAAGGTATTGAAACTAAGGGAAATCTTACTTTAAGTGGTGGAACTGGTGATTATGAAATTTATGCACATGATGATTGTTTGAATACTACTACTGCTAGTAGTGCTGGAGATAACGTTAGAAATACTATGACAATTGATGTTAACTCTTTAGTTGCAATCGTTTCAGATGATGGCGATGAGGGTGATGCGATTGATTCTAATGGTACTCTTACTATTAATGGCGGAAAAATCTATGCATTTGCTCATTCAACAAGTCAGGATTCTGGGCTTGATTCAGATGGTGGAACATTTATAAATGGTGGCACAATTATTGCTACTGGTAATATGGCTGATATGATATCTAATGAATCTAAACAAAATTCTTTATATATAAGATTTAATTCTAAAATAGAAAAAGGTACATTAATTGTAATTAAAGATGAAAACGATAAAATAATTACAGCATTTGAAACAAGTAAAGATATTACAACACTTCTTTATAGTTCTGAAGATTTAAGTTATAGTTCAGTTAAAGTTTATACTGGTGGTGAAATTGATGGTGAAAAAGAAAACGGACTTTATACAACTATAAATGATTATAATAATGGTGAAAAAATTTCGTTTAACATAGTAAATGGTACTGATTCGTTTAAAAAACAAAATAATAATATTAGCAATACTTTATTAATTGCTCTACTTGTAGAATCTGGATTATTACTTCTGATACTTATTTATATTTATTTTGATAGGAAGAAGTTAAAAAATTATTAAGTTTACTAAATATGTATGGTGATAATAATAATAAATAAAAATTACGCTGTGGCGTAATTTTTTTGCTTTTTGAGGTAAAATATTTTATTAAAATTTAAATATTTAAAACTTAATTTTTTGTAAAGTAATATTAAATATTTTTGACTTTCCAAATATTGATAGATATAATGTGTTTAGTTATACCCTAAAGGAGGATAATGGTATAATGAGCGCCAGACCCTATATGGGTGACGAGGTCAGTGGAGTATCGAAATGTTCGGCGGGTGCCACTGCGGAGGGAAATCGTTAGATTATTTATAAAAAATAAAATCAAAATTATAACAACATAAGTAATCTTTCCAGCATTTTTTAGTGTGCATTAAAGGAGAGATGATTATGTGTGGTATCGTAGGATACGTTGGAAAAAAGAATGCAATTAAGGTAATTATTAGTGGTCTTGAGACTCTTGAATATAGAGGTTATGATTCTGCTGGTATTGCTTATAGAAATGATAATAATGAGTTAAATATTGTTAAAGAAACAGGAAAGATTGTTAATTTAAAAGAAAAGTTAAATTTTAACGAAGAGTCTCATATTGGCGTTGGTCATACAAGATGGGCTACTCATGGTGAACCTAATAAAGTTAACAGTCATCCGCATAAGGTTGGAGATATTACTTTAGTTCACAATGGTATTATTGAAAATTATGAAGCGTTAAAGAAAAGTGAGTTACTTAGAGGCTATACTTTTGAAAGTGAAACTGATACAGAAGTTGCTTGTGCTTTAATAGATGCTTTATATAAAAAAGAAAAAGATGTACTTAAGGTATTAATGGAAGCTCAAAAACTTATATTAGGTAGTTATGCTTTTGGAATATTAGTTGATGGTGATGATAAGCTTTATGCTATGAGGAAAGATTCCCCATTAATTGTTGGCATCGGTAATGATGAAAATTTTATTGCTAGTGATGTTCCTGCAATTTTAGCATATACAAACAGGTATTATTTATTAGATAATAATGATATTGCTATTATTAGTGATAAAGATATTAGTGTTTACGCTGTTGGAAAAAAGAAGAAAATGGAAGAGCAAGTCTTTGAATATGATATTGAAACTGCTTTAAAAGGTGGTTATGATCATTTCATGCTTAAGGAAATTTATGAACAACCAGAGGTTCTTGATAAGACTATTCATGAGTATTTAAAAGATGGCGAGTTCAGGAATTTGCCTGACTTAACTAAATATAATAGAATTGATATTGTTGCTTGTGGTAGTGCTTATAATGTTGGATGCATTGCTAAGTTTATTTTTGAAGATTATGCAGATGCTGAAGTTAATACTTATATCGCTAGTGAGTATAGATATAAGAAGAATTTCTTAGATGATAGAAGTTTACTTATTGTTATTAGTCAGTCTGGCGAGACTGCAGATACACTTGCTTCTTTAAGATTAGTTAAAGAAAAAGGTGTAGATACACTTGCAATTGTTAATGTTGTTGGTTCTTCTATCGCTAGAGAGGCTAAAGAAGTTTTATATATTAAAGCTGGACCTGAGATAGCAGTTGCTACAACAAAAGCATTTACTGCTCAATGTGCACTTTTAAGTTTACTTGCATTTAAGATGGCTAGTGACAAGAAATTAATTAGTGATAAGGATAAAGAAAAAATAATTAATAGTTTTTATACTATTAGTGATGATGCCGATAACTTATTAAATAATGCAGTAAATTCTAAAAATATTGCTGAGAAGATTTATACTTGCCATGATATTTATTTCTTGGGAAGAAAAGTTGATTTTGCAGTTGCTTTAGAGGGATGTTTAAAGCTTAAAGAAATATCTTATATTCATAGTGAGGCTTATCAGTCAGGTGAACTTAAGCATGGGTCTATTGCTTTAATTAGTAAAGATACTCCTGTTATTAGTATTATCACTGATGATGATATTGCTCTTAAAACTTTAAGTAATATTAAAGAAACTAAGGCAAGAGGTGCTTATAGTATTGTTTTATCTTCTGTTAATGAGGAGCATATTAGTGAAGCTGCTGATGAATTTGTAGAGATTAAAAAAACAAGTGCATTTGTTATGCCAATATTACCTGTTATTTATTTACAGCTTGTTGCTTACTACGTTGCTAAGCTTAATGGTTGTGATATTGATAAGCCAAGAAATTTAGCTAAGTCTGTTACTGTTGAATAAAAAAAATACGCAAATGCGTATTTTTTTTATTCGGTCTTATTTTTAATTTTATAAATGCAAGAATCTTCTTTAGTATTTAAACTTAGAATTATTTCATTATTTAATTCACTTTTAATTGTACTATTAAATAAGGTATAAGTGTATTCATATGGACTTTCATATGTGTAATACTCTTTAAGGTGTCTTGCTTTAGATATTGGTAATGATGCTTCAAGTGGAACTATACCTGTAGTATGAATAATAAATTCTAAGGTAATGATTTCATCTTTTGGTGGTTCTTGCACCACTATATAGTGCCCGTGTTTTATTTCGGTACATTCGTCATAAAAATCCACATTTGTTGGAAATAAGATTTGTAATAGATAAACAAATAATTTACTTTTATCAGGATGTATATTTAGCATCTCATAATCTGCACTTAAATACTTAGAAATATTGGAGTTTACATGCACTATCATATTACGAGGATGAAATGAAACTTTAGGTTCTATATTTTCTTTTTCATAATGAAGCAATGTTCTTTCTATTTCTTCGTAGTCTTTTGTTGTGTATTTTTTTATACTTTCTAATTCTATGTATCTTCCCTTTTTTGAAGGAAAAGAAAAATAAATGGAATTATCTTTACCAAAAACAATATTTAGAAGTTTATATTTTTTTCCATCTTTTTCAAATAGTATCGGTGTTACCAAACTTTTACTCATTTTTTATTTTTTTCCTTTTTATCATGCATAAAGAGAATGTCTGTTTTTAAGATTAGAGTTATTAATACTATTAATAAAATGATATAAAGGACTATTGCTTGATGATTGTCTCCTAGAGCATAGAATACTGATATAGAAGCACATAAGGCATCTATTGCGTACATTATTAGAACTGTTTTCTTTGTTGATTTATTTAGTTTTAATAACTGGTGATGAATATGCTCTTTATCTGGAGCCCCAATATTTCCACCTTTAAGTAATCTTCTAAAGATTGCTAGAATTGTATCTATGATTGGTAGAAATAATATTAGTAGCGGAACAATTAAAGATGTTACTGTCGCAGCTTTAAATCCTAAAAGGGATATTACTGCTATCATGAATCCTAAGAATGTACTTCCAGTGTCCCCCATAAAAATAGATGCGGGATTAAAATTATATACTAGAAATCCTAAGGTCGCTCCTAGCATGATTAAACAAAGTGTTACATCTAGACCATTTAGTCTATTTAGGAAGTATGCAATTATTGCGATTGTTAAAAAGTATATTGAGCTAGTTCCTGCTGCTAATCCATCTAATCCATCTATTAGGTTTATAGCATTCATGATTGCTGTGATAAAGATAATAGTTATTGGCTGGCTTACAGCTCCAAATGAAATATTTAGGCCAAATGCACTTAACTCTGAAATATAGATATTTCCATAGTAAACAACAACAGCAGAAGCTATAAGTTGTACAACAAATTTATATTTTGCGGGTATAGGTTTTATATCATCAAATATGCCTAAAAGAATAATAATGAAGCCACCAATTAGAATTGAGTTCATTTGAACTGTTGACTCGGCAAAAAAGATGTATCCAATAAGAAATGATATAAATATTGCTAAGCCTCCTAATCTTGGCATTGGCTTTTTATGTACTTTTCTTTCATTAGGATAGTCTATTGCACCTACATGCTCTGCTATTTTTTTTACGATTGGTACAAGAATAACACTTGATATGAATGTTACAAGTAATATTATTAGAATACTGTTTCCATTAACTGCATATTTCATTTGATCACTTCCATTAATATTATTATACACTACTCTTTCTTAAATAAAAAGAAATTTAGTAGGTAATGTCTACTAAATATAATCCATTTGCTGGTACTGTTGTGTATCCACTTGTATTTTTTTCTTTTTCTAGCATTTCTTTGATGCTTTCTTTAGATGCTTTATTTTCTCCTATTTTTATAAGGGCTCCAGTTAAGTTTCTAACCATATATCTGTAAAAGCTTTTGCCAGTATATGTTATTACGAGGATATCTTTCTTTTTTGTAAATTTTATTTTATATATAACACTGTTATAATTTTCTCTTTCGCCACTAGTAAATGCTCTATAAGAATGAAAACCAAGTAAATATTTTGCAGCTTTTTTCATTTCTTTTATATTTAAGTCATGACAGTAATTATACAAATAGTCATTATCTAGAGCATCAAATTCACCCATATTAATAACATACTGATATGTTTTAGTTACAACATTGAATCTTGCATGAAAATCATCGCTTACTTTTTCACAGTAATTTACGTGGATATATGGTTCAACTAGTGAGTTTATTGCGTTTGTTAATCTTTCTTCTGGAATTGTGATGTTTAGATCAAAATGAATCATTTGATTGTATGCGTGAACCCCACGGTCAGTTCTTCCAGCCCCTTTAACAACTACTATATTTTTGTTTATTTTTGTAAGAGCTTTTTCAAGAGTTTCTTGGACACTTTGTTTATTTTTTAATCTTTGAAATCCATAGAATTTACTTCCGTCATAGCTTATGCTTGCTTTATATCTCATTAAAATACACTCCTATAGATGGCTTTTAATAGTTCCTTGGTTTCTAAGTAGTAATCTAAATTGGCATCCTTTTCTTTGTTTGCTTCGTCAATAAAATTAATTATTTCGTTTTTAGGAATAAATCCTGCTTTAATTCCATTTATAATTGTTCCCTGGTATTTGATAATTTGATTTTTCATTACTATTATGTCTTTGCTTATATTATTTAAAAATACTGTGTTGTTGCTTATTATTATAAATTTTATTTGTTTTTCGGCATTTATTAGTCTAATAAAGTTTAAAAATTTATTTTTGTATTTTTCACAGATACAGAAATCTATATTATAAAGAATTATTACTTTAGGATTTTTATTTATTGTACTAAGTAATTTTGTACACATTAATTCATATGAGCTAAGGTTTTCTATTTTTTTCTTGCTAATGTCGTCAAGTTTTAAGTTTTTAAAATATTCAATATTTTTTATATACGATTTTACTTTTTTAGTTGGTTTTAAAATTATTTTGTTAATATTTGGAGATAATATTTCAAGGTCATTTACCTCTCCAATGAAAGAGATAAAATTTTTATTTGATAGAATTATGTTATCTTCATTTAAATACATTATTTCCATATTTCACCTATTAGTGTTTTTTCATCATAACAGTTATTTTTTAGTAAATCGTAATAATTTAAACCGTTGCTAAGTTCAATTATAAATGGAGGTTTCATTCCATACTTGTTTATTAATTTTTCGTCTTTTAAAAGAATTTCAGTTTTTCCGTAATCTTCTACTTTGTGATTATCTATTATTAGAATGTAGTTACCAAGTAATAATTCTTCTTTATTGTTTGTGACATTTAATATTGTTATATTATTTTCTTTTGCATATTTTACAATTTTCATTTTGTCTTCTAGTGGAAGATATGTTAATAGATTATCTATTCCTAAGATACTTGGATTAATAATTAATAATGATAATATTTTTATAAGGGCTTTTTCTCTTGACGTAAGTAAATTAATTTTTGATACTAGTAATTCCTCAATACCAAAATATTTAGCCATGTTTTTTATTTTTTCTGTTGATAGTTCTCTGTTAATAGCGAGTTTGTCTTGATAGTAAATTAGTTCTTCTTCTGCGTATTCTGTATTAAATTTGTGGTCATCAAAAACTGCTGCAATATTTTTTTGCAGATAGTTCAGTGGTAATGTTTTTATATTTTGACCGTCAATTATTATTTCGTTTGATTCTACTTTATTTATTAGCATTTTAAGAAGATATGTTTTTCCAGAAGATGGTAAGCCAATTATATTTATAAAGCCATCTATTTTAATATTAAGATTATATTCGTGTATTTCTAATTTTTCCATCAGATATTCCCCCATCCATTATAATTATTATAACATAGCATTTTTCATATTCAATAATTTAATAAAAAAAATTAGCAAATTTGCTAATTTGATAGGAATTGTGTTGCAGCATTTAGCTGTGTATCTTCAACAACTTGGTTTTCTTCTGTAGCTTCTGGAAGGCTATTTTCGATGTCTGGCGTTAGTCCAATTCCATCTATGCAGTTACCTTCTGGAGTAAGCCATCTTGCTGTGGTATATTTTATCATTGAACCATCACTAAGATTTGATGTTTGTTGTACTTTTCCTTTACCATATGATTTTGTTCCAACAAGTGTGGCGTTATAACTGTATTTTAATGCAGAAGCTAATACTTCTGAGGCTGATGCTGAGCTTTCATTCATTAGGATGGCAACTTTATATGTGCGGTGCTCTTCAGTTTCATCTTTAGTAACTTCTGTTTTAGTTTTGTTTTCTAATGAATAAATTGTTTTTCCTTTTTCAATAAATAGTTCAGCAATTTTAGTAGCTTCATTTAAATAACCCCCTGTGTTATTTCTGACATCAATAATAAGTGAGTCAATTTTAGAGGCCTCTAACTTTTGAAGTTCTTTATTAAATTGTTCATAAGCTGTGTCTGAGAACTTTGTTAATTCTATGTAACCAATATTTTTTTCATTTTGTTGAATTATTTTACTTGATACTGCTGGATTATAAAGTGTTTTCCTTGTTACATTAAAGGTTAACTCTTCTTCTCCTCTTTTTACAGTTATTTTAACGTTTGAATCTTTGCTTTCTTTTATTAGGGCTCCTAGGGATGAAGATGTTTGGCCATCTGTAGCTTCATCATTTATTTTTATAATTTTATCTCCTGGCATAATTCCAGCTTCTTTGGCTGGTGTATCGTCATACACAGTAGTAATTTCGAATTCATCATTTTCTGTTTTAGTTATTAGTACACCTATGCCTTCATATGTTCCTGTCAGTGATGATGTTAGATATGATTTACTACTTTCATTAAGGTATGTTGTATATGGATCACCTAAATAATTTAGCATTCCTTTGATAGCAGCATCTACTAGAGCTGCTTCATCTATGTTATCATAGTAGTTATCTAATATTTGATTGTATGATTTAACAAATTCTTGTAAGTTTTTATTATTAGATGTATTTTGTTTGCCATTATTTATATTACGGTATGCTATATAACCGGTACCAAGACTCATTATTAATGAAGAAATTATGGAAATAACAATTACTTCCCAAAGTTTAAATGTTGGTTTTTTGCTTTCTTTTTTCATACGACTCTCCATAATAATCATATCATAGTTTTTATATTTTTAGTTATAAAAAATAGACTTTTACGTCTATTTTAATACTTTGTCATAGTTTTCAGTATATGCTGATGTAACCTTGCCGTTTTTAATTAAGTATAGGGCACTTCCATTTACTTTTACATCTTCGCTATTAGCTGGTTTTTTGTTTGTTGTGTCAGCTTCTGCAATTTTGTTTAAACCATCTTTTAAATCAATGTAATATAGTTTTTTAGCTTCATCTTTTGCTCTATATGTTTTAACTATGTTATTGTATGTTGCTGCGTTATCATCATCGCTTTTGTAGATAAATACATAATATTCATCGTAAGGACGATTAAACATAGTTCCTATAGTTGCTTCATCATAGTTAAATGATACTTCAGTAGTATTTTCATTTTCTTTTTTATTTAATACTTTTTCGGTAAGAAAATATAAACCGGTTGCAATTAGTGCGATTACTAATGTGATAATAATTAAATTTCTAATTTCACTTGTATCTTCACTTTGATAATTTTTTAATTTTTTTTGTTTCATCTAAACCACCTTGCATATATTATATCACAAGATTAATAAAAAAGAAGCCTTTTTATCTAGGCTTCTCAAATATTACTCCACGATATCGTTAATTCTTTTGAATTAGATTGATATTATGATGTAACTGTGCACTAAGTAATATTCGTGTGCACATTATTATTTTAGTCATTACTGTTAATATTAATTCTGCCAGTTTTTTCCATTTCATCATTATCGAATTTTGCTGTTAAACTTAAACCAATAACTAGGATGTAACTTAGGAAATATACCCAAAGCATTAATACAGCTATGTTTGATAGTCCTGCATAAAAGATGTCATATCTAGCAAAGTGAGATATATAATAACTATATACTTCTGTTGTAAGAATCCATCCTGCTGCAGTAAAGATTGCACCTAAATTTATTCTTGATGCTGGAATGCTTTTGTTTGGTGCCATTGTAAATATTACTTTAATAAATACAAAGATGATTAACCATGAAATTGGTCCTTGCATAATTTCAAGAATACTTGTGATTACTGACTTTATGTGAAAGTAATCTATAGCATCAATTATTTTTTCACCAAATACTGGTACTAATAAAATAAATAAATATAGAACTACTATTAAAAGTGTCATAAAGATTGCTTTTATTCTTCTTTTAATCCATGAGGTTTGTTTACATCCATATATTTCGTTAGCACTAAATATTATTGAATCTGCTGCATTTGATGATAGGTATGACATTGTAATTATAATCATTAATAGTTTCGCATCGATTGTTTTACCGTCTATGATTGGTACAATCATTTTTACTATATTGTCACTAAAATTAGTTTTTACCAATTCAATAATGGAATCTATGGAAATATTAAATAGTGAGGCTCCATAGCCTATTAAGGTTACTATTGGTACTAGTGATAGTATTAAAAAGAATGCTATCTGACCAGGTAGGGCCATCATGTATGGTTTGTTTAATATTATCCAAACATCTTTCAAGAACTTTTTAAAACCATTTTTTCTCTTTTCGATTTTGGTATTAATTTTCTTTTTCATTTGCCTCAATCGCTTCTTTGTTTTCACGCATTTGAATGCTTGCTTCGTTGATAGCATCATCAAGTAATTTTAAGTCATCAACTATCATACTGAAACCAATTGCTGCGCTATAATCGTATGGTAATGTTTTAAATTCTTTAACTAATTTTTTAATATAATTTATAACTTGTTTTTCATTGTATCCAACTAAGTATACCATGAATTCATTACCATCTGTTCTCATGATTTCTGAGTTATCAAGTTGTGTTTTTATTAAGCTCCCTGCAGCAGCTTTAATTTGTTTATCTCCTTCTTCATGACCAAATGTATCATTAATATATTTTAAGTTATTTAAGTCAATTACTACGATGGCTTGTGGATATATTGTATTTTTATTCCATGCGGCCATTTTTTCATTTAGATAATTACGATTTTTTAAGCTTGTTAACATATCTATAAATTTTAATTTTTCATCTTTACGAATTTTGGTGTCTAGTTTAATATGTTTTTTTGAAGCTATTACTACACTTATGATTATTACAGCTATTGATGTTCCTAGTAAAATATATTTTGCTATTACACCAGCTATATTTTCTTGTGTATTAGTTTGACTATAACTATTTAATCCTTCTGATATTATTTTGTTATCATCTAAGAATAATGCATAAGTACTAAATAGTTTGTAGAATGCATCATCATTTGCTTGGTATCTAAATTCCATGTTATTTGGAATATATCCAGTGTAGTTTATAATGCTATCTTTAATATTTTTATTTTGATAGAAATGGTAAGCATTAGCGTCAATTGCTATTGTTTTACCTTTTTTATAAGCTTTTATTAAATTACTATTATTTTTAACTTCATTAATTTTTACTTTGCTATCTAAGTAATTTGCTAACTTAGTACCTTTTACTACATATATTTCGTTTTCAACATATGCTAAGTCTGATACTTTGTTACTATTTTCATAGTTATTAACAATATAATATTTATATGGTAAGTTGATTTTAATAGCATAATCATTAAGAGTTTCATCTGTGTTGTTAATCATAAGATCAACGTCTTTATTATTATATGCTTTTATTAAACTACTGTCATTTTTATATTTTGTGTAAGTAAAATCTGTGTTTACGAATTTGCTAAAATCAGTTAAGTATGCAAATAGGATACCGCCTGTTTTGTTTCCACTTAATGAAGTATATCCTGTATTTTCAGTAAATCCAATTTTGTATGTTTTGCTAGTTAACTTATCTGTATCTAATCCGCTTAAGCCTAACTTTTCAACAAATAAATTATATAGATTAGTATAGTATGATGATTCGTATTTTTCACCATACCAGATATTGTAGAATTTTTTTACGATGTTATTTAAAGTTTCATCAGTTCCAAAATGAATATAATAATATTTTTTTAGTTCTGGGAAGTGATAAGATATAACATAATTTTTTGAGAGTATTTTATCAATGTATTCGTTTAGTGGTACTAGAGCAAAATCAATTGTTCCTTCTTCTAAGCCTTTATTTAATCCATCATCATTTTCAAATGTAACATATGTGCTTGTAATTTTATATCCTTTTGAGATATAAGCGATGCCTTCATTTAAACCACCAATCTTTTTGCCATTTAAATCAGTTGGTTCATTTATTAATGCTTTATTCTTAGAAACAAGTACATAGTGATCAACAAATAGTAATAATCCTTCTTCTGGTTCAGTTTCGGATACTGTTAATCCAAGAGATGTATTTGTTTTATAGTCTGTTACATTTTTATTTATAGCTATACCATAGTTTTTTGATAATTCATCAAAGAATTCATTTACGATACCTTTTCCATCAGTACTAAATACATTTAAGTTGTTTGGAAGATTAATAGTAACTATACTCGATTTATTTTTATCTATCCACTCTTTTTCTTTGATACTTAATTGGTTATTGTTTCTAAATGAAGTAAAGTATATTATTATTGGGACGATTATTAATAATAAGATAACTGAAACAGTTACTATTATTTTAGTATTTTTTTTCATAGTTTCCTACTTTCTTTCACTTTGCTTTATCCATGATATTAATGTTGCATCACTCTTTTTGTAGCCCATTAGTGGGAAGAATTTTGCGTTATCATCTTCAGCAGTATTAGTGAAAATAAAATTAATATCGTAGAACTCTTTTTCTTCTGTACTAAGATATTCTAAAGCTTTAATTGCAATTGCTTGTGCATCTTCTGTAGTGCCAGTTTTTAATTCGATAGTTAAATAAATAATTTTGCCTTTTAAGTCGAAGGTTACTTTATTTATTTTTTCATCTTCTTTAATTTTTTCTTCTATTTCCTTTTGTTTAGTATCAGTTATTTTTACATTTTCTATACCATATAGTCTTTTTCCATAGACATCAGTTCTTGTTTGCTCAATAAAATAGTATACAAACGCTGATGCGATTAAGATAATGCATATGATACTAACAATCATTAGAATGCAATATATACGATTGTTTTCGTAGAACCCCTTTAATTTTTTCATAATCTTTCACCTCTTTAAGTATCTTTATTATACTATATTAATATTTACTTTTCAATTTACCTTTTAAATAAAAGAAAAAGCTTTTACGCTTCTTCTAACATTTTTTGAAAATCTTCTTCACTCCATATTGGAATGTTTAATTCTTTAGCTTTATCATATTTGCTTCCTGGATTAGTTCCAACAAGTACAGCTGATGTTTTTTTTGTTACTGATGAACTCCATAATCCACCATTTTCTTCAATTATATCTTGAATTTCGTCTCGTGTGTAGTTTTCTAATGTACCTGTAACAACTATTCTTTTACCATTTAAGAATGATGATTCGTTTGTCTTTTTTCCTAAATACGTCATATTTACGTTAACGGCTTTTAAATCATTTATGATTTTAATGTTGTCTTCATTTTTGAAAAATTCAACTATGCTTTTTGCTAAAATTGGACCAATGTCAGGAATATTATTTAGTTCTTCAAATGATGCATTTGCTAGATTATCAAGTGCAAGATACTTTTTAGCAATTAATTTAGCATTTTTTTCGCCGATACCTTTGATACCTATAGCAAACAAGAATTTTTCTAATGAATTTTGTTTTGACTTTTCGATTGAATCAAGTAGGTTATCAACACTTTTTGGTCCAAATCCTTCAAGTTCAATAAGTTCTTCTCTTCTATCTTTTAGATTGTAAATATCAATTAATTTAGTTATTATTCCCATGTTGTAGAAGTCTTCAATTATTCTTTCTCCTAAACCATCAATATTCATCGCTTTGCGGTCTGTATAGTGAATAAGTGATTCTATGTTTCTAGCTGGGCATTTTTCGTTTGAACATTTTAAATCGATACCTGATAGGGTTGGTACTAGGTGTTCTCCACAAATCGGACATTTATCAGGCATTATAAACTCTTTTTCATTGCCAGTTCTTTCTTTTATTACGGGGCCTACTACTTCTGGAATAACGTCTCCGGCTTTTCTTACTAAGATAGTATCGCCAATTAGTAAACCTTTTTCCTTAATATATTCACGATTATGAAGAGTTGCTCTTCTTACAGTTGAGCCCATAATTTTAATTGGTTCAAATACTGCATTTGGCGTAATTAAACCTGTTCTACCAACTGTACAAACAATATCTGTTAATTTTGATTTTACTTCTTCTGCTGGAAATTTATATGCAATTACCCATTTTGGATATTTTGCTGTGTTGCCTAATTCTTTTTGCATGTGAATATCATTTACTTTGATAACAATGCCATCAATTTCATAAGGTAGAGAGTCTCTTTTTTCAGTCCATTCTTCAATATAATCTAAAATTTCACTTACATTATGAACTAATCTTATGTTTGGATTTACTACAAAACCTAAATGTTTTAAGTCCATAAGTGCTTCGTAGTGAGTTTGTCTTTTAGTTTCTGGGACATGATATAGAAAGGCATCAAGGTTTCTTGATTTGGCTATACTGCTATCAAGTTGTCTTATGCTACCAGCAGCGGCATTTCTTGGATTTTGAAATAGGGGCTCACCATTTTTCTTTCTTTCTTCATTTAATTTTTCAAAGCTTTTCTTAGGCATATATATTTCACCACGTAGTTCGATGTCTACCGGTTCTGTAAGTCTAAGGGGAATACTTTTAATGGTTTTAACATTGTGAGTAATGTCTTCTCCGATTGTTCCGTTTCCTCTGGTCGCAGCACTTTTAAATATACCATTTTCATATGTCAAAGATACAGCAAGACCATCTATTTTAAGTTCACAGACATAACTCGGATTAGGAAATTCTTTGCGAATTTTTTCATCAAAAGCAACTATTTCTGATTCGTTGAAAACGTCAGCAATACTGAACATTTGATGTTTGTGTGTTACTTTTTGAAACTCACCTATTACTTCTCCGCCGATCTTTTCTGATGGTGAATCTTTTCTTTTTAATTCAGGGTATTTTTCTTCGATATCTAGTAATTCGCTCATCCAGTTATCGTATTCTCTGTCTGTTATGGTAGGATTATCTAGTGTGTAGTATTCGATATTAGCTTTTTCTATTAGTTTTATTAGTTCGTCATATCTTTCTTTCATGATTATTTCCTTTCAGAATTTACTATATTATTATAGTCTATTTATTTATAATTATAAAGAAGTTCTTTTTCTTTTAAGTATCTTTTTAGAAAGTATTCATCTAAGTTATAAAGGTAGTTTGTTATATCATTAAAATCATATTTTTGTTGTTCTTTAAAGTTTGAAGCTAGTAGAAATTTTACGTATGAATTATTATCCGAATTTTTTCTTACTATGTAAATGTTGCCTTCATTAAGGTTTGTCCCACTTTTATTTGAAAAATATAATAGATAAGGTTTTTCATTTGTTGTTTCTTTGATAAAATTCATAATATCTAAATCGTCATTTAGTTGTGATTCATTTTCGTTAATATTGTAGTCCATTATAATTATTTTTGATTTTGTTTTAAATATTGTATAACTTCGAACATTTTGAGATTCATCTGAAAAATAGTTTAGTAATTCATATTCTTCATTTTCATTAAAGAACTGTTTTAAGAGATTAATGATAAAGTATTTTGTATTTAAGTTATCCCATAGATACTTAATGGTAATCGGATTTAATAGTGAGATGTATTTCATAGTACCTCCTATTTATATATGTTGTAAGTCTTTAGCTCGTTTCCTTTTTTTAATTTACTTTTTTAATACTTTTGTGATTTTTCATTAGTTTTTTAATACCTGTTTTAAAAGCTACTGATATTAATGAACCATCACATTTTACAACTACACCTGTTCCGTATTGTTCATGGCTTATAATGCTGCCTTCAGTTATATCATCATTATCTTTTGTATACATTTCTTTTTTATCTATTACTTTATTTTCTTCTTTAGGGCCAATCTTTTCAATTAAACTTTCGTCTATTTCATTTATAAATCTTGATGGCATATTCATATTATCTTTTCCGTAAAGCATTCTTCTTTTGGCATTTGTTATGTAAAGTCTTTCTTTTGCTCTTGTTATCCCAACATAGCAAAGTCTTCTTTCTTCTTCTAGATTGTTTTCCATTAATGACATATTGTGTGGGAAAATCCCCTCTTCCATACCTACTAGGAATACTACTGGGAATTCTAGACCTTTTGCACTATGAAGTGTCATAAGGGTAACTACATCGCCATCTTCAGTGTGGTTAGAAATATCAGCAATAAGAGATACTTCTTCTAAGAAATCTCCTAGGTTAGCTGAACCGGTTCTTTCTTCAAATGACGCTGTTATACTTTTAACTTCCATTAGGTTTTCTAGTCTAATTTCATCTTCAAGAGATTTGCTGCTTTCTAGTTCTTTTTTCATTCCGGATCTTTCTAGAACTTCATCAATTAATTCAGTTAAAGATAAGCTTTCGCTTCTTTTAATTAAGTCTTCAATGATATCTTTAAACTCTAATTCTTTTCTTGATTCTAATGCGTCGAACATGCTTATATTTTGTTCTTTGGCTCTTTCTTCTATTGCAGCTATTGCACTATCACCGATGCCTCTTTTTGGCGTATTAATAACTCTTCTTAGGCTTATTTCATCATGAGGATTATATATTAATCTAAGATAACTAATAAGGTCTTTAATTTCTTTACGATTGTAGAAATAATAACTACCGAAAACTTTATATGGAATGCCTTTTGCTAGGAAAACATCTTCGATTGCACGTGATTGTGCATTTGTTCTGTAAAGTATTGCAATATCTGAGTTTTTGTATCCTTCTGTTAGTAGTTTTTTTATTTCGTCTATTACTAGTGTGATTTCATGCTTTTCATCATAAGCACGCATGTATTTTATTTTTACACCGTCTCCATTATCAGAAAATAGTTTAAGATCTTTTCTTTCTGTGTTGTGTCTAATGACTTCGTTTGCAGCTGATAGAATGTTGTTGGTACTACGATAATTATGTTCTAATTTTATTACTTTAGCGCCTTTAAAGTCATTTTCAAAGTTGATTATATTTCTAAAGTCAGCTTGTCTAAATGCATAGATGCTTTGATTCATATCGCCTACAACAAAAATATTCTTATATTTATTAGATAGCATTACTGATAATTTATATTGTACTGGGTTAGTGTCTTGGTACTCATCAATAAGAATGTATTTAAATTTATCTTGATAATGTTCTAAAATGTCTTTACGTTCTTTAAATAGATTTACTGGTAAAAGTAATAAATCATCAAAATCTACAGAGGCACTTGTTTTAAGTTTATTGTTGTATCTATGATAAACTTCTACAACAACTTTATCCATCGGTGTATTAAATAGTCGCTCGAGTTCTCCATCGCTTAGCATTTGGTTCTTGATAAAGCTGATTCTATTTCTAACGTATGATGGTGAATATTGTTTACTATCTAAGTTCATTTCTTTTAATATTTTTTTGATAATAGTATTAGTGTCATCACTATCAATTATTGTAAAGTTATTTGGTAAACCTAATGCATCGTGATTTTCTCTTATGATTCGAACTCCTAATGAGTGAAATGTACCAATGAAAGAAGAAACATCACCTATTAAATTTGATACACGGTCTCTCATTTCTGCTGCTGCTTTGTTTGTAAATGTTATTGCTAAAATATTATAAGATGGTACTCCTTCTTCAATTAAGTAAGCTATCCTTGTTGTTAGGACTTTGGTTTTACCACTTCCTGCTCCTGCCATTACTAGAACTGGTCCATCCATTGTTTTAACTGCTTCTATTTGTTCTTTATTTAAGTTTTTTAATAATTCCATACTTCTGCCTTTCATCTTCAATATAAGTATTATAGCAAATAAAAAAAAGAATTCCAAGAAAAATATAGCGAACATTTGTATTTTTCTTTAATTCCTTTTAAATATATTTTGAGTCGTCTTTGATTAAGCCTTGAGCTATAAGTTTGTATAACATTTTTTCATAATTATATGGTTCTTCAGTAAAGGCAATTTCGTGAATTTGATTTTTATTAATATAAATATTTGTATATTTAGCATTTGATGCAGTTATAATTTCTTCTTCTAATAATCTTTTTACAACATTTTTGTAAGATACTTTATATGTGTTACTGTAAGCAATTATTTCATTAAAGTGTATTTTTACACGTTTATCTCCAAATTCAGTTTTTAGTGATTTTTCAGGCATTAGTAATGATCCAGCAAAACTTTCAGCAAGTTCTTCTTTGTCACCATTTGCCATTATTAGAAGTTCGCCTAAGTATTTAGCTACTAAATGTCTTTGTTCATAACCATTTTCTGCTGATGGGACTACTATTACAGGCACATTATTTATAATTTCGTAAAAGCCTAAAAATAAATCTTCACTAACTTCTTTAGGAACAGTTAAAATTATAATATTATGATTTTCAAGTAAATATATTAAATTATGGATTGGTGCATCAATTGGTATTTGAAAGAAGATTCTTAGTTTTGTTGCTAAGCTTTGAGCTTCTTTTTTATTGTTTACTAAATGGACACCAAATTTATTGTGTAGAGTTATTCCTGACAAATTTAATAGATTAAAATAATTTTCGATTTTTGTATTTATGTAATTTTTAATATTTTCTTTTTTAATATTTGAAGTTTTTTCTTTAAAATAAATATTATCATATTTTATTACTAAGCTTGTGTCAATATTTAAAATTTCTTCTACAGATGTGTCATAAGCTTTGGCAAATGCCTCAAGTCTTGGAAGAGAAGCTACTATTTTGTTTCTTTCATATTTTAAAATCGCTGGAGCAGATACGCCAATTTTTTTACCTGCCTCTTCCATTGATAAGCCCTTTTTTATTCTGTACATCTTTAGGTTTTCACCAACTGTTTTTTTCATGTGCTCACCTCGTTAATATTTTCTTGATTTAATTCTACCTCTTTAACTCATAAATTTCAAGTTTTTTGCATAAATTTTAATAAATTACTTTACTAAATTGTAGTTTTGTTTTATCCTTTAATTAGGAAAAATAACGAGTGTGGGGTGTAAGATGGAAGAGATTATTCGTATTTTAAGAGAAAAGGTTAGTGCAGATCCTTTTAAAAGATTTGATTATGATGCACTGCGTGATATTGTAATTAGTGGTGGCACTGCGCCGGAAAAAGTTGATGAAACAATATTTGAATTGGAGCAAAAAGGCTATGTTTACTCATCAAATGGCTTTTACAGAGTAGTGAGAGAAACG
Source organism: bacterium (assembly GCA_030525085.1). Classification (GTDB taxonomy): domain Bacteria; phylum Bacillota_I; class Bacilli_A; order RF39; family UBA660; genus CAG-533. The sequence goes on from JAUNFK010000002.1 coordinate 34,163, forward strand.
ACTAAAAAAGGTATGCTTGATGTCACTCATCGTGGTACGCTATTTATCATGGATGGTGAGAAGAAAAGGCATGTTGATTCAGCTAATTTGAAAGGTGCTCTGCCAAATGACATTGTACTTTATGATGTAGCTGATGATGAAGTAAAAATTCTTAAAATACTTAAAAGGAATAATCCGAATGTTGTATGTGAGGTACTTCAAAAAGATAATGGCAAATATAAGCTTGACCCTAAAAAGGTTAGAGGTAGTCTTAATATTAATATTAGTCAAGATGTGTTAGCAAAACTTGGTGCCGGTAGTTATGTTCTTGTTAAGCTTGATAAGGACATGAAATACGGAATGTTTGATGGTGAAGTTGTTAAGCCGATTGTTTTGAATGGCAAAATTGATAAAGACTTAGCTATGGTAGCGTTTAGTAATGGTTTTGATACTGAGTTTTCTCCTGCTTCAATAAATGAAGTTAAGGCACTACCAAATAGCGTTCTTCCTGAAGAAATTGAAGAACGAAAAGAAAATGATTTTAGAGATGAACTTATATTTACGATTGATGGTGCAGATACAAAAGATATGGATGATGCTGTAAGTTTAAAAATTTTACCTAATGGTAATTATGAACTTGGTGTACATATTGCTAATGTTTCACACTATTTAAGAAAGTGTCCTCATTTACTTAAGGAAGCAAAAGAAAGAAGCACAAGTTTGTATATGCTTAATACTGTTATTCCGATGCTACCGCCTAAATTATCTGATTGGTTGTGTTCATTAAATCCTAATGTTGATAGATTGGCTAAATCCGTTATTATGGAAATAGATAGTGAAGGCAATGTAGTTAATTCGAGAATTTGCGATTCAGTAATTAATTCTAAAAAGAAAATGACTTATGATGATGTTAATAGTATTTTAGAAGATGGTGTTGTTCCAGAAGGATATGAACCATTTAAAGATACTTTGAAGAAAATGAACAAACTTAGTAAAATAATTGGAGCTAAGAAATATGATAACGGCGAAGTTAATTTTTGTTCTTCTGAAACTAGTGTAGAAGTTGATCAAGAAGGCAAAGCGGCTAAGATAAGTACACGTACCAGTCTTTCTGCGGAGAAATTAATTGAAAGATTTATGATTCTTGCCAATGAGACGGTTGCGAGTTATGTTGATATGATGGATTTGCCATTTGTTTATAGGGTTCATGAGGGACCTAATCCAATAAAGTTAAAAGAAGCTTTAAAAATTATTAATACTTTGGGTTTTAATATTCCAGAAGGAAAAATTTTACGCAGTCCAAGATTGATTAAAGATATTTTGGAAAAAGTTAAAGATAGTGATGAGTTTCCACTTTTATCTAATCTTCTTTTAGTTAGTATGAGTAGAGCTAAGTATTCTAAAGAGAATTTAGGGCATTTTGCACTGGCATCTAATGCTTATACTCATTTTACAAGTCCGATTAGAAGGTTTCCAGATACAATGGTTCACTTCTTACTTGATTATTACAATGATGTTGCTTTGGGTAATAAAACTTTAGATTATGAAACTTTAAAGAAGATTGAAGCATCTTTAGCTGAAGCTTGTGAATATGCTTCATTAAGAGAAAGACAAGCTAATAGAGCTGAATATCAAGCTAGCAGACGTAAGATTATGGATTATATGAGAACATTAGAAGGTCAATCTTTTGAGGCAGTAATTAATATGATTGATAGAAAAGAAGTAAGTGTTACAACAGATAATGGTATTACTGGTACTATTCCATTTAGAGATGTTCTTGGCGATAGTTTCTTCTTCCATGAAAATAATTATATGTTAATTGGTCGTCATACTAAGAGAAAGTATAAGATAGGTAATAGAGTTTTAGTTACGGTTAAGGGTGTTAATGAATTTGAAGAAAAAGTACTTTTTACATTAGATAAAAATATTTCTAGAGCTTATGCAGAAAGTAAAGAGTTTAATGGTGGTAAAAAGTTAAGGAAAAAATATAATAATTAAAAAAGGAAGTGTGTGCCTCCTTTTTTAGTTTTCTTTAATTTCTAAATTATTGGTTCAAATTTTTCTTTCATATTTACTGAAATAATAAATTACAAATTAAAATCAGTCACATTAATTTTGCGAATCGTCAACATTTTGGGCATCAATTAGTTCACTGTAGACTTTTGGAATATCTAAAGGACTAATTTCTAGGTCTTCTAAAATCTTATAAGCTGTTTCAATGCTCATTTTTAAAAAGGCGTTGGGTTCATCAAGAAGCGTTTTTATAAGTTCTTGTCTTCTACGGGGCTCTGGGTCATCTTTATACTCATTTAAAAGAGTCTCGTTTATTGTTTTAAGTTTATTTATCATTTTTATCACCTACCTTATGCCTGGTATATATTGTTCTTCTTCATCTATAAAATTTAAATTATTTGTTGTTATAAGTCTTTTTAGGGTTCTTTTAGGAATTCTTTTTAGCTGGCCATCTATATAGATGTAGTATTTATTATGCTCTTCATCTTTAAATATGCCCTTTTCATTCATTGTTATTATACCACAAGTTCCAACTATTTTATCAGGTTCTTTAGGTTTATTATCTCTGATTATCTCAAAATCTATTAAACGTTCTTTTTCATCTGGAGTAAAAAGAGTGTTTGTTAATCTAACAATATAGGACATAAGGTTAATTCCAGTAAATGCTGTTGCTCTTATTTTTTCTAGGTATAATTCGAAGCGTTCAGCAAATGGAAGATTAAATTTTCTTGCCTTCGTTATTTCTTCGTATTCTTTTAAAACCTTACTAAATTCGCTTTTATTTTCTTTTTTGATATCACGATATACTTTTCTTAATATTTCTTCGAATTCTAGATAGGTGTCAAAGTTTTGATTAAGGCATTTTAATCCTTTGATGTCTGAACCTATTTTGGCATTGAATAGATCACCAGTTAAAATTCTTTTTGAAGAGTCAGCTTCGATAATGAATTTACCTACTCTAAAGCTAAGATTTTCGTGGCCATCTCCATATTTGTTTTTCCAATTGAAGCATTGTCTTTCAAAATTTATACCTAATTTATGAAGCATTTTAGCATATATGGCATTAAATTCAAAACATACTACCTCTGGGTAATTCGGTGTGATTACTTCAATATAATCAATATACCTATGTTTTTCTGCGGCTAAGCCTCTTTGTTTTGCAGCAAAGAACTCGTCATTATATGAAAGAATTTTGCACATTTTAATATATATGTATATTGCTTTTTCTAGTGGAGAATAGGCTTCTGGTATTTCTTTTAAGATTGCTTCTTCTAGTTCTTCACTTATAACTGTTTTATCTGCAAGAGAGTTTTCGTCGCTTAAATAAGTGTTTACTGCTTCAAAGTCTAGAAGTTCGTAATTTAGAATTTTGTCTATTTTAGTTTCAACTTCTGGAGGTAAAATAAAATTTTGATCTAAGTCATGAATAACTATATATTTTCTAACTAGGTATAGAAATATTTCTTTAGGGATTACATCTTTTTGATTTGGTGCTGATAGATATTCCTGCATTTCTTCATCGCTTAATTCAAGGAATTCTAAAATTTTTGCTACAGGCATAAAGTATTCTTTTTTCTCAACGTGTAATCTTAATATTTTATTTTTTGTGCTTCTTTTTAAATTATTATAACTAATGAGTTCTAATAAAAGTTTGTATCTGTTTGCCATTGTTCCTGTTAGTTTTAAAAATCCTTTATTTTGAGCTATTTCGATTGCTTCAATAATTGCTATTTTGTTAAAATCATATGTTTCACTTTCTTCATCTGTGCTTATTATTGTTACTTTTGATCTTTTCTTAAATATTTCATATAGGTTTTTAAATGATAAGTCGTCTTTTAAAAGATATTCTACAAGAGAAACTGGAATTATGTCTTTGCCAATTATTATTTTGTTTGTGTCGTTAAAAATTCTTTCAAAGTCTTCTTCTAAAATTGATAATGTTTGGTATTCATTATAAGTTCGCATCGCATCACCTTAGTACCATTTTAACATGTTAGAGGCATAAAAAAAAGACGACTAGCGTCTTTTAGCAAATAATTACCATAAGTACAAGAATTACGATAAACATTGCAAGAATGAATTTCCAGATGTATTTCATCCATTCTTTATAAGTTATACCTAGGTAAGATAAACCAATAAGTAGAATAGCTGAACTTGGAGCAAACATACTTGCTAGTCCGTAAGTTGATTGTAACATTATAGGAATTTGTTTTGCAAAGTCAGAGTATGCAGTTGTTAGGTAGTTACCAACTAGACTTAATGTATACTGATATTCTACAGAGAATAATGATGTAAATAAGCCAGCGATAGTACCTAGGATTACATTAAACTTACTTGCAAGTTTCATGAACCAATCTACGATTGTAGGAACTACTGGGAACATTACTGCGATTTCTAATACTAGGTATGCCATTAACATAACTACTACTAGTTTACCAGATTTTTTGAATCCTTCACCAAAGCTTTCAGCGAAATCATCAAAGCTCATTTTGTAAATCCATTTAATTAGTAATGCGGCAATTAGCATTAGAATTTGCATTCCGAAGATATCCCAAGTTCCAAATGCTTGAACGTTACCTAAGATATAACGGAAGATTGTAGCATCAAATATTTTGCATTCTAATATTTTATCTGTTGCTGTACTAAATGCTGTTACTCCCCATGCTTCCCATGGAAGGTATGCTAGAATACCAACTACAGCAGTTAAAATTAGAACAGTTGCTACTGGCCATACAGATTTCTTTTCAGTAGTATTTTTTGTTTCGTATACTTCTTCAATTACTGCAATATCTTTTTTGTTAGCTTTCTTAATTTTACGAATATGTAAAATTGTGAATAAACTAAATAGAATAAATGCTACAGCGTAGATTACTAGTTTAACCCATAGGTAATCTGTATAAGATGTTCCTAATGTGCTTACGTTCATTCCAGCAACTTTTGAGTTGTAAACTGAACCTAAAACACCAACTAGAATACTACCAAATGTAGTAATGAATCCAGTCATTTTATCTAATCCCATTTTTCTTAGGATTGTGATAAAGAATGGAGCTACACATAGCATTACATAGTATTCATTAGTTATTGCTGTGATTGCAGAAATAATAAATGATACTAATAGTACAAAAAGATATTCCTTTCCACTAAATGTTTTTGCAAGACTATCAGTTAGTTTTTGATATCCGCTACATTTAGCTAGTACTTGATAAAATGCTCCAAGTACGAATAAGAATGTTACTAATACAGTAAAGTAATACATTCCAAGTAATCCATAGTTGAAGAAATCAAATAATCCTACACGAGTAATTTCACTTACTTGAATTGAGCCACTATAGAAATATCCTTGTGGAATAATCCAAGTTAGGATAACGCATAGTAATACCATTAAACCTGAAACTTTGATTAAGTCATGCTTTTCCCAAAACTTTTTCATTTCTAACCTCCTCTACTTAACATTATAACACGGATATCCTTTATTTAAATAGGTTTTTGACAATTTTTTGCATAAAAAATAGGCTTAAATAGCCTATTAATATAGTTTTGCTCCTGCTGGGATATCATCATCAACCATTAGAAGGTGTAATCGTTCTTCTCCTTCTTCACTGTGAACTGCTGAAATAAGCATTCCACATGAATCAATTCCCATCATTTTTCTTGCTGGTAAGTTTGTGATTGCAATTAGAGTTTTACCTACTAGTTCTTCTGGTTCATAGTAAGCGTGAATACCACTTAAGATAACTCTATCTTCACCTGTACCATCATTTAAAACAAATTTTAGAAGTTTGCTTGATTTAGGTACTGCTTCGCATTCTTTTACTTTAACTGCTCTAAAGTCTGATTTACTAAATGTTTCAAAGTCAACGTAATCTTCGAATAGTGGCTCAATTTCAACTTTACTAAAATCAATTTTTTGAGTAGTTGTTGTACTTGGTTTATTTATTACTTGTTTTGCTCCTTGTGGTTTCATTGTTGGGAATAGGATAACATCTCTAATTGATGCACTTTCAGTAAAGAACATAACTAGTCTATCAATTCCGTAACCTATTCCACCTGCTGGTGGCATACCGTATTCAAGAGCTTCAACAAAGTCCATATCGATGTCATTTGCTTCTTCATTTCCAAGTTCTCTTTCTTTTAATTGGTCTTCGAAACGTTCTAATTGGTCGATTGGGTCGTTAAGTTCTGTGTAAGCGTTAGCAAATTCTTTACCACCAATGAATAGTTCAAAGCGGTCAACAAATCTTGAGTCTTCTGGATTTTTCTTAGTAAGTGGAGAAATTTCTACTGGATGACCATATAAGAATGTTGGTTGAATTAAAGTTTCTTCTACATATTTTTCGAAGAATAGGTTAATAATATGACCTAGTGTTTTTTCATGTTCAGCGACTTCAATCTTATGTTCTTCTGCTAGTTTCAAAGCATCTTCTACAGAAATTGTCCTAAAGTCGATGCCTGTTTTTTCTTTGATAGCATCAGTCATACTAACTTTTTTCCATTCGCCAGCAATATTAATTTCATTACCATTCCACATAAATGTATCTTTATGGAAAATATCTTTAGCAATTGTTTTAAACATGCTTTCAGTCATTTCCATCATACCATCTAAGTTAGAGTATGCTAAGTATGCTTCCATTAGAGTAAACTCTGGGTTATGCATTGGATCCATACCTTCGTTTCTGAAAGTTCTACCTATTTCGTATACAGCTTCCATACCACCAACTAGTAATCTTTTTAGAGGTAGTTCTAGTGCTATTCTTAAATACATGTCTAAATCTTGAGTGTTATGATGAGTGATGAAAGGTCTAGCTGATGCTCCAGTTAGTAATGTGTTTAGAATTGGTGTTTCAACTTCAGTGAATCCACGATTATCCATGAAGTTTTGAATGCATCTAATAATTTTTGGTCTTAGGAATGCTACTCTTTTAGATTCTTCATTCATTATTAAGTCTACGTATCTTCTACGGTATCTTTCTTCAATGTCAGTTAGTCCGTGGAACTTTTCTGGTAGTGGTCTTAAGGCTTTAACTAGGTGAGTGTATTCTAGACATTTAATAGTAATTTCACCAGTCATAGTTTTCATTACTCTACCTTTAACGCCAACGATGTCACCAATATCAGCACTCTTAAATAAAGTGTAAGCTTCTTCACCAATGTCGTTAATTGAAATATAAATTTGAATTTTGTCTGTTTTGTCTTGAATTGTGAAGAATGATGCTTTACCCATTTTTCTTATGAACATTATTCTTCCAGCTACAGTATATTCGTCAGTTATGTTTTCAAATTCATCATGGTCAACGTCTTTATATTTTTCTTTGATATCCTTAGCAAAAGCAGTACGGTTAAATACGTGACCGAATGGGTCCATACCTAAACTTCTAATTTTTTCAGCTTTTTCTCTTCTAATTTTTTCTTGATCAGTAAGTTCTCTCATAATATTCCTTCTTTCTAATAAAAAAAGTTAATGATTAAAGGGACGATTTTGTTCGTGGTACCACCCTTCTTTAATCATTAACTGATTCTCTTAACTGATAACGGCAGTCTGCCGGATATTCTCTCCAAGGTTTTTATTCATATTAGGTTACTATTAACTTCCACCAACCGTTAATTCTCTATAAGCACGCATTAATATTACTCGTCCTTTTCATCGATTTATGCCTAGATAATACCAGAAGTTTTAGTTTTTGTCAACTTCTTCGTTTAAAAGTTCATAATGAAGGACAACGTTTTTATCGTAATACATGATTCGGCCACTAGGTAAAAGAAGCATTCTTTCAATTCCTAGGTTATCAACAAATTCTAGGTTGTGTGATACGACTAGCATTGTGCCTTCATAATCTTTGAAGGTGTCAGCAATAATTAGTTGGGTCATTGGGTCTAAATGGTTAGTTGGTTCATCTAGTAATAGGGTGTTTGCTCCTGATAGCGCTATTTTAGCTAGTGCTACCCTAGAGCGCTCTCCTGGAGATAAGATATTTATTTTTTTGAAGATGTCATCATTTGTAAATAGGAAGCTACCAAGAAATCTTCTTAACTCATAGTCCGTTAGACCACTATCACTAAAGTTTTCTTTAATAGTTTTATCTTTATTTAATAGGTCATGCTCCTGAGCATAATAACCAATAAGTGTTTTTTCTGATATGTTAATAGAGCCTTCAAGCGGAGTTAAAATATTCATGATAAGTTTTAAAAGAGTTGTTTTTCCAATACCATTTTCTCCAACTATTAGAAATTTTTCGCCTCTAATAAGATCAAAGGTTAAATTTTGGTAAAGTAAATTCTCTTCTGTGTACCCGAATGTTAAGTTGTTACAACTTATAGGAACCAAATAACTTGGATATTTTATGTTAATTTTAAATTTTGTATATTTGTTTTTCTTTTCGACTTCTACTTTTTCACTTAATAGTTTTTCTAGCTTTTTCTGTCTATCTTTAGCAATGTTCGCTTTCTTTTCGTTACCTCTTATGTAACGAGCAATTATTTCTTTTAGTTTTTCTTCTTCTTTTTGTTGTTTATCGTGAAGTCTTGATGTTGCTAGTTCTCTTTCCTTTTTGATTTTTTCGTATTTTGAGTATGAGCCATTATAAAGAGTGCCTGTTTTTTTATTTTTATCTATATATAATGTTTTGTTTGTGATTTCATCTAGGAAGGATGTGTCATGAGAAATTACTAAGATTAGTCCTTTATAATTTTTAAGATACTCAATAATGTAATCTTTAGTGTCTAGGTCTAGGTGGTTAGTTGGTTCATCTAACAAAAGAGTTTCTGGTTTAGAGTATAGAAGTCTAGCAAAGGCAATTTTTGATTTTTGACCACCAGATAAATTTTTTAATTTTAAATCTAATAAGGCATCATCAATGTTCATGCCCGCGATTATTTTTAGTAATTCACTTTCAGCGTTGTATTGTTCATAATATGTTAATTCATCTTCAACTTTAGTGATATCTTTCATGAATTTTTTTAGGTTATATTCATTTTTTTCAGTTGCTATTTGTTCATAAAGATTAGTTAGTTTATTTTCTAGTTCTTTAATGGGTCTTGCAGATAGAAGGTAATCAAAAACAGACATTTCTTTATCAAAGTTATCTTCAATAACTTGTGGAAGGTAGCCGATTTTTGATGGCACAGTTATGGTACCTGTATCTGGTGTAAGCTCGCCTAGGATAAGTTTTAAAAGTGTTGTTTTACCAGCCCCGTTAACGCCGATTATGCCAACTTTATCATTTTGATTAAATTCAACAGTTAAATTTTTATAAACTTCGGCAGTTCCGAAACTAAGAGATAAATTGTCGATTTTCATGTTAGTCCTTCTTCCTTTATACGATTATATAGAAAATTGTTAATATTTTCAAATTATTTTACATAGTTTTAACTAGAGGTGAATTATGAACGGACAGTTTTATAAAAATACTGGTTATCAAGAACCACTTAATTTAGCGACCGCACCAATTGGTAATGTGGATAACGAGCAAAGTTATATTGAAAATATTTTAAGGCAAAATAAAGGTAAGAAAGCTAAAGCATATTTTTCTTTTACAGATTCAAATGCGTGGCGTGATAAGGTGTTTGAAGGTGTAATTGAAGAAGCAGGTAAAGATCATTTAGTTATGAGCGATCCTTCTACTGGTAAATGGGAGCTTATCTTACTTATTTATTTAAATTATGTAGAGTTTGATGAAGCGATTAACTACAATAAAAACTATGTTGATAAATATTAAACATAGTTTTTTAAATTTTGTTCTTCTTCTTTTAAGGTTGTGCTAGGACCATGACCCGGATAGATAGTTATATCTTTATCGTATTTTAGAATTTTGTGGATACTGTTTTGCATGTCTTTGAAATTACTTCCATCTAGGTCGTATCTTCCAATTGTTCCTTTAAAGATGAAGTCACCGCAGAATAAATCTTTATTGAATAAGAGTGATATTAAGTCATCTTTATGACCTGGTGTTTTTATCATTTCAAATGTAAAGTCACCTATTTTATTTTGACCTTCTTTTAAGTTTTGATAGTCATAAACCTTACAGTTATATTTTGCTTGTAGAACACCAACTGCACCTACATGATCAAAGTGATGATGAGTTATTAGAATACCTACTACTTGTTTAGTTATATTCGGCATTATTTTTTCTGCTTCATCTCCTGGGTCTATTATAAGAGTTTCTTTATCATTTTCTAATATATAACAATTTGTTTCTAAGTATCCTACTTTTACTATTTTTATTTGCATTTAAATCACCTTTATTATTATAGCAAAGATATTTTATTTTTCATAATGACGTGATATAATTTTATTAGAAGGTAGGTTTTAGTGTGGAAACTATTTTATTAACTATAGTGATTTTTACCGGCGTTATTGTCGTTACTTATATTATTTTATACAATAACATTCAGGCTTTTAATATTAAGATTAATGAGGCTGAAAGTATTATTGATGATTTACTTAGAAAAAAATATGATAATTTAGATAATATGAAAAGTATTATTTTAAGAGAAACAGATTTGCCAGAACAGACATTTGAAGTTTTTGAGAAAATTAAAAATGTGAATATTTCTAGTTTTGATTTAGATAGAAAGTTAACTGAGATTTATAGTTTAATTAATCAGATAAAGTTAGATTATGATAAATTGGATAGCAATGAAGATTTTAGTAATTATTTTGAAGATGTATATGAGATTGATGAGAAGTTAGAAGCTGCAAAGTCATTTTATAATAAGTATACTACTTTACTTAATACAGCAATTAAGAAGTTTCCATCAAATGTGATTGCAAGTTTTCATCATATTAAAGTTAAAGCATATTTTGATGGTAAAGATATGTTTGATGAAGAAATTAAAGATTTTAAGTTATAAAAAAAGCCACAGATGTGGTTTTTAATTTAGGTCCCAGTTTATTTTTTCTTCACCATTTTTTTCTAGGAATTCATTTGTTTTAGAAAATGGATGGCTTCCAAAGAAACCGTATCTAGCACTAAATGGTGATGGATGCGGAGATGTTAGTACTAAGTGTTTAGGATTTGTAATAAATACTTTTTTACTTTTAGCAAAGTTTCCCCAAAGAATAAATACTACTGGTTCTTCTTTTTGATTTATTTTTTTGATTATATAATCTGTTAAATTACTCCAGCCAATATTTTGATGAGAGTTAGGACAGTCTTTGATTACTGTAAGTGATGAGTTTAATAGAAGTACCCCTTCTTTAGCCCATTTTGTTAGGTCACCGCAGTTTGGTTCGATAATACCTAAGTCATCATATATTTCTTTGTAGATATTTTTTAGTGATGGAGGAAGCGTAACACCTTTTTGAACTGAGAAAGATAGTCCATGAGCTTCGCCTACTCCATGATATGGATCTTGGCCCACTATGACTACTTTAACTTTATTATATGGTGTTAGTTTTAAAGCATTAAAGATATTTTCTTTTGCTGGAAAGATATCCTTAGTAGCATATTCATTCATTACGATATCCCAAAATTTGTGGAAACCAGGACTATCCCAGATTATTTTTAATTCGTTATCCCAATCGTTGCCAATCATGATTCACCTAATACATTATTTTATTTTCAATAGCCCATGGAATAAAGTGGTCTTTAATTGCAGTTGCAAGTTCTTCTTTGTCATCGTTAATTCCATGCCATTTGTATTCAATTATTTCGTCGTTAGGTAATAGTTCTACGTCGATTTTTTTATGGGCTAGCATCATATGCATTTCAATTGTAAGACTTGGGTCAGATAAGGCAGGCTCCCTGAAACAAAGAATTTCTTCTAATTCTCTTTCTTCAATATTAAAGCCGTTTGCTATTTCTTCTAAGCATTCTCTTCTAGCAGCTTCTTTGAAGGTTTCACCTTTTTCAACGCCACCACCTACAAGAGTGTATTTACCTTTTTTTGAGCTTCTTTGACTCATACTAACTAATACTTTTCCATTACTAATAAAGGCAGTGCCTACTACATATATTAAATTATCCATTTTTACTCCTTATTTATGATATGTTTCATTGTTAATTATTTTAAATCCCCTGTAGATTTGTTCTAACAGAATTGCTCTAAATAGACCGTGTGGAAATGTTAAGTCACTAAATGATAGTTCATAGTCTATGTTATCAAGTACTTCTTTACTGATACCATTTGAACCACCAATAATAAAATCAATATTAGCATTTTCCATTAAATGGGCATTTATAAATTTAGCAAATTCTGGTGAGCTTATTTTATGACCTTTTATAGTTAAAGCAACTTTGAATGATTTCTTAGATAGTTTTTCTAAGATTTTTGTTCCTTCTTTTTCTATTCCATCATCATTTATTTCGATTATTTCTAATTTATGATATTTGTTAATTCTTTTCTTGTAATCTTCTACCATGTTAACTAGGTATTGTTCTTTTAATTTACCTACGACAATTAGTTTTATCATACTTCAATTAACTCCGTTTTTTCTTTTGGTTTTGCTGCAATAATGTTGGTAAACTCGATATTGTTTTCTTTAAATGTATTTTCAATTTGTTTAAGTGCAAGCTCTGGTGTGTTGTTTTCTTCACTAAGGTGGGCCAGAATTATCATTTTAGTATTGTTTCCAATTATCTTACTTAAGTAGTAAGAGGATGCTTCATTTGATAAGTGGCCTGTGTCGCTTAGCATTCTTTGTTTTAACCATGCTGGGTATTTACCATGCATTAACATTTCAATATCATGATTACTTTCCATTATATATAGACTTTTATTTGAAATTTTTTTAAAGTTCTTTTGATTAATATACCCGGTATCTGTTATGTTTACTATAGATGCGCCGTTTTCACTAATGATATAGCCACGACTGTCGGTTGTGTCATGGCTAGTTTTAATGTTTTCGATTTTTAATGTGTCTATTTCAATATCATCAAATAATATTAGGATATGGTCATAGTCTTCTAAGAAGGGAAGATCTTTGAACATAAGTGCTGACATTATGATTGTTGGATGATATTTTTTTACGATGTTATTAAGGGCACTAACGTGGTCTGAATGGGTGTGCGTTATTAGTATGTAATCTATGTTAGATAGGTCAGTGCCGTTTTCTCTTAATTTTTCGTTTAGATATTTTACATTAGTTCCAGCGTCTATTAGAAGTTCATGGTTTTGCGTTTTAACATATACAGAGTTACCTTTTGAACTACTTGCTAAAACACTAACTAACATTTGAATACCGTTTTACATGGATTAACGATTTGTCCATATGTACTACCTTTTCTAAGTTCGAAGTGTAAGTGGGTTCCAGTTGATGAACCACTTGATCCCATGTAACCAATGATTTGGCCACGGCTTACAGTGTCACCTACTTTTACTTGTACGTCTCTTGTTAAGTGGGCATATTTTACGATTAATTCACTATCGTTATATGATACAAATACATAGTTTCCGTATGAGCCACCACACATATCGCGAACTCCACTACCAAAGTTAGGACATGTACTGTGAGTTTCGATTACTACACCGTCAGTTGATGATCTAATTGGTGAACCGAATCCTGAACCGGAAATATCTATTCCTTTGTGATATGAACCCCATCTTGGTTCTACCCAGCTTGTAATTACATATGGGCTTGTTGTTGGCCAGTACCATGTATCACTACCAGTGTTAATGTACGTTGTACTACCACCACCAGTGTATACTTTAGTTCCTTTAGCAACAATTTCGTTTACGGTTGGAGTTATTTCACTTTTTTTAGTGATAACTAGTTTTTCAATTGCTCCATTTTTATACTGAATTTCTTCGGTAACACGGTTAAGTCCATTTGACCCTTTTTGAATTACTTTAGTTTGACCTCTATACATTGTGTCATCATTTTGATATTCAGTTTCGTAGTTGCTTGGAATGTCTTCAATTACAACATTTTCGTTTACGATTGTTATGATTGGTGAGATAAGGCCAACAGATACAGTTTGTCCTGGAGTAAGTAAAGCATTTGCATTTGGAATACTTGGATTTGCAATTAAGAATTCTTCAATATTTAACGTGTTGTCTTCAAGAATTTTAGATATTGAGTCTCCTTCTTTAACTGTGTATTCTTTTTGTTTTTCTATTGTACCAAATAGTAAGAATTTACTGATGTCGTTTTCATTGGTGAATATATAATCATTTGTGTTTAAGTAGTTTTTCTTGATAGTAATTTCTTCATCCCAATAAATTGATTTTATTTTAGTACCTGTTTCAGTTATTTCACTTTGGGTTTTATTTTTATATTCGTCTAGTTTTTGAGTTCCGATGAATGATGCCATTGTGTCATAAAAGGCACTTGCAAAGTCTTCTTTATTTAGAACTTGTAATACTACAGGTTCTTTTGATTCATCGTCATATTTAATTGTTATTGTATATCCTTCTATTGTGAATGGTTCATTATATTCAATTGTATGGTATATTTCATCAGCAGTTTTGATATTATCACTATACGTTGTTTTTTCGATTGTTTTTAGAGTTGCTGGAGGATACACTTTTTCAACATTATACTTGTCTTTGATTTCTTGTTGTTTATCATCTACTAGTGCTAGTAAATCGTCTTTTGAGTCTAATAGACCTACTGATTTACCATTTAAGAAGACCTCGTAAACGTTTTGTGGTTCAGTACTTGTTTTTCGATTTGAGCATATAAAGATTACGAATGCTCCAAGAATAATTGTTGCTAGTAACGATGTAATTATTTCTTTCGGTTTCATATTACCTTCCTTTATTTTTCTTCATTTTTCTTGATGTAGTTTCTGAAGTTTGACATGTCTCTTTCAAAGAGTAGCTCAATAGTTCCTGTGCTACCATTACGATGTTTTCCTAAAATTAGTTCTGTAACAGATACGTTTGACTGTTCTGCTGCTGATTTATTGTAGTAGTCATCACGGTATAGGAATGCGACTATATCGGCATCTTGCTCGATTGAACCAGATTCTCTTAAGTCACTCATGATTGGTCTTTTATTTTCACGAAGTTCTACAGAACGTGATAACTGAGCTAGAGCAATTACTGGTATTTTTAGTTCCATTGCCATTGTTTTTAGGGAACGAGAGATTTCAGATACTTCTTGTTGACGGTTTCCTTCGTATTTTGCTCCACCTTGAATTAGCTGTAAGTAGTCGATTACGACCATTGCTAGGCCTGGTTCTTTGGTTGCAAGTCTTCTACATTTTGCTCTTATTTCAGATACAGTCATACCTGATGAGTCTTCGATGTAAAGATGCGTATCTCCTAATTCACTCATGGCTTCATTAACTTTACGCCAGTCATTATGTTCTAGGCGTCCTGTTCTAAGTTTATTAAGTTCGATGCCACCAGCAGAAGCGATCATACGCATTGCTAACTGTTCAGCGTTCATTTCCATGTTGAATATGGCAACGCTTTTTTTAGTATTTATGGCAGCGTTTACGGCTAAGTTTAAACCAAAGGCAGTTTTACCCATTGCTGGACGAGCTGCTAGGATAATAAGTTCGTTTGGATGGAAACCACTAGTCATTTTATCTAAATCATAAAAGCCAGATGGTACACCAGTTATATCGGTTTTATTTTTAGCTAGGCGTTCTAGTTCTTCTTGGGTTGAACGTATAACTTCACCAATTGATTTAAATTCTCCTGCTTTACGAGCTTTAGTAACACTGAAGATTCTTTTTTCAGCGTCATCTATAATGTCGTTTGTGTCTGATTCTTCATTGTAAGCATTAGTTGTAATGTTTGTTGTTACGTCAATTAGTTTTCTTCTTAAGGCTTTATCTCTAACAATATCAATGTAATAATCTACATTTGCTGCAGTTATTACCGAATCAATTACATCACTTAAATACTCAATGCCACCAATAATATTGATAGAGCCTTTTTTTTCAATTTCATTTTTTACAGTAGCTGAATCTAATGGAATTTTGTTTTGATGAAGTTCATATATGGCTTCAAATATTCTTTTGTTTGCTTCACTTAAAAACATATCTGAAGAAAGCTCTTCACATACTTTTTCTAAGGCGTAGGTTGTTAAAAAGGCACAACCTAAAACATTCATTTCAGCTTCTAAGTTTTGTGGGAGTTTTCTTTCAGCCATTATTACACCTCTTTTACTTCAATTTTTGCTACGGCAATTACTTTTTTGTGAAGTTCGATGTCAACGTTGTGAACTCCTAGAGTATCAACTGGAACAAGTGGTTTAATCATTTTCTTATCAATGTTAAAGCCTTTTTTATTTATTTCTTCAGCAATCTGTTTCGTTGAAATGCAACCAAACATTTTTCCTTCTTTGCCAGTTTTTACTTTGAATGTGAATGACATACTTTCGATTTTCTTTTTGATTTCTTCACATTCTTTTATTTTTTCTTCTTCGTTTTTGTTTCTTGTATCTATTTCTTTTTTAAGACGCTCGCTACTTCCGTCAGTGTATTTGATAGCTAAACCATTTTTAATTAAGAAGTTTTGTGCATAGCCATCACTAACGTTTATTATGTCGTCTTTTTTCCCTTGTTTCTTTACGTCTTTTAATAATATAACTTTCATAGAACCTCCTTAACTACAAAGTATTATATCAAATATATGCAAAAAAAGATATATTTTGGGTTTTATCTAAAAATAAAAACGCATATTACTATGCGCTATTTTGTTTATTAATTATTTTACAAATGGGATTAAAGCCATAAAACGAGCTCTTTTAATTTGCATTGCAATATATCTTTGATGTTTAGCACATGCTCCAGTCATTCTTCTTGGCATGATTTTGCCTTTTTCATTGATATATTTATTAATAATAGCTACGTCTTTATAATCTACGCTTTTGCCAGCACACATTTGACAAATTTTCTTTTTCTTACGATAAAATTCAGCCATTTTAATTCTTCCTTTCTAAAATGGTAAATCGTCATCTGTTAAAACTACTTCTGAACCAAAGTTTTTAAATGGATCTTCAGTTACGTCTGTTGTTTCGATTGGACTTTGATTTACATTATTGTTAATAGGTGCCTCAGTAAATGAAGCACTGCCGGTATTATTTTTGCTTCCTAAGAATGTTACGTTATCTGCTACTACTTCAGTAACGTATCTTTTTTGACCATCTTGGCCATCATAACTTCTAGTTTGAATACGTCCAGTAACTCCAACAAGAGAACCTTGAGTACAGTATTTGCAAACATTTTCTGCTTGTTTACGCCATACAACAACAGTTATAAAATCTGCTTCTCTTTCTCCACTTGCACTAGTAAATGGGCGATTTACTGCAACAGTGATAGTGGTTGTAACTTGACCGTTAGCAATAGTTCTTAATTCTGGAGTTCTAGTTATTCTTCCTACTAAAGTAACATTGTTCATTTTTACTCCTCGTCTAATTTAATAATTAGGTGTCTAATAATATTTTCATTGATTCTAGCTTTACGATTTAATTCGTTGATAATATCGTTATTAGCTTCGAAATTAAATACATAGTAGAAACCACTAACTTCTTTATTAATAGGATAAGCAAGTTCTCTTTGTCCCATTTCTTTAGTGTTAGTAATTTTGCCGTTCATACTTGTAATGATATCAGAAAATTCTTTTACAGTATTTTTAACAGCAGCTTCTTCTAAAGTTGTTTTAACAATGAACATCATTTCGTAATTTTTCATATTTACCTCCTTCTGGTCTATTGGCTTATATTTATATATAAGCAAGGAGCTTTCGCTCAAGTGGTATTATAGCATACTCCTTAAGTATATGCAAACAAAAAAAGTAGATAACTACTTTTCTGTTATGAAGAATCTTTGATACCATGTTAGGAATGCGTAAATGGTGTAAATCTGTTTTCCATATACAGCTCCGTTATAGTGATCATCTAAAAGTTTATTGATTGCTTCGTTGTCGAAGAATTCTTTTGAGAAGTCGGTATTAAATAAGTCTTTTACTTTATTATAGTATTTTTCTTCTCTTATCCATTTACCGAAAGGTACTGGGAAACCTTTTTTCTTACGTTTTGCCCATTCTTCTGGAATTTTTTCGTCAGCTATTCTTCTAAAAATATATTTAGTTTCGCCATCTTTAACCATATATTTTGTTGGTATTTTTTTTGAAAGTTTCCAAACTTCTTTATCTAGGAATGGAACTCTTAATTCAACAGAGTTTGCCATACTCATTTTATCTGCTTTAAGTAGGATATCATTTGGAAGCCAGAAGTTTAAGTCAATATACATTTTTCTTTGAACGTCATCTTTGCCTTTTACTTCGTTATAGTAAGGTGCACATAAGTCAAACGGAGATAGATTTGTTTTGTATTTTGGCATAAGAATTTTTTGAGCATCTTCACTTAAGAACATTTCTGTTTTATTATAATATCTTTTTTCTAGAGGCTTACTATATTTTTCGATAGTATGTTTTCCTTTGAAATATGGAAGTTTATCTGATACTGCACCTATTCCTTTTCTTAAGAATAGTGGCACTTTGTTATAGAATTTTTCTAGGCCTTCTAGGTTATATTCGTTGTAGCCGCCAAACATTTCATCTGCGCCTTCACCTGAAAGAACTACTTTAACTTGTT
This sequence comes from bacterium, assembly GCA_030525085.1. Taxonomy (GTDB): domain Bacteria; phylum Bacillota_I; class Bacilli_A; order RF39; family UBA660; genus CAG-533. The sequence continues at coordinate 52,644 of JAUNFK010000002.1, forward strand.
TTCTTGCAAGCTGGCTTAAAAAGTATAGTGGCACGGCTGATACGTTTGCGCTTGGTTCATCTAAATGATATTCGACTGTTGGCAAAATATCAAAGAATTCATCAGCACTTATTACTTTTGAGTAATGCTTTATTTTGAAGTGGTCTGATAAGTCCTTTGCATATTCAATTTCAGAAAAGCCTTTACCGTCAAAACCTACTGTAAATGTTTTATTTGGTTTTGCTTCAGCTACAACGTATGAAGAGTCAACTCCACCGCTTAAATATGAACCTACTTCAACATCACTTATTTGGTGGTATTTAATTGAACTTTCAATTGTTTCTTTTAATACTTTTTCGTATTCTTCAAATGGTTTGTCTTCTTTATCATAAGCTAATTTAAAATATTCTTTTATTTCTAATTTGTTATTTTGGTAAATAAAGAAATGGCCTGGTCTTAGTTTGTATGTATATTTGAAGAAAGTTTCTTCCATATGATTTGTTCCATAAGATAAATACATACTTAAAACTTTATCATTTAGTTCTTTTTTGAAGTCTGGGTGTGATAGGAATGATTTTATTTCTGAGGCAAACATGAATAAGCCTTTATTTTTGTAATAATAAAATGGTTTAATTCCGAAGATGTCTCTTGCACCAATTATTTTTTCTTTTTTAATATCATAGATGATGATTCCATACATTCCACGTAGTTTATTAAAGACTTCTGTGTCCCATTCTTCATATCCATGAACGATTACCTCTGTGTCAGTATTTGTTTTAAAAATATGTCCTTTGTTAATTAATTCTTCACGGAGACTTTGGTAGTTATAGATTTCTCCGTTAAAGGTAATTGCAATGGTATTATCTTCGTTATAAATTGGCTGACTGCCGCCTTTTAAGTCAATTATTGATAGTCTTCTAAAGCCTAGAGCAACGTTCTCATCAACGTAATATCCGTCACTATCTGGCCCACGGTGAATGATTCTATCAGCCATATTTTTTATTATTTTTTCTTTTTCTTTTTTTGATTTCTTATCCTTAAATCCACAAAATCCGCACATTTTTCCTCCTTATACGTTGAATCTGAAGTAGCAAATGTCACCGTCTTGCATTAAATAGTCTTTACCTTCTAAGCGCATTTTACCAGCTTCTTTTACTTTTAATTCGCTTCCATATGTTTTAAGATCGTCAAATGACATTACTTCGGCTTTAATAAAGCCTCTTTCAAAGTCACTATGAATAATTCCAGCACATTCTGGAGCTTTCATGCCCTTTTTAAATGTCCATGCTCTACATTCGTCTTTTCCTGACGTAAAGAATGTTTGTAAGCCAAGTAAATCATATGTTGCATATATTAGTTTATCTAAACCAGATGATGTAATACCCATTTCTTTTAGGAATTCTTTTTTGTCATCTTCGTTTAGCTCTGCTAGTTCACTTTCCATTTTAGCACATACTACGATTACACTAGCATCTTCTTTTGATGCGTACTCGCTTACTAAATCTGTGTATTTGTTATGACCTACAATGGCGTCATCTTCGTTAACGTTTGTCATATATATAATTGGTTTTAGTGTGATAAAACAAAAGGCTTTTAATGATGCTTTTTCTTCTTTTGTTAAGTCTAGTCTTCTAAGAGGTATATTTTGAAGTAGAGCCTCTTCACACTTTTTTAATGTTTGAAATTCTAAAAGTTCTGCTTTATCTTTTGTCATTTCGCACTTTTTAGCAATTTTACTTATTCTATTTTGAACAATTTCTAAATCTGAGATTATTAATTCTACATTTATTATTTCGATGTCTCTAATTGGATCAACATTTCCTTCAACGTGAATGATATCACCATTTTCAAAGCATCTTACTACTTCAACGATAGCATCTACTTCTCTAATATGACTTAAGAATTTATTACCTAATCCTTCACCATTAGATGCACCTTTTACTAGTCCCGCAATGTCAGTAAATTCATATGTTGTTGGTATTGTTCTTTCTGGCATGTATAAATTTTCTAGGTATGCTAGTCTTTCATCTGGTACTGTTACTACACCAACATTTGGGTCGATTGTTGCAAATGGGTAGTTAGCTGCTAGTATATTCTTTTTTGTTATGGCATTAAATAAGGTGCTTTTTCCTACATTTGGTAGACCTACTATTCCTGCTTTTAACATGTTATCATCTCTTTCTAATTATTTTCCTTTTTGATAGGCGATTATTTCTTTTTTGACTTTTTCTAAATCTGGCTTTACGCCTCTTTTATATAACACTTGTACAATGTCCATTCCTGGGCCTCTGTTTCCTTCAATAATAAGTGGTCCATCTTTGCTAATAGCGACATCCCAGCCTATGATGTTAACATTATCATTAACTTTTGCTGCCTTATTAACCATTTTTTTGATGTCTTTCCAGTATGGTATTTTGTACCCGTTTACTTTAATGTGAGTGTCATTAGTGTATTCTGAAGTATTTCCTTCTTTATCAATTGCTTCACCTTCAAGAATGCCTTTAGCTGTATTTATTTTAACACCTACTCCTCCTTGATGAAAGTTGTCAGCAATAGTTTTGCCTGCACCAATTCTAGCAACAGCAAAAAGAATTTCACTTTGACCGCCAATACACTTGGTTACAATTCTTAGTGTGTTTATACTTTTGGGATTTAGTTTGCCCCATTCATCATCTTGAATAACTAATTCTTCAATTAAGCAGTTTTCTTCTTTTAATTTTTCGTAGAATGTTTTTAAATCTTTAATGTCTTTTGCATTTATTTTTTCAACGTCTTTGCCGCCTAAACCACTGATTGGCTTACGAACAAATTCTTTATGCGAACTAATAAATTCTTTTACTTTAGAAAAACCGTCATCGTATGAAACAAATTTTCTTTTAGTAAATTCACTAAAATTTTTGTGAAAGTTTACTTTGTTTGAGAAGAATGGTGCGTATTTGACATTGGCTGCTAATTCATAAAAATTATTTTGGTAACCAATTGTTGCATATTCTTTTCTTTCTTTAAATGATTTGTTATAAAATTCGTAATTTAAATAGTCTTGAAGGCCTGATTTAAAAATAAGCGCTGAAACAGCTGTATCTATAAACATTAAATTTGCACTTTTACCAGTTTTTTTGGAAATTTTTTTTAGATTTTGGTAATGTCTTTTGTAGTTTCCTTTAAGTGCGAACTGAATAAATCCCATGGTATCACCTACAACCAAGTATAACAAAAAAAAGACTTCTTTAAAAGTCTTTATTCTGCGGTTTGACTTAAGGTTATCGTTTTTGTTTCGGTTTTTGTTCCTCTTATATATGTTAGTTCTACTTTGTCGCCAACATTATATTTATATAAGTAATATTTTAAGAATGAAGAACTTTTAATATCATAGTCTCCGAATTTTGTGATAACGTCACCTTTTTCTAATCCTGCTTTATCAGCTGGAGAGCCTTTTTGAACATATCCAACAACTGCACCTTCAGTGATATTTTTACTTAGTGAGATACCATATTCTCTAATAAGTGCATCTGTATTAGAAACATCTAAAGTACCAACTCCTAGTACTGGACGCTCGATTTTTCCACCTTTAATTAGTGTTTCTGCTATTTTCGTAGCATCTTCGATTGGAATAGCAAATCCCATGCCTTCTACTCCACTACTAACTAGTTTCATGTTTGTGATACCAATAACCTCACCGTTTGCATTTGCGATTGGACCACCTGAGTTACCACTATTGATTGCAGCGTCAGTTTGCATTACATTCATTACCCATGAAGATACGCTAGAGTTACTAGCATTTACTTCTACAAGTCTATCTTTACCACTGATGATACCTCTTGCAACTGTCCATGAGTATTCTGATGCAAGTGGGGTACCTATTACAAATGCGGTATCTCCTAAACGAGTACTTTCTGTGCTACCTATTTCAGCTACTTTTATTATTTTATCTTTATCTATTGATAGAACACCAATATCTGAGTATTCATCACTGCCAACTACTTTAACTGTTTCTGTTGTGTTATTTGTGAATTTTACTTTTACTTCTGTTGCTCCAGAGATAACATGGTTGTTTGTTAAGATGTATGCATTATCTCCTTCGGTTTTATATACAAAACCACTACCACTACTTACTAGTGTACCTTTTTGATAAGATTCTACAACTACTACGGCATCATATAGTTTTTCTACAGCGTCAGCAATACCAGAGTCAGTTACTGTAACTTCTTTTTCTAATTTATTTACTACAGTCTGACTTAATGGTTTATAGTATTTTATTCCGTAGTACATACCTACGCTTCCTAGTCCTAGAGCTACTAAAAATATAACAACATATACAAGAATTTTACTTTTATCCTTTTTCATTTTTCCTCCTATAAATCTAATATATCTCTAAAATTTCTTGGAAATCCCATAGTATCAAGGACTTTCCCAATGTTTATAACTTTAAGTTTTCCACAAAGAACGTCTATTTCATAGCTTAATTCGTTAATAAGTAAGCGAAATTCTTCTGGTCTTAAAAGTTGTTTTAAAATAATGATTAAAGCAAAAAGGTCATCTTTACCATAGATGTATTCACCATCGGTAGTTGGTATTTCTAGACCGTCATGATATTTTGTGTCTCCGATTATTTTTTGAGTTCGGTGATCATATAAAATATCTTCATGAGCGCATAGATTACGATAATTAGATAGGATTGGTAGATATGTCAGAAGACTATTAACTGATAAGTCATAGATGCTGGCAATTTCTTCTTGGTCTTCCCTTTTCATAACTGTGTATAGTTCACCAACTATTCCAAATGATAAAACTTTTACAACTACCCATAGAGGAACGTATCCATAGTTTTTTAGGTAATGGCTTGTTGCAGAATGCTGGGAGCCATTTACTCTTATTTGGCGTTTCATCTTTTTTAGAGTATCATTTAGTTGTCTTTGTTTTTCAGGTACTTTTGTAAAGTTTTCTTGTCTCAAATAATCTTTTTCCCTAAAACCATATTTTTTAGATAGTTGATAAGAAATAATACTTTTTAGGTTGTTTTCTATTATCAGTAAATTCTTGAAAAATATGTTTCTTATTTGCCTATCAAAATTGAATAGTGAATATAATTCTCTAAAGGTAGTGCCTTTGATAAAATTACGATCTTTTGGGCTTTTTAGGAATAAATGACGATAGCCACTAATGAAGAAATAATTCTCACGAATAAGAATATCTTCTGTGGAAAGATAGTCGTCAATAATAAGACCTTTGTTTTCAAGGATACTTATTTGTTCTTGAATTGTTTTAAAGACTTTCATCTTCATAGTCTCACCTATTATTGAATTATATCACACATTCCGGATAAATCATATAATTATATTATGAAAATTTTATGAATTTACGCATAAAAATAATTTATCAGAGCTTCGGTTATTTTTGCCGAAAGTTTTTTTATATAGTTTTCATTTAATAAATTGGTTCTGTCAAAGTAGTTAGATAAAAAGCCACATTCTATTAATACGCCTGTTGGATTTAATTTATCATACATGTATTTTCCAGTCATTTTTTTAGATTTGCGATTCGTTTTTGTAAATTCGTTTAGTTCTTTTTGAAGTTGCTCTGCTAGGGTTTTGTTATTATGATTATTAGTTACATAGAATACTTGAGCTCCACGATATTTTGTACTCGAAAAAATATTTTGATGAATAGACAAGTATATATCTGGATTAGTGTTATTGATGATTTCGATTCTTTTGTCGAAGTCACTTTTTTTACGTCTTTTAGCATTTTCATCGCTTAAATCTTTATCACTATTTCGAGTTAAAATAACATTAGCTCCTTTTTCTTCTAGGGCGTTTTTTAGTGCGAAAGCTATATTTAGATTGATATCTTTTTCTTTGACGCCTTCTATTTCTGCACCACCATCCTTACCACCGTGTGCAGCATACCTTTATGCACAGTTATATTTCTTTTTTATTCGGAATTGTTTTTGTTATAGGTGTTTTTATTAATGCTTTTGTATACTGAAAATTTTTATAATTTTGTTTAGGAATAGTAAAATCCTTGCCCCATGATGAAACTACTATGTCATTATTTTCATCAAACCCTACAATTAACATACTGTGTCCTGCCTCTTTAGAAGATACGCCTACTTTTTCTTTGTTTGATGTTATAAATGTATCACTGTTTGGAGAAGAAGCAACTTCTAATACATATCCTTCATTTAACAATTCTTTTAAATATTCTTGAAACTCTTCATATGTCCTGTTATTTATTACAAGAGGTTCACTTGTAAATTCAATTCTTATATTTTTTTCTAATAAATAATAATTTATCCATGCATTAATATTGCTTTTTATTAACCCAGATAATTTCGATTCTGGAGAATTATCATGTTCTTCAAATGTAATATCCTTTTCTGCTAAGAGTTTTTTTAATTTTTCTTTATCCATATTTTCATCGTTAATGTTTAGTAATGATTTTGCAATTTCTGGATATGACCCAAGTATTACTTCGTTAATTGGTTTGACGTTTTTATATCTATTTTCTTTGGTTATCTCATCGATTCCGTCTGAAATAATACCATTATTAAAAAGTTCTATAATTGCTTCTTGCTCGCTAGCAAAATCTTTGCCAAGTAAATCTTTTGCTGCTGATACAGCATTTTTGTAATGATAAGTCTGATATTTATGTACAGTTAATTTAACTTTATCGTATAAAAATGCAAACATATCAAGCATCAACATATTACAGTCAAGTGTTTCATCATCATGACTTAATGAAAATCCGAAAATTTCTTTAATAACTGAATCTGTTAACTCTTGACTTGAGTCTATTATAATTTTAGTAATTATGGCATTAGCAATATATGCATATGTACAGCCTTTTTGTTCTAATTCAAATAATATGTTTGGATTATTAATTCCATTTTTTTTCAAAATTTCCATGTAATCATAAATTGTTTTTTTAGTTATTTTTGATTTAAATATTTTTTTAAATTGTTCTTTTGGAAATCCTTGATTAGCATAACATATATACTGCATAATAACACCAGCTTTCTATATTAAATCATATCATATAATTTGTTTTTTATAAATTGATACATTGCAAATAAAGTAGCTAATTAGTTATTTAATTTAAAGTATTTTCATAAATTGAACTAGAAACTTAAAGTATTCTTAAGGAGGAATTTTTATATTAAAAATAAAACAAATTATATAATTGAAAATGAATTTATAACAAACGCTAAAAATGAAGACGAATTAACTGAGATATTTAATAAAAAGTGGGCAGTGATTATTTCAAGTTTTAATAATGAAGTAAAAAGTTTCAACGTTGTGTAATTTTATTATAGATTGATTATGTCGTATTTTTTTATTAATTACGAAAGGAATATTTATGTTAGAGAATGAAAAAGACTCTGAATGCAGCAACTTGCGTAACGTGTCAAGTTTAAATATTGATTATTTGAAAACAACTGAATTTAAGATGATTAAAAAGTTACTCTCTGAAGACAATTTAGAATATATAACAGATTATTTAAGAGATTTATTAAATGTATCCAAAGAAAATAACCCAGATTGTTTTGTAAAAAAGACTCCATTTGATTCTTTACATAGTCATGAAAAAAGAGGAATCATGTATGTTAGGTTATCTCAGGAAGATTTGGATAAAGAAGAAGGTAATGTTAGTAAAAGCATTTTAAATCAAATATTAATGTTGTTATCTTATTGTAATGATAAAAAAATTAAAGTTGTTGGTATATTCTATGAAGAAGATATAAGTGGAAGTGACAGGTCACGTATTGAATGGAATAAAACGCTTCGGTTTTGTGAGCTTGGAAATACAGATATTTATATTTGCAAGACTCAAGCTAGATTTGCAAGGAGTATCGAATTTGTAGAAAAATATTTACATAAAAAGTTTATAGAATGGAATATTAGATTTTTAAGTATTGTAGATAATATTGATACTTTTAACAAGGGAAATAAAAAATCGAGTCAAATAACCGCAATGGTAGACGAATGGAAACTTGAAGAACAGTCTATAAATACTAAAAAAACTTTAAGAGCTAAAAATGATGCTGGACAATGGACAGGCTCTTTTGCTCCATACGGTTATATGGAAGATCCGGATGATATGTATCATTTAGTAGTAGATGAAGAAGCAGCTAAAGTTGTAAGAGAAATATATTCTATGTATGCTAATGGATATGGATATTATAAAATCTGTCAATGTCTTAATGAGAGAAAAATACCAACTCCAAGTAAATATAAAAAATTACATGGTTTAAAATTTGTTTGTGGTAAAGCTCCGAATGGTGCCGAGTTTTGGAACACAGATACAATAAAAAAAATATTATTAGATGAGACTTACGACGGTATTTTAATCCAACATAGAACTGAGAAAGTTGCTTATAACATTAAGAGGTACAGGAAGGTTCCAAGAAACGAACAAAGTATTATAGCATGTGCACACGATAGAATTGTAGATTCAGATGTTTCTAATACAGTCAGGAAAAAATTTGCTGATAGAAAATTTAAAATTGATTTAGATAATGCTAGAAAATGTTCAACTCAATTGATATGTTATGTTAAAGAATGTCTCAAAAATTTAAGTATTGAGAAAGTAAAAAGTGAAGAAATAAACACTGCAATAAAAGAATTAGAAAATGATTTAATAAGTGACGATATTAAGCTTATAACTAATAAATACGGTAATTTAAGAGAAAAGATAAGCACTTTAAATAACGATTTGTACTCTTCGATTAATGATAAACTGGATATTTTTACGACATCAAAATCAAGATCTCGTCCTGGGAAAAATGGTGATATTCATATTTTTAGTAGAAAAGTTTACTGTGCCGTTTGTGGTAAGGCTTTTCAAAAAAATAATAGTAAATCAGGTTCAAAAGAAAAATTATTAAAGAAAGCTTACTTACATTGTGGAAATCATAAAAAAACTGGTGGAATTCAATGTGATAATAATGGATATATTAGTTATGATGTTTTAGAAGAATTAGTTTTAAATGAAATAAATAAAATTATAAAAAAATATTATAGTACCGAAAAAATAGAAAAATATTATTCTTTAAAAAAGCAAAGTTATGATTGTGAGAAAGATATTATAATATTAGAAAATGAAAAAAAAGATATAGAAAAAAAATTAAATAAAAAAAATGAACATTTGGTTATGTTATATGAAGATAAAATAGAAGGGATAATTACTACTGATGAATTTGTTATATTGAAAAGTAAATATCAAAAAGATGTGGATAACTTTAGTTCAAGGATTAAGGAAATAAAAAAAGAAATAAACAGATCAAATATAAAAAAAACTGTTGATGACAATAAAAATAATATATTAAAAAAATATACTCACATTACTAAACTTAATAGACGAATTGTTAATGATTTTATAGAAAAAATTTTAATTGGAAAAAAAGATGATAACAATAATAGATTTATTAAAATTTTTTGGGATTTTAATATATAACCAGCTGTGTATAAGAGTATTTGCCATGCCCTGCATCTATGATGATGGTTTTACCTAGTAGTGGGAAAGTACTTGAAGCTCCACTAACAGAAAACGTAAATGCTAATAAAAACATAATTATTAATATAATATATAAATATTTTCTCATAATATATTATATGCGTTAATAAAAAAAACAGCATATCGCTGTTTTTTAATCCATTTTTTCTAATTCTTTATATGCTATTTTTCCGACTAAGGTTGTTGGTAGTTCATCTATATATCTTATTTCTCTAGGTATTTCATATCTTGCTAAGTTTTCTTTCATATATTTTTGAATGCTACTTTTTGTTAGAAGATTATTATAACCTTCTCTTAGCACGATAAAGGCTTTAACTATTTCTCCTTTTGATTCGTTTTTGACACCGATAACGGCACATTTTAATATTGCTTCATGATTAGTCAAAATTTCTTCAACATGTGATGGGTAAACGTTATATCCGCTTGTTATAATCATTCTTTTTAGTCTTGATTTATAATGAAATAATCCTCTTTTATCAACGCAGGCGATGTCACCTGTATGAAGCCAGATTTTCCCTTCCATTTCAAATAATGTATTATTTGTTTCTTCTGGCTCTTCAAGGTAGCCTAGCATGACATTTGGTCCAGTTATTATTAATTCACCATCTACTTCTAATGGTGTTTCTTTTTTAGTATTGATATCTATTATTTTAAATTCAGTATTTGGAAATGGATACCCAATTACGTCTGATTCATTAAGTATTCCATTAGGCGATAATGATACTACTCCAGATGATTCTGTAAGTCCGTAGCCTATTTTTAGTTCTGTTTCACACCCATAATCATGTAAAAATTCATTTACTCTGTTTTTTAAATCTATACTCATGGCGTCGCCACCACAAACTACTAATTTAAGAATACTTAATTCATTTTTACGAAATTTCATTTTTGATATTGCATCATATAAAGTTGGTACTCCACATAAAACATTAAATTTATATTTTCTTACGTATTTTTTGAATTTTTTTGCATTAAATTGTGGAATTAGTATTGCTCTCATGCCGTTATACAATGGTGTATGTGTACAAATGCCAATGCCGAATGCATGAAAGTTTGGTAAAAAAGTTAAGAAGGCATTTTCTGGCTCTAGTGCTTCTGGTTCTGTGTATTTACTTTGAAGAGCTTGGGCATTAAATGAATAATTTGATATTACTACTCCTTTTGGTTTGCCAGTTGTTCCACCACTATAGAGAATTACTGCTGGGTCTTGTGAAGATACAAGTTCATAAGGATCTTCAGTGTATTCATTTGCTTTTGAAATAAAATGGTCCCATAAAATTATTTTTTCTGTCTCTTCAATATTTATTTTTCTTCCTTTTACTAACCAATATAGGAAAGCAGTTATTCTTTCCATAGATTTTGTTGCGCTGGTTACAATAACTTTTTCTAAAGCAGTGTTGTCGATGATGTTACTGACTTTTTTATACGCGATATCTATACAAAGCATTATCTTAGAATTACTTTTATTTAAATAATACTCTATGTCCTTTTCACTTGATAACGGATGAATCATATTTGCAACAGCACCAATTTCATTTATCGCATAGAACATTGTTACTTCTTCTGGAGTATTTGGCATACAAATTGTAACTTTATCGCCTTTTTGAACGCCTAAAGCTTTTAATGCTTTAGCAACTTTATTTATTCTTTTAATTAATTGTTTGTAAGTTATTTGATTGTTTTCATATTCTATAGCGGTGTTGTATGGGTATTTTAGTGCACTTTCGTATACAGCATCATATAAACTTCCCTCAAAATATTTGACATTTTTTGGCAACTTTTTATGATGATAATGCCATTTATTAATTATTTTAACACTTACTTTTCTATACGCATTTCTTACTTTAAGATATAATTTTTCTAACATTTTAGTCCTCTTTTCTCACTTAAGTTTATGATTAACTATATATATTATATTAACATAAATAAATGATTAAAAAAAGAAACCATTAAGATTTTTTTTGAAGTTGTAAAATAAAAGTAGACACAAAAAAGATGTGTTTACTTTTTCTTTGGT
>JAUNFK010000023.1 GCA_030525085.1 bacterium
ATTCTTACTTTTGACATGTAAATGTCCTCCCTTCGTTCATATCTAGTATAAACATAGCTCCGTCACGAATAACCCGATATTTTATAGATAACATTTTAACAACATCACCTAGCGTATCAGCAACCTCGCACATCTAAGCCAGTCAAACCAAGGCTAATTATACCAGTATATTCTATGTTTTGCAAGCCTTTATAAGTCAAAAACTGCAAAAAAACAACAAAAAAATGATAAAACTATTTTGCTATCAATTTAGTTCTATCATCTACTGTACCAAGTTTGCTGCCAAAATTTACAATATTATTTACCATTCCGAAACTGCACTCTTCACAAGCACTAAAAGATGCCTTACATGTTGCAGTACTAAGCATAACATCAATAAACTCATTAAGCTTACTTCCTCTTAAACCCGAAAAAATAGAAGCATATCCTTTTGGAAACATATACTCACTATTATATAAACCTACTACTTTATCTCCTTGTACAATCTTAACAGACAAACATAATAATCTAGAATTACCCTTAATAGATTCATTTACACTACTATAAAGATTTACATTATCACACTGAATTAAACTTCCAGCATTACTCTTCTTTCCATACCCAAGAATAGTGCTATATAAACAAATCTTATTAAAAGCATAATTAATATCCATAATTACCCCTTCCAAAGCGAAAGTATAATAACATACATTTTACAATAAAGCAAGCACTGTGATATAATTATGAAGAGGTGCAAAATGAAATTAAATGTAATTATTCCATGCTATAACGAAGCTGGAAACATTGAGCTAATGCATGAAAAATTAACTGAAAGCTTAAAAGACATTAAATACGAATTAATTTTTATAAATGACGGCTCAAAAGATGAAACTGAAAACAAAATTAAAGATATATATATAAAGGATAAAAAACACGTAAGATTTATTAACTTCTCAAGAAACTTCGGTAAAGACGCTGCTATGTACGCTGGACTTACTCATGCCAATGCAGAATATACCGTAATCGTTGATGGTGACCTTCAGCAAAACCCATCTTATCTTCTTGAAATGTTAAAATTCTTAGAAGAAAATCCAGAATACGACCAAGTAGCTATGATTAACGCTAAACGTTCAAATGAAAGTGTTCTAGCCAGATTCCTAAAAGGTGGTTTCTACACATTCATCAACATGATAAGCGACACAAAATTCAAAAATGGTGTATCAGACTTTAGAATGTTTAGAAAAGAAATGGTTGACGCTATTATCAGCTTAACTGAAAATAATCGTTTCTCTAAAGGAATCTTCTCATGGGTAGGTTTCAAAACTAAATACATGCCATACAACGTCGAAGAAAGACACGCTGGCAAATCAAACTTTAACATAACAAAATCATTCAAATATGCTTGGGATGGAATTGTTAATTTCTCTAATAAACCACTAAGAATAGCAACTGTTATTGGTTCTTTAACAAGCATCGGTGCATTTATCTATTTGTTAGTAATCATCATTAAAACCCTTATAAAAGGAATTGATGTACCAGGATACGCCTCTATCATAAGTCTAATCCTATTATTTGGCGGACTTAACTTACTTGCAATCGGTATCCTTGGAGAGTATATCGCAAAAATGCACATAGAAATAAAAAAAAGGCCAATTTACATAGCCAAATATACATTGGGTTTTGACGAAGACGACGTTCTCTAATTATGAAGAACGCCTTCTAATTCATCACCATATTCATCATAAAGCTCACTAACAAGTGGGTTTTTATATGGAAAAGAATTTCCTTTTCGCATGTTCTTTTTTAGTGCAAGAGCTCTCGACTTAATAATTTCATCTTTCTTATTAGCTGGAAGTACTACCTGTCCGCCTCCAAACACGCATCCACCTTCACAGTTCATTACCTCTATGAAATCAAACTCATCCTTAATAAGCAAAACTTTAAGTAAATTGCCCATCGTACTAACAGACGCACACTTAATAACATTACGTCCTATCTTTAATCTATATTCCTTATAAAACTCTTTATCCTTAACTAATACCTCATTATTAGATAAATCATTACCAGTTCTAAAATAATATAAACACTTTAAAACAGATAAAGTCACTCCACCACTAGCACCAAAATAAGTGCCTGAGCCTGACCCTGAAAAACTATCAAAATCAGCATCTTTAATATCCTCAAAAACAAGACCAGTTTCCCTAATCATATTAGATAACTCGCTAGTTGTTAACACATAATCAGTATCACCACTTAAAATCTCAAGCTTCTTGCTTGTACATGGAGTAATCGCTACAATAATAGCATCCTTATAAAAATATTTTTTTAAAACACTAGCTATCATTCCAATCGGGCTTTTACAAGAAGATAAATTATTTTTAATAAGAGGAACATAATTATTCGCATAACTTACCCAAGATGGACAGCAACTTGAAAACATTGGTAAATTCTTCTTATCTTTTATTCTCTCCTCTAACTCCATCGCTTCATAAATTGAAGTTAAATCAGCACCAAAAGATGTATCAAACACCATATCAAAGCCAAGCGATTTTAAAGCTCCAACCATCTTCTTTTCTAAAAACGTACCATAATCCATATTAAATGCATCACCTAATGCTACTCTAACTGCAGGACTAGTAATTGCAATAACCTTCTTATCATGTGCTCTAATAATATCTAAAACATCTAAATAATCATACTTAGGTACTAATGCTCCAAATGGACAAGTTAAAATACACTGACCACATCCTAAGCAGACCTTCCTATCAGAACTAGCTAAAACCTTCTCACAAGTCCTAGAGCACGCCCCACAATTATGACACTTCTCCTCTACTCTAAAAACACATCTTTCATCAGTTTCTACTCTATTATAAACTTTCTCCTCTTCCTCTATTAAATCAAATTCAAAAAGGCCTGAGTGACAAAGTGGACAAACATATCCATCCGGCATACTTCCAAAATGAATAAAATTACAATGACGACACTTATACTTCATACTTATCCTCCTACAATATAATAACAAAAAGCACATAAAAAAACAATTATACCTAACTAGATATAATTGCATTATAATACGCATTAACTTTATCTGCCCATGTAGTACTTTCAGCATATTTACTATTCATAAGTTCTGCAGTAGTAAGACCCTTTAACCAGTAATTATAATAAAGTAAATCTAAATAATAAGTAATTCCATCATGTAATGTTGAAAAACTCATATAACTACCATTACTTCTAAGCCCACCAATATTATAATTATACTTCGTTAAATAAGAGCATCCCCATTTACAACCAGTTTCCAAATTAACAATTGAAACTGCTAAATATGGATCTAATCCTGTTTTAATCGCATAATCAGCAAAATACTCACCAGTACCTGCTAAAGTATCATATAAATTATTATTAAGCCTTAAGACTAGTTCATCACGCGTTAGTCCACCATAAACAGTTTCTTTACCAAGCTTTAACAAAGGTTCATCAGTTTTATTATCATCAAGCTTAATTGCCACCATCTCGTCTTTATTTATCTTATCAGTACTTTTACTTTCATCCTTAAAATCTATCAAATAAATTGCACTTACTAAAAGCACTATAACTATCAAATATTTAAAATAATTTCTCATGCCTATCCTTTAAAACAATAAAACTATTATAGCAAAAAGAAAAAAAAGAAGCAAATACTTTAAAAGATATTTGCTAAAAATCCATAAGACACAAGCATCATAATTATGCTTGCCATAATTACTCCAAGAATTGCTGCTAAAAAGGCTTTCTTTTTATCCATTCTAAGAATTGTTGCTATTAAACAGCCTGTCCATGCCCCAGTTCCAGGAAGTGGAACACCAACAAATAGAACTAGTCCCCAGAAACCTAATTTTTCTATCTTATCCTTCTTCTCATTACCTTTTCTTTCACAAAAAGAAACAAAACCAGTTAGAATATTATGTTTCTTCATAAAAGCAAATACAGCATCTAAAAACCAAAGTATAAGTGGAATCGGAATAATATTTCCTAAAATACTTATCAAATATGAAGGAAGTGCTGGAAGCTTTAATAAAGCAGCTGCAATAAGTCCTCCACGAAGTTCCAATATAGGCATTAAAGAAATAAAGAACACCAATAAATATTTTCCCAAAAGACCCGTACTACTAACTCCAAACAAACCAATAAGCCAATTAACTATTTTATTACTCATAGTTTCCTCCATCAAAGATTTCTTCAAAAGCTTTACAAACTGCTAATTTTCCATAATCATAAGTAAGTGACCCCTGCTGATATAAAATATAAGGCTCCCTTAAAGGTGCATCACAAGATAATTCTATGCTTGAGCCATCAACAAAAGACCCACTTGCCATTATTATCTTACTATCATATCCAGGCATATCAGTCTCTTCAGGAACAAAAGCTGAATCAATTGCACTCATCTTTTGAATACACTTAGCATATCTAGAAAGCTTATTTGCATCACCAAAACAAATTCCCAGTACTATATCATTAGTAGCACCATTAATATAAGAAACATTATTTACTTCACAAAGCTTCTTAGTAAGTAACTTTACCTTTAAAGCGCTTGCAACAACACTAGGTGCCATATAAAGTCCTAAAAGAAAACTTTTATTTTGTCCTAAGCTTGGCCCTACATGATCCCCTTGCCCAGGAACTGTTAATCTTTCAGCAATTAATTCCACATACTTTGCCTTTCCAACAACATATGCACCATTGTTAACTACTCCTGCACCTAAATTTTTTATAAGTGATCCAACAACAACATCAGCACCAACATCGGTTGGCTCCAAAGAATTACAAAATTCACAATAACAATTATCTACAAAAATAATAATTTCAGAATTTATATTTTTAATAAAATCAATCACTTTAGAAACTTTCTCAATACTTAATGTATCTCTGCTAGCATACCCAATTGACCTTTGAATATGTATAAGTTTTATATCATCATTAATAACACCACTTATTTTATTATAATCAAAATCCCCATTTTTTAAATCAATATAATCAAAATCAATACCAAAAGACTTAAGAGAACTTTGATTAGGAGTTATTCCAATCACTGGCTCTAATGTATCATATGGCTTTCCGGTTATAGATACAAACTTATCTCCAGGCCTTAACAAGCCAAATAAAGAAACCGTTAAAGCATGAGTCCCACTAATAAACTGAGTTCTAACAAGTGCTTTTTCTGCATGAAAAACATCAGCAAATATCTCATCAATCTTATCTCTTCCAGCATCTCCATACCCATAACCAGTAGTACCATTAAAGTCCCCAGTATTTAAATTAAATTTATGAAAAGCACTAAGCACTTTTTCACTATTTGCAAAACAAACATTTTCTATTTTCTTAAATTCATCTTCTAAACTTTTTTCAATCTCTAAAATCTTACTATTTAACACTATTATCACCTACCCTAATAACTGCATCATTAATATTTTCATCCATACTAACATCATATACAACTTTTGCAACTTCTTCCGGCTTCAAAAACTCACCTAAACTCTTTTTATACTCTTCATCTAAACCTAAATTCATATCAGTATCTATCCAATCAGGGCATATGACATTTACCCTAATATTTCTATTTTTTAAATAAAGAGAAAAATTATGTGTTAGTGAAATAACCCCAGCTTTAGATGCATCATAATCCATACTCTCTGGATAATATGTGTCAAGTGCATTTGTAGATGAAATGTTAACTATACAACCTTTATCCACATGATTTACAGCATATTTACTGACAAGAAATGTCCCAACTAAATTAACTTTAAGAACCTCTAAAAAATCTTCTGCAGTTTTATCAAAAGGATCGCAATCCCTAGCTATTCCAGCATTATTAATTATAATATCTATACTTCCAAGATTTTCAAACATCCTTTTTACTTCTGATTCATCAGATATATCTGCCTTAACTAGAGTAACTTTATCACCATATTTATTTTTTAACTCAAAGGCCTTCTCCTCACTATTATTATAATTAACTATAACATGGTGCTTATTTTTCAAATAATACAAAGATATTGCAAGACCAAGACCTCTAGCTCCACCAGTAACTAAAACATTCATAATAACCTCTTAAAAAAAGACATAGCATTTCTGCTACTCTTCAACCTTAAATTCATTTGCACTCTTCAAATCTTTAAAATCCAACTTAGTAACAAATTTTATTTTCTTATTACCAATCAAATAAATATTAATTTCATTCGTAATATACTCCTTAACATCAGAACTAAAATACTCACTTTTACTATGCAAATTTTTAGCATCTTCTTTTGTTATATTACTGACATTTAAAAGAAGTACATTCTTTTTTGCATCAGCAACAAACTTATCAAGTGCCACATAATTTGAAACATTCAAATAATTAATATTACTGTTAACAACCGCAACATAATTAGTTTCTTTACTATTAAGTAGAGTATCAAACTCAGCTGGAATAATACTAGAATACTTAGTAAAATCAACATCAATTAATTTATCATACTCTTCTTTAGTTAAACCATTATTTTTAATAAACTCATACTTATTAGCTTCATTCTTACTCGCATAATAAGTCTTCTCAACTCCATTAACCTGCATAACCAAAGAATCTTTACTAAAACCAGAAACATAAATTTTATTTTCACTAATATTACAATTTAACTTAATAACATTAATACTACGATTATATCTAAAAGTATGACAAGATTTATAATTATCAATTACTTTACCACTATCCACATTCACATACGAAAATTCATTATCTTTAAAATCCATTTTATTCAAATTTCCGTCTTCATAAATATACCAAGAATTATCATATAAAACGTCATCTAGTGCATCACTAAAATCATAAATTAAAAGTCCAAATATAAATAATCCGATTAATATTACTATTAAAATAATATTTTGTTTCATAAAATCACCTACTTAAATAAGAAACAATAATTCCTAAAACAATTCTGTAGTAACCAAATACCGTAAAATCATTCTTTCTTATATATTTTAATAAAAATTTAATTGCAAATATTGAAACAATAAAAGCAGTAATCATACCTGTAATTAAGATAATTAACTCAGAAGATGTAAACGAAAATCCAAACTTAAGAAGCTTAAGTAAAGAAGCTCCCCCCATTGCAGGTATCGCTAAGAAGAAAGTATAACTGGTAGCAACACTCCTGTCAAGTCCTAAAAGAAGACCACCTAAAATCGTTGAACCACTTCTACTTGTTCCTGGAATTATTGCTAAAGCCTGAAACACACCAACCAAAAAGGCGTCTTTATATGAGATTTTATTAATATCATTTACTCTAGCTTTCTTTCCCTTATGTCTTTTTTCAATCACTATAAACAATATACCATATACAATAAGCATAATCGCAACTGTCCACGAATTAAAGAAATGCGTATTTATAAAATCATCAAAAAGCAAACCAATAACTGCAGCCGGAATCGAACTAACAACTATCTTTCCCCATAAATTAAATGTCTCTTTTGTATCATTCTTATCTTTATTAAATCCCCAAGGAAATAAATCCTTAAAACAAATAACAACAACAGCAAATATTGCACCAAGCTGAATTACAACTTCAAACATCTCCCAAAATTCAGCACTAACATTAAGCTTCAAAAACTCATTAGCCAAAATCATATGACCGGTGCTACTAATTGGAAGCCACTCAGTTATCCCCTCGATAATACCAAGAATAACAGTTTTAATTACATCAAGTATCATATATTCATCTCCTTTAATATTATATCACAACCAGCAAATATACCAAATAAATTCTATTTTTGCTTGTTAACCTGTATTCTATAAACTATTTTCAAAAGTAACCTATATGGTAAAAATCTTGAGAAAAATACACCAAGTTTTATTTTTAATGACGGTATTATAATCATCTTTTTTCTTAAAGTATTATCAACAGCATACTTTGCAACATACTCACTAGTCAAACTCTTAGTATTAAAATGACCTCCTGCAACATTGTTAAAATTAGTATCAACCGGTCCTGGACATAATGCCGATATACTAACATTACTATTTTTTGTTTTTAACTCCTCATTAATAGCCATTGTAAGTTTTAATACATAATTTTTACTAGCATAATACGTGCTTAAATAAGGTCCAGCCAAAAAACCAGCTGATGATGCAACATTCAAAATATAACCTTTATTCTTAACAACAAAATCCTTAAGAAATAACTTAGTCAAAATATGAACTGCAGTAATATTTAAATCAATCATTTCAAGTTCCTTTTGCATATCTGTCTCATCAAAATATCCAAAAAGTCCATAACCAGCATTATTAACTAAAAAATCAATATTCGCATTCTTAAATTTCTCATATAAAGAAAAACACTCTTCCCTTTTACTTAAATCACAAACATAATATTCAGCATTCTTTAAATTTTTACAAATATCTTTTAATTTATCCTCACTTCTAGCAACTAAGACTAAATCACAACCTAGACTATCTAAATAAATCGCAATATCTTTTCCAATTCCACTGCTGGCACCAGTTACTAATGCTTTCATTCAACCAGTCCTTTCTTTTTAAAAATCATAATATCAGCAAATAAAAGTGCTGTGCCAAGCGCATGCCCCGCTATAACATCACTAGCATTATGAACACCCAAATAAACTCTACTAAAGCCTATAACAAAAATCAAAATTACAAGCAAAGAAGATATAATTATTTTTAAACACTTATTCATTTTGCTGCTTAGTACTAAATAAATAACAAATCCATAAAAAGCTACGCTAGCCATAGAATGGCCAGAAGGAAAACTATAGCCGGTCTCTTCCGCAAGCCTTAAAATATTAGGCCTTGGAACCATCATAATATTTTTGAATACTACATTAAATATAGTCGAAACTACCACATTTAATACCAAAAATAAAGATTTATAATACTTCCAAAATAAACCTATTAAAGAAATAACACATAAAGCCACAACACCCTTAACACTAGCAAGATCCGTTATAAAAAGAAGTACCTTAGTTAAAGTATCACTCTTAAAACCAATAACAAACTTATATATAGTAGTATCAAAAGAACCAGTTAATCCAAAATGAACCAGAACAGCAATAATGCAAAATACTAAAAATAATATACTCATAATAACTTTATTAATCTTCTTCATAAAATAATTATATAAAAAAAAACTAGATAATACTAGTTACTTTACATGAAATAAACTTTTTAATTTACCAAACATAAATATAATTTGATTACAGTTTTTAATAGCTACGCCCTTAAAAACAGCTTTACCTCCAACAGTAAACGCAGATATAAAAGCAGCAAGAGTAATAGATAAAACTGTTAATGAAACATTTGACACTTTAGATAAAGATAGAGCCAGAACACTACCCAATCCACCACTAACAATACCACAAACATCACCAATAACATCATTACAAATATTAGCAAATCTTACATTATTCTTTATAACACTAATTGCTTCTTTTGCGCCATTAATCTTTTGAGAACTCATACTATGAAAATAAGCCTCTTTACAAGTCAAACTAGCAGTTCCAAGCATATCAAAAACAATACCAATAACTATAACCAAAATTAAACTAATAAAAATAATCAATAAATTAGTATGATATGCAATCAAATTTGTAATTGTACTAAATAAAATAGACAGAAAAAAAGTCAATAAAAAAACTTTATAAATCCAGCTATTCTTTTTCATTTTGCCTCCTTATAAAGTGGAAAAAATTTATGGTTTATTATAAATTAATTTTACGGCTTTGGTCGAGTCGAATTTCTCTGTTTTTTATCCTTCGGTTACCCTAGGGCGATTTCTCCTTTACAAAAAACAACTAATAGATAGTTACTCGATGGCCACTTAGTCCGCACTTCAATCCTTATAATAAATACACGCTAGAGATTTTCTCTAACACAACTAACCTATTCTTATTCGCTTTTGCAAATATAGTTTCAAAATATCCCCTACACTCACTCACGACATGATGTTTACTTACGGCGCAACTCCAGGGTACCATCATATGCCATTATAATCTTCCCTAAAATTTTAAATTATATATTCACCCTAACTTGGGCAGAAAAAGCAAATATACAAAGTGCCAAATATCAACGATGGATTTTTAGCCCCACCTTCAAATAGTGTTTATGACTAGCATAATGCACCACGTAATAAATTATAGCATATTTTTCCCTTTTTGTCTAGTAAAGTTCCTGACAGACACCACTATCAGGTCTATAAAAACAATGATTTTTGTAACTTCCAGAAAAAGGTTGCTCATACCATGAAGCCTTGCAAGAGCTTGTTCCTGGAGCATAAAACCACAGTGCATGTGTAGCAGGATAATAATACTCACCCTTCAAGCACCTCTTCGCAAGCTCCTTTTCTTTAGTAGTTGAAGCTCCATTAAAAAGAGAACTGTTAATACCAGAAAATCCCCCAGGAGACTGGTATATAACATCATATATAGAGCGTATATTCTTAAAAGTATAACAAGTAGCAATTGCCCTGTTAACAATCACATTACCAACCATCAGCATGCCAAGATTTCCTTCGGCTAAAGCCTCAGCGCGCATTAACCTCGCCATCAAATCCAATTCCTTAGAAATATAATTAATCAACATCAATACCACCAATAAAATATATGCATTTCGTCTTGAAAGATGAACAATACTATGTTATAATCAAATACGTCCACAGGGGTGTGGTATAATGGTAGCATAGGAGTCTCCAAAACTTTTGATGGGAGTTCGATTCTCTCCACCCCTGCCATTTAAAAATATACTCCAAATAAACAATGGAGTTTTTTTATTGAAAAAATCACAAACAAAAAACACTATTTTTCTTTAGTAGTGTTTTTCTTTTTTTTATCATAGTATAAACTATTTAAAACTTTAACTTTAATACCTTTTTCAAGGGCAAATTGTTTTTTTACACCCTCAGGTAATCTCTTTTTATAAACCTTCATATAACTAACCTCCGCTCTTATCGGCACAATTATACCATAAAACTCAAAAAATAACACATTTTTTTAAAGAATTTACAAAAAATCAAAATTTATATGTTATAATTAGACTGTTAAAAGGAAGTAGATGATTAAGTATGAGAAATAGAAAAGATGGAAAAAGAGTTAAAAACATCGATGGAATGCATGGATTAATGGCTCACATCAAACCATACCGTGCAGACTCAGACGTTTTTATCAACACAAAAATTGACGTTACAAACATGGTAGAATATGTAGAAAAACTAAAGAAAACAAAAGAATATGAACATTTAACATATTTTCACGTATTCAGTACTGCTATTGCAAAATTAGTATACAATAGACCATTATTAAATAGATTCCTTATCAACAGAAGATACTATGATAGAAACTTTGTTAACTTATCATTTGTAGCAAAAAGAGAATTTACCGACACTTCAGAAGAAAACTTCAGTTCACTAATTGTTGAGAAAGACGACAATTTAAAAACTATCAGTGACAAAATTTCTGGAAAAGTTAAAAGTGTTCATGAAAGTAAATTAAATAGCGCAGATGACTTCATGGACAAAGTTGGAAAATTACCAGTTGGCATTGTTAGATTATTATGTGCTATATTAAAATTTGCAGATAATCATGATTTAATTCCTGAAAGTCTAACAAAAAATTCTATTTACCATTCAAGTGTAATAATGACAAATTTAGGAAGTATAAACTGTGGTGCTATTTATCATAATTTAACCGATTTTGGAACAAATAGTATTTTAATCGCTATTGGAAAAATAACAGAGGAACCAATGGTTATAAATGGAAAAGTTGAAATCAGAAAGGTTTGTGATTTTGGAATCAACCTAGACGAAAGAATCGCAGATGGATTCTACTTCACTAAATCACTAGAATATTTTAGATACGTTTTAGAACATCCAGAATTACTAGAAGAAAATGCAAACGTTGCTATTAATTTAAAAAAATAAAACCTTACTGGTTTTATTTTTTTTCACTATTATCTTCTTTTCCGTGCCACTTATAATTAACAACTTCCGGAATATCAACACCATGCTCTATAATATATTCACTATGATAATTTAAGGTATCATTGCATTTTTTTATTAAAGCATTTTTCAACTTACTATTTACTTTTACATATTTTAAGACATCTAAAACCAAATGATACCTGTCAATCTTGTTTCTAACACGCATATCAAAAGGCGTCGTTATTGTACCTTCTTCAATATATCCATGAACATGTAAATTTTTATTAAACCTCTTATAAGTCAACTGATGAATTAAATCGGGATAACCGTGGAAAGCAAAAATAATAGGCTTATCCTTGGTAAAAATAGAATCATATTCATCATTCGTAAGTCCATGAGGATGATCTAAATTCGAAACTAATTTCATTAAATCAATAACATTAACAACTCTAACTCTTAAATCAGGCAAATAAGAACGTAAAATATCTGATGCTGCAAGAACCTCTAATGTTGGTGTATCACCTGCAGCTGCTAAAACAACTTCTGGTTCCGTGCTACTGGCCCACTTTAATACTGACACGCCTTTACTACAGTGTTCTTTTGCTTCTTCCATTGACATCCACTGTAAACTTGGGTGTTTCGATGCAACAACTACGTTAATATAATTCTTTGTTTGAATAATATGGTCAAAAGTACAAATTAGAGTATTTGCATCAAACGGTAAATATATTCTTACTATTTCAGGCTTTTTCGTAACAATATGATTTAAGAAACCAGGGTCTTGATGCGTAAATCCATTATGATCTTGTTGCCAGCAATGACTAGATAAAACATAATTAAGTGAAGGTATATCCTTTCTCCAAGAAATTTCTTTTGACATTTTTAACCATTTAGCATGCTGACTTGCCATAGAATCAACAATTCTTATAAATGCTTCATAACTATGCATAAATCCATAACGGCCAGATAAAATATACCCCTCGAGTAATCCCTCACAAACATGTTCTGAAAGAATACTATCTATAACTTGACCACTCCTAGCAACATATTCGTCATTGGGTTGTAGTGGTAAATTCCAACGCCTATTAGTAACCTTAAACACCTCATTAAATCGATTTGAAAGTGCTTCATCAGGTCCAAAAAGCATAAAATCCTTATTATTTTTTACAACTTCTTTAGTATATGCTCCTAAACAATACATATCACTTGCTAAAGATTTACCACGTTCTTCAAATTTATACTCATAATTTTCCATTTTAGGAACTACTAATTCATGTTTAACGCCACCATTAGTTACTAAAGAATCACTCATTCTTTTATGTTTTTTTGGCATTTTTGCTATTAAAGAAGAAACGATACCACCATCTTCATTAAATAAATTATCTACATTATAACTTTTAAGCCAGTTTTCTAAAATATTTAAATCGTCATCAGACTTTATTGCGAATGGAATTTGATGTGAACGGAAACTGCCCTCAATATTCTCACCATTGTAAGTTTTTATGCCAGTCCACCCCTTAGGAGTCCTCATTATAATCATTGGCCACTTAAACCTACAGTTATTATCAGTCTTAACTAACATTTTTATTAATTTTATCTTATTAACCACCGCATCAAGTATTTGAGCCATTTCTTCATGACATTCCATAATATCTTTTCCAGTAGCGTCAAAAATAAATGGTTTATACCCCAAAGCTGAATAAAACGATTTAAGTTCTTCATCTGTAAATCTCGAAAAGATTGTAGGATTTGCAATCTTATAACCATTTAAATGTAATATGGGTAATACAAAACCATCATTACTCGGATTCATTAATCGGTTAATATTCCACGAAGCAGCTAAAGGTCCTGTTTCAGCTTCCCCATCACCGATAACACAGGCAACAATAAGATTCGGATTATTAAGTGCAGCTCCATAAGCATGGGATAAACTATACCCTAGTTCCCCACCTTCATTTATGCTTCCAGGTGTCTCCGGAGATACGTGACTTGACACACCTCCAGGAAAACTAAACTGTTTACATAATCTTCTTATACCGTCTTCATTATTTTTAATTTCCGGATAATATTCTGTATATGTTCCTTCTATAAAAGCATTTGAAATCATCGCTTGACCGCTATGTCCAGGGCCTGAAATATATATCATATCTAAATTATATTTAGTAATTATTCTATTTAAATGAGCATAAATAAAATTTTGGCCAGGAGCGCTTCCCCAATGTCCAACTAATTTTGATTTTATATCACTCATAACTAATTTTCTTCTTAATAAAGGATTATCTCTCAAATAAAGTTGAGCACATGATAAATAATTAGCTAATCTAAACTGTTCATCAACAATTTGCAACTCGTTCTCCACATCAAACACCTCTCTATTCTTAAATCATTATACTATAAAAAAACGAAAATTTAAATGATAATAATTTTTTTTTGAAAAAAGACTTTATTTTTTTTTAAAATGTGATATACTATCATTGTATTTTTAAAGAAATGCGCCAAAAAGGACGCGCTCATAGCTCAATTGGATAGAGCGTTAGACTACGGATCTAAAGGTTAGGGGTTCGACTCCCTTTGGGCGCACCACCGAGAAGTAGCACAATTTGGTAGTGCACTTGGTTTGGGACCAAGGGGTTGCAGGTTCAAATCCTGTCTTCTCGACCAATAGAAAACTAATACCACTTTTAGTGGTATTTTTTATTTACCCCGTCAAACCAAGCGTGCACCAAATTAATCGTTCACTAAATCAAACAATTCCTCCAACTTTGAACACTCAATTTCAAACGTAGTTCCTTTATTATGAATTTTTCCATAATATTCACTATTTTCATAAAATCCAATTTTAATATTTAATCTAATATAACCGGACTCAATAGCTCTCAAAAAATAATCAAACCCCTTCAATCTATATAAGTTCATTTTATAATATTTAAAATAATATTCATTTTGCTCTTTGACGTAAAATTTCTTCACATTAAAAAGGGCTAATAATTTCAATTTTTTAGAAAGTCTAAGATTTAATTGTTGGAAAGACCAACTAATATTTGTTACAGTATCAAACGTAAAATTATTCTTAATTAAAAGCACTATTTCTTCTCTTTTATAATCAACAAAAAGACGATAAGAAAAATAGTTGCCAATACTCGTAAATTTATTTCCATAAATTTGTGCATAAAAAACATTGTAAGACCTATTTTTTCTACTTGGCCATAAGTTTTTAAAATTTTATTTATTAACAAAGGTTGACTATCAGGAACCATAGAAAACAAACCTATATAAGGTTCAGAACCATCTACTTTTGTTTTCAGTTCGACACCTTGAAAATCTGGCAAAGACGCTATATCATCATCTTTACCAAGAATATTTTCAAGAGTCTTTCCAGCTGAACTGTAACCAGAACCTCTATTTTTTATCCAGTTCATACATTGAATCCTATAAAACTCATCTCTTATTTTCCTAAATTCATCCAATTATTACCACCTTCTATTATTTATTATTGTAATTAATACTCTTTTTTCCTTTTTTTTATTAAAGTAAATAGACTTTTAATTATTTTTTTAGTAAAATTAAAATGGTGATAGTAATGACTTTAAATAATGCAAACAGTATAATTTTAAACTTTGAAGAAGGAATAAAGCTATCAATACCAATTGATTATATAAAAAAAATATATATATCAAATATAAATTGTAATGGTGATGAAATTCCATATGAAGAAACCGGAATAAAAAACAAATTACTAGCAAATTTTATAATACTAGTATTAAATGAAGAAAGTTTTGAAAAAAAAGAGTTTAATATCATCAAAAACAACAATATCTATTCTATCACTGTAAAATTTAATACAGGAAAAACAATCGAGTTTATAACACCAAATTCAAATAACCCATTTTTTTCAAAAAATCATAATAGTTATCAAAAAGAATATATAATAAATAATAATAATGCAATTATGATATCAGAATATAAAATTAAAAATATAGCCTCTATATTAATATAAAAAAAATATATCTTATAGATATATTTTTTATTTATGTCTTCATTCGAAGAAAAAATCAAACATTTGGTGGCTTCAGCGGGAATTGAACCAGCGACACAAGGATTTTCAGTCCTCTGCTCTACCGACTGAGCTATGAAGCCAAAATGGCGGTTCGTACGGGATTTGAACCCGTGATCTTCTGCGTGACAGGCAGACGTCATAGGCCTCTAGACTAACGAACCACATGGTTGCGGGAGTAGGATTTGAACCTACGGCCTCCAGGTTATGAGCCTGGCGAGCTACCGAGCTGCTCTATCCCGCGATACTTTGGCGGAGAAAAAGGGATTCGAACCCCTGCGCCGTTTCCGACCTTCCGGTTTTCAAGACCGGTCCCTTCAACCAGACTTGGGTATTTCTCCATGCCCCTTTTAACAGGAACAAATAGATTATAGCATAAGAATTTGTAAATAGTCAATTAAAATGGAAAATTTTTCAAAAAAATTTAATAAAAACAGTCATTTTTAAGCAAAATAACAACTTTTTTAATAAAAAACAAAAAAAAGTATTGATAAAAATCAATTTTGTTGATATACTCAAAGAGTCTTATTAATTAAGACTTACGTGCCCGCCCGAGTGGCGGAATAGGTAGACGCACAGGACTTAAAATCCTGCGA
>JAUNFK010000003.1:0-15664 GCA_030525085.1 bacterium
TAAAACCTCATAATCGCTTTGAATAGACTTTATATTTAAATTAAGTTCATCTATTACCTTAACTTCATCATCACTTAAATCAAAACTATATTTAATATCTTCAATCTTCATCGATAAATTCTTAATTATAGCAAGTAACTTTTTACATTTAACTCCTAATTTTCTAGAGTTTTCTTCATAAGCTTTCTTACTTTCAATCTCTTTATCAAATTCACCATATAACTCATCAAAATAATTAACAATTGCATTAAGTTCTAAAATGCTATCTGTTAAATTAAGAACATTTAATCTATCAAAAATATCTGCTATTTTCTTTTCCGCTTCTGTAATATTATAATCAATATTTAAATAATCTAAGTTATATCCTTCACTAGTCATCTTCTTAGTAATCTTAGTGATATCTTTAATTTTTTCAGGAATAAGTGTCTTACCAAGTAATATTACTCCAGGAGCATCATCAATAACTACTTTTAAATTCCCAATCGCATCATCAATAGCCTTAACAATTTTAGGTGCTTCTCCATATGCATTATTATCCATAGTTAGTTCAAAAGAAGCAAATAACTTATCAACATTCTCAAACTGTAACTCAATAGCTTTCTTAATAAGTTCATAATCATCTATATTATGATGATACTTTAAATATATCTCACGGTAATCTTTCTTTAAACCAGTAATAATTTCTCTATTCTTACTTTCACTTAAAGTAATCTCTTTAATATCGCGAAGTAAAAACTCACTCTTACTTTTAACATAATAAAGTTCAAGTTCCAACTTTGCAATCGCTTCATTAATCTCTTTAAACTTTCTTGTCTTAAAAGTTGCTTCTAATTCATTTAATTTATCATCGAGCTGTGGTATATCTTCTTCTTTAATTTTCTTATATCTATTTTGCCATATCTTATACTTTTTCTCTAAATCTTTATTGTTAATTAAAGATGAAAGCTTATTTAATTCGGTTAAAATACTTCCTGAAATAATAAGATTCTTATTTCTTTCAAGTTCTCTTAATATTCCATTATATTTTTTCTTGTTATGCTTATCATACATTACTAAAACAAGCACTATTAAAATAATTGCTACTACAACATAGATTATACCTAAAACTAAACTTGTTTTATCACTCATAACCATACCTCTATTTTAATTTTATCATATTTATTTTATTATTAACACTATAAACTAATAGCCAAACATGATTTTAACGCAATATTAAAACTCATTTCTGACAATTAGGACAAAAATAAGTACTTCGTCCACCAACCTTAATCTTCTCTATCTTACATCCACAAGTACATAACTCTCCTTCTTTTTTATGTACTTTTAAAAAATTTTGATAATTACCAGTAACACCTAAACTAGAAGTATAACTTCTAATAGTAGTTCCACCTTCCTTAATAGCTAAATTTAAAATATCTCTAGCACTCTTAATTATCCTATCACACTCTTCTAGAGTAACACTTTCACCTAATCTAAGTGGATTAATCTTAGCAGCAAATAACACTTCATCTGCATAAATATTACCTAAACCAGCTATTACCTCTTGTTCTAATAAAAGACTTTTCATATGTTTCTTCTTATTATGAATATGATTATAAAGCTCATCTGCATCCATATCAAAAGGCTCTTTAGCAAGTTTCACAAGTGCCGGATTATTACCAACTTCACTTGTTTTTACTATGCACATTCTACCAAACTTTCTTGTGTCATGATATCTTAAAGACAAATCACCAAAATAAATAATAACATGCTCATGCTTTAAAATCTCATCATCACCAGGCTTAACAAAATATTTGCCTTCCATTCTTAAATGACTAATAACTGATACCTCACCATAATTAAATATCAAATACTTACCAAATGTTGTAATATCCTCCAAGGTATGACCGATTAATTCATTAATATCCATCTTACCCTCAATAATTCTTGGATAAATAACCTTAACACCTGTTACCTTCTTACCAATAAGTCTCTTTCTTAAAACACTTGCTACAGTCCTAACCTCTGCTAGTTCTGGCATAAATATCACCTACTTTGCTTCATATAAATCTGTTCCTACATCAGTACTAACCTTCAAAGGAACACTTAAACTAACCACATTCTCCATCACATCACGTGCTGTATTAATAAGATCATCTTTCTCATCATCACAAACATCAAAAACAAGTTCATCATGAATTTGTAAAAGCATCTTACTCTTATATCCTTTTTCTTCCATAACTTTATCAAGCTTTACCATTGCCATCTTTATAATATCAGCAGCCGTACCCTGAATAGGTGTATTAAGAGCAATTCTTTCTCCACTACTTCTGATCATATAATTAGTACTATTAAGCTCTTCTATAGTTCTCTTTCTATTAAATAAAGTTCTTACTGAGCCATAAATATGAGCTTCACTCTTAATATTATCCATATATTCACTAACACCTGGATAAAGTTCTAAATACTTCTCGATAAACTTCTTAGCATCACTTGGATTAATCTTTAAATTTTCACCAAGTCCAAAACCACTAATACCATAAACAATACCAAAAATAACTGCTTTAGCTGTTCTTCTCATACTCTTAGTAACTTCTTCTTTTGAAACCCCAAAAATATCACTAGCTACTCTTGTATGAATATCTTCATTATTCTTAAATGCCTCAATCATTTTCTCTGAATTACTAATATGAGCTAAAACTCTAAGCTCTATCTGTGAATAATCAGCACTTAAAAATAAATCATACTCTGGTACAAAGGCACGTCTTACCTTTCTATCTAATTCATCTCTAGCTGGAATATTTTGTAAATTAGGTTCTGCACTAGATAACCTTCCAGTTCTAGTTAAAGTCTGTTTATAAATAGTATGAATTCTACCATCTTCTAAAATATAATTATTAAGTCCATCTAAATAAGTACTCTTAAGTTTAGATAAATTACGATACTCTAAAATAAGTTCAATAATTGGGTGAACACCAACTAATCCTTCTAAAATACTAGCATCTGTACTATAATTAGCTCCATCTTTTTTCTTCTTCCTGTATGGTAATCCTAAATGGTCAAATAATATATTACCTAACTGTTTAGGACTAGAAATATTAAACTCACATCCTGCATAATTATATATTTCTCTAGATAAATTATCTAAACATACTCCAGCTTCTTCACTCATCTCTTTTAAAATATCTTTATCACATTTAATGCCAGCAAGTTCCATCTTAGCAAGTACTCTAACAAGTGGCATCTCAACATTTGTAAATAAATCAAACATATCATCCATCTTTAATCTCTTTACAATATCATCTCTAGTATCATAAATATATTTAGCTTTTGAAGTAACACCCTTCTTAAGCATTTCTTCATCCTTTAGGATATCACTATAAAAAGGTGCCTCTATTCCATCATTATTCATCATAAAAGCTAAATCATCTTTCATTTGATAATTAAGTAAATACGTACCTATCATATGATCAAAGTTGCTAACCATATCAACATCTTTAAGTAAAACCATATTCTTCTTTAAATCATAAGTATAAGTTACTGCCTGCTTTAAATATTCACAAACCTCTTTAACTCTATCAGGACTAACATAAAATAAGTTTTCTCCATCAAATAACCCCATACCAATAATCTTACCTAAATGATAATTTTCCTTATCACACTCAATATAATAAGAAACGCACTTTTCTATATTTATATCATGAACATCACTAAGTTCTTTAAAACTAACATCTAGCTTTACTTGCTTTTTAGGTATCTTCTTTAAAAATGAATAAAACTCTAAATCAGCAAATAACTCATCTAATGAATCGTTACGTCCCATATACTTCATATTATCTAAAGCATCTTCTAGTGGAACTTCTCTATAAATAGTACATATATCTTTACTAAAGAATGCACTATCCCTATCATTTACTAACTTATCATGAGTAGCACCCTTAATTAAATCAATATTAGCATAAATATTTTCTAAAGTACCATACTCTTGTAATAACTTTAATGCAGTCTTCTCGCCAATACCTTTAACACCAGGCACATTATCTGAAGCATCACCACTTAATGCTTTTAAATCAATAATTCTAATTGGCTCAATACCATAATCCTCTTTAAAAGTATCTCTATTATATCTAATAAAACCTTTTTGCTTTAAAAGCTTAACATCAACAACATCACTAATTAATTGTAACAAATCTCTATCAGAAGAAACAATCGTTGCATCAAACTCCGGGTCCTTATCAGCCATAGCTGCAATAGTCCCAATAATATCATCTGCTTCAAAATTTTCAACCTCATAATGCTTAATTCCCATTGCTTCTAATATCTTTCTAGCATAAGGCATCTGCGTTTTTAAATCATCGGGAGTTTCTCTTCTTCCCTCTTTATAATGATCATACTTCTCATGTCTGAAATTCTTTCCAATATCAAAAGCAACTGCCATATACTCAGGCTTTTCTTCCTCAATAATCTTATTAATCATTGAAGTAAAACCATATAAAGCATTAGTTGGAAAACCTTTACTATTTCTCATAATATTACCAGTATAAGCTGTCGCATAATAACTTCTAAACATTAAATTATTTCCATCAACAAGTATAACTTTTTTCATATTCTCACCTAAACCTTATTATACCCTATTTTCATATTAATTCAAAAAAAAATAAGCATTTGCTTACTTAATTGTAATTAAACCAGCGTCTACTTCCTCTAAAGCACGACCTAATTCCTTTTTATTCTTATAATCGCTTTCCTTCATTTGTAACCATCCAGTCTCCTGAATCTGTTTAGCTCTCTCAGCAATCACATGAACTAGCTTATACTTTGAGTCGACCTGATTTAATATTTTATCAACAGATGGATATAACATTTAAATCACCTCTCCTACACATTCTTAATATAATACAAAAATTCAAAAAGAAAAACAAAAATAAAAGAAAATATACACTAATTTGACAAACTACTTTCTCCAGTCTTGTAATCAATATCTATTCCTGTCTCTACATTATACACATAAACATGAAATTTAAGCCCTGTACCATTATCTTCTACACTTTTAGCTTCCATCTCAATTCCACTAGCAATTAAATTATCACCATAAAATTTAGGTGTAACTCTATACATAACATGATTACCAGTCTCCTTAATATAACTTGCTACTTTATTTTCAAAATCAAGCATTGCTCCAGTATTAGTCTCTCTAGTACAAGTAATCAAATTATTAGGATTAGCATTTTGTCCAGTTAACTGATAACCAATCAAATGACATCTATTATATAAATACTTGCCATCAACAATATCATACTTAACAGTATGCCACCCACTAGGCTTAACACTGCCAATAGAACCTCTCTTTTCAGTTGGCATCAAATCAGGCCCAATACTAGCATAAGCTACTCCACACCTACCTAAGGAATCTAAATCACTATAAAGTTCAAAAGAATCACTAACAAGTTCACTAAAAGAAGGCTCATTATTATCAATAACAACATAAGGCTCCCCATTATATAAAGGAACCTCATCTATACCATAACTAACACTTTTATCATTAAATATAACAAAAGCAAATATAGCTATAAATATGCACTCACATAAATATCTATAAAATTTATCCATACGTCCTCAGCAAAATTTTGTTAAAAAATTATGATAAACTAATAGTAGTCTTTACAGTTGGTACAGTAACAGTAGAACCCGTCTTTATAGTTGCAGTAGTTTTTGCTATAAATTTTACATTACACTTTCCACCAGCATTAACTCCAGAAACAGATAAAACATATTTTGACAAAGATGCATCCCAAACAGTAGAAGCTGTTGCACCATTATCGCAAGTTACGGAAGCATTATACAAATTACTCTTTGGAAATATAGGATCAAATGGATCCCTCGTTGTTACAGTCGTTCCAATAACTGCCATCAAATTACTGCCTTGATCCCACTGTGCTTCATAATATTTTTCTTCACCAAATACAATTGAACCCGTATATCCAATTAACACAAAAATAATCAACAATACCAAAACACCAATTCTGTTTTTCATTTATACTCACACTTTCTATCTAATAAATATTCTATAATAAAAATGTACTAAAATCAATAGGCAAAAAATTCCATTTTATCTTAAATTATGCTAATAAATTTGATTTTTTCTAAAAAAATAAAAAAAATAAAAAGCTAACAATCCTTTAAGTATTAGCTTTTTCAAAATCGAAAATTTGGAGAATCATAACTTTCAGATGTTAGTAATTTAAAACTATAAAAGACTTGTATAAAACAAGCCTTTTTCTATTTAAATATATTCTTAATTCTAGTCCAAAGATTATCTTTTTCTGTTTCAGTACTAGTAGTTTTTACCTCTTCTTTAGCTTCTACTCCATCCATTACATAAATAAATTTAGTCTCACCTGTAGTATTACTACCAGCAAATGAAGTATAACTTTCACCTAGCTTAACTAATTCTTTAGCTCTATATGCAGTTGGTACTAACATATTATTAACTTTATCTGTGACTGGTTTAATTCCTTCATTATCTAGTTTTTTAATGCCTTCTGATAATTCAGTAATACCGCTTGATATTTCTTGTAGGCCAGATGCAAGCGCTTTACCATTAGAAGCAAGTTCTTTTACTCCAGCAGCAAGAGCAGCAGTATTAGTCTTTAAATCTTCAGTGCCATCATTTAAATCTTCTAGTCCCTTATTAAGTGCAGGAAGCATTGCGTTTACTTTCTTATTTAATCCATCAAAAGTTGCTAAAGTTTTCTCAATAACTGCTACATTTTGTTCTAATAAGCCAATCATTTGTAAGTTAGAATTATAATGATTTTCATATTCATATTTAACTGTAAATAATTCATTTTGATCTGCATTAAGTAAGTCTACATATTCCTTGTCTTTAAGTTCTGCTGCATCATAAGCAGTTTTAACTTTTTCATTATTTGTTTTTAATAAGCTAATAGTATCTTTATCTGCTTGTAATAACATTTGCATTTTAGCAATATCTTCTGAATTATCTCCCAAAATATTTGATATACTAGAAAGCTCCTTAGAAAGTTGTTTAACTCCATCATCTAGTGATACAGAGCCATCCTTTAAAGCTACTGAACTACTATATAATTTATCTAAATAAGCACTAAGTTTAGTTGCTCCATCAGATGCATCCTTTGTTCCTAATTCTAGAGAACTAGCACCAGATTCTAATTTATTAATCGCATCATTTAAAGTATTTAACTTATCAGTTACTGTACTAATATTTGATAATGATGATACATCACTAGAACTAATTAATTTAGGTGTTACCATCATATAAACTGTACCAAGTGAGAACTTATCAGTATCATAATTAATAGTAACTTTATTAAGACTTGATAACTCACTTAATTTTAAACTATCTGATAAACCAGGTGTACTAAGTGCTGCTACCATTATTAACATCAATATTTTTAGCACTTTCATCTAATGTAAATGTACTCATTACAACAAATGGTGTGTACATAGTTTCTCTAGAGCCATTAACATTAACACTTCTTTTAGAACTATTAGTAAATTTAACCTCAATAGTAACTTTACCACTCTTACCAGCTAAATCTTTAAGCTCAGTTTCTTTACCATCTAACTTATAAGTAATCTTAACTCCAACAGGTAACTCTTTAGATGTTTTACCTTGATAGAAAATATTATTTCCTATTCCATTCCAAGTTATCTTATCACCATTTTGATTAAATGATTCATTACCACTTAAATTAATAATATCTTCTAAATTCGTAATATCATTTATTGTTCCATTACCTGTATTAAGTAACTCCTCATTAACAAAACTAGACTTAACACTACCATCTGGATTTAACTTTCCATAAACGGTTTCATTTTTAGTTAAAGCACTTGCACTAAGTGGCATCATTAAAGCTCCAGCTAAAAACATACTTGCAATAACTTTTTTATTATTTTTCATAAAATTATCCTTTCCTAACATTGTCTTACCAATTAACTTATCAAAGATTAAAAGTATACTTGGTAAGACTGTAATAACAATTATCATACTAAGAATTGCGCCTCTACTAATTAAAGTACATAGTGAGCCAACCATCTCTAACTTAGAATATGCACCTACTCCAAATGTTGCCGCAAAGAAACATAAGCCACTAACAAATACTGAGTTTCCACAACTATTAAGTGTACTAAGTATTGCTTCTTTTTTATCCATAGTCTTACGATTATTTAAATATGTTGTTGTCATAAGAATTGCATAATCAATAGTAGCTCCTAACTGTATTGTTCCTAAAACTATTGGAGCAACAAATGGAAGCGTAACACCACCTAAATAAGAAATACTCATATTCATACATATTGCTGCTTCAATAGCAATAATAAGTAAGAATGGTAAACTAAATGACTTTAGTACAATAAATAAGATTATAAAGATGCATACTATAGATGAACCATTAACATTATTAAAATCTGTATCACTAGTTGTAATAAGGTCTTTCATAAGAGGTCCTTCACCAGCAACTATTGCATTCTCATCATAACTTTTAACAATCTTATTAAGATCATCTATCTCATCATTCAACTCATCACTAGCAACTTCATATAAAGAGTTAACTAAAATCATTTGATACTTGTCACTTTCAAACATACTAGATTTATCTCCAAGCATATTTGTTGTAATGCCGTAATCATTAAGCTCACTAGCTGATAATACTAAATCTACTCCAGATAACTTTTTAATCTCACTAACCATCTCATTTATAGTGCCTGTCTTCATATTACTATCTACTAAAATAATTTCTGGACTAACGATATTATAATCATCTTTTAAAATTTGATTAGCTTTAATACTCTCTAAAGTATCTGGCAATGTCTTATCTATCTTATAATAAACATCAACTTTCTTATTAGCTAAATAAATAGGTACTAGTAATAAAACAAATATTATAAATATAACTTTATGTCTTTTAACTATCCAGTTATTTAACTTATCAAACTTAGGAGTAATTACTTTATGACTAGTCTTTTCACACCACTTATCAAATACAAGTAAAAGTGCTGGGAAAACCGTTAAAACTGTAATAACACCAAGAAGCACACCCTTTGCCATAACAATACCTAAATCTTTACCAAGTGTAAGACTCATTGTACATAATACTAAGAAACCAGCTATAGTAGTTGTTGAGCTACCAATTACTGAAGTAAATGTTTCATTAATAGCAAGCTTCATAGCTTCTTCTTTCTTCATCTTCCCTTTCTTACTTTCATAAGCATGATATAAGAAGATTGAGAAGTCAGTCGTAACTCCTAACTGAAGTACTGCAACAAGAGCTTTCGTAATATAAGATATCTCTCCTAAAAATACATTAGTACCTAAATTAAATACAATTGACATACCTATATTTAAAAGTAATAATACTGGTACTAAATAACTATCTAAACTAAGTTCTAATACAAGTAAACAAAGTACAACTGCAATTGCTACATATATTGTTATCTCTTTTTCAGATAACTCCATCGTATCAAGAACCATTGAGCTCATACCACCAAACATATAATTATCACTGGTAAGCTCTCTGATCTCTCTAACTGCATCGATTGTCTTTTCATTACTAGTACTTTCTAAAAAAGTAACAAATAACACATCGGTATTTTCCTTATGAACCTTATCTCTCACTTCACTAGGAAGTACATCAAGTGG
Organism: bacterium; assembly: GCA_030525085.1. GTDB lineage: Bacteria > Bacillota_I > Bacilli_A > RF39 > UBA660 > CAG-533. The sequence goes on from JAUNFK010000003.1 coordinate 9,659, forward strand.
AATATTTGTTCCAAACACATCATAGATAGAGACAACTTCACCAACTCCATCTACACTACGAATCTTATCTTCAACTGCAAGTAATTCTTTTGCATTTGCATTTTCAACTACCGCAATTGAATAAGACCCCATTTTAAACTCATCAGTTAAAATATTCTGTCCCTTAATTGTTTCATAATCATCTGGTAAATAAACTAAAATATCATAATTAATTTTTGTAAGTTTCATACCAACAAATGACAATACTAATAAAACTAAAGAAACTATCAAAATATTTTTACTATGCTTAGTAATAAAATCACTACACTTATTCATCTCTTTCACCTCGATAAACATTATATGTCTACATATTTTAAAAAGGCACTATTAATTTTATATTTTGTAGGAAATCCAACAAATTGATTGTTTTGTATGTACATTTAAACAACAAAGTAATAAATATCTTGCAAAAAGTATACAATTAGATATAATGTTGGTGTGATGAAATATGAAAAACGAAAAACAAGATTTAAGAATTATTAAAACAAAAAAAGTGCTTTATATGGCACTTGTCGATCTCATGAGAGAAAAAACATTTGAAGAAATAAAAGTATCTGAAATATGTGCTAAAGCCTTAGTAAATAGATCTACATTCTATGCACATTACGAAGACAAATATGAATTTCTAGTAGACTTTCTAGACACTTTCAAAGAAAGTTTAACATCTTATTTAGATACAAATGATAATAATCTAAACACAAAAGAATATTATATGGAAATGATTAAATTACTGCTTACTCATATAGAAGATAAGAAAAATATCTACTCAGCAATTATGGTAAACAACCGTAATGGAGTTATGATGGATATCATCTCCGATGTTGTCAATAAAGATATCAAAAAAAGAGCTCAAGAATCCGGCCTAGCAAAGAATTCAATTCCAATAGATATTGTTGCTAAATTCTATTTAGGCGCTATCACAAATGTTGGTATCGAATGGATAACAGATAACAAATACAAAAAAGAAGAAATACTAAACTATTTAGATAAATTACTACCAGATGGCATCGATAAAATATAAAAAAAGACACTTGCAAGTGTCTTTTTATACTATCCATTGACTGCAGTAATTTCAACATGAGCACTAAATGCTGCTCCCTGATTACTATTTTGAGCCGTAGTCTTTTTAGGATAATAAATTTTTAACGAATAAGTGTGTTTTGCATTATTAGCTTGTACAAAATTACCAGTACCTAAATCAACTGAAGCAGTTAAATTGGTCTTAGCTTTTGAAGCAATAACAGTGCCATTTTTACTTGTATTAGTGCTTACCAATTCATATTGTAATGGATCACTAGTTACAAATGTATTAGAATCAATAACTAATCTTAATTTATAGTACATATTAGCAGCACTTGTGTTATTTCCTGTTACCGTAATAGTTTTAGTAGCCCATACCTCATCTCTAGGATATACACCAGAAAGATTTATACTAGCTCCGCCACTATAGTTAATTTTCATAACACCACCAGTAGCATTAATTGAAGTTGAAGTCTCTGATTGAATTCCAGCAGTGAAGTATGCATATGAAACACCAACCACTAAAACAGCCATTATTACACCAACATACAAATAAATCTTCTTTAAATCCTTACTCATAAATGTCATCTACCTTTCTACATTATATATTGTACCAACATAAACTTTATTATTCAATAATAAAAGTAGGAAAACTCCTACTTAACATTTTTTAAACAAATTAATTCATAATCTTTTGAGCCAATTCCCAGTTTCTCTGCTTCATCAATAGTATGTAAACCATTTCTACTATTAACTCTTTCCATAAAATGCTCCTTACCTGGGTCATCAGAATTTCTAACCAAATCAATAGATGCTTCATCTATAGCTACTGGATCTAAACTAGCAAGAATACCTATGTCCTTTAAACAAGGATCTTCTGCAACAGCACAGCAATCACAGTCAACACTCATATTACAAAGAACATTAATATAAACCATATTCCCATTAAAATAATTAACTACACTTGACGCAGCATCAGCCATAGACTCTAAAAATAAATCTTGTTCTGGTACATTATCCCATAATTCATCTGGATTCATAGTTTTACCTGCTGTATGAATGTATGCTTTACCAGCTGATGAAGCTACACCAATAGATAACTGTTTTAATGCTCCACCATATCCACCCATTGGATGACCTTTAAAATGAGAAAGTACAAGCATACTATCATATTTAGAAATATCTTTACCAACATAATTCTTATGAATAACCTTACCATTAGGAATACTTAATTCAGTATCACCATCTGCATCCATAATATCAACATCAAAATATCTACTCCATCCATGCTTTTCCATTAACTCTGTATGCTTTTCTGTAGTATTTCTTGCTCCATTATAAGCAGTATTGCACTCAACAACTGTGCCATGAACATACTCGATTAAATCACGTACAAACTCTGGTTTTAAATAATTTTGATTTCCATCTTCTCCAGAGTGAAGTTTAACTGCTACCTTACCATTTAATTCTTTTCCAAGTTCTTGATAAATTTTTACTAAGCCTTCTGGACTAAGATCTCTTGTAAATAATACTTTTGATTTCATCTAAATCACCTTTCTAACTTTTCAATTAATCTTTTTACCTTTTTAGGATCTTTATAATTTGTTTTATCTCTCTTTAACTCAGTTATATCTTTTCCATAAGCAAAACCAATACCACGCTCTGCAGTAACTCCAACTGCACCATAATATAAATAATACATTCCATCTAAATATATCATACTGGATCTATATATACCACTATTATCCCAATTAAGAGTTCCACGTTCTGGCTCAAATATTTTAATTGCATCACCAAAATTAACTTCATCAGTACTATAAGTATAATATAAATCCATTCTATTATGATTATGCCATTTATCATACGCAACAGTAATCATTTCATAACCTTTATCAGTTTTAATAACATCTAAATGCCATGTATCTAATTTTCTTGGATACCTAAAACTAATCTTACTCTTATCAGTCCATTTCATTCCATCAGTACTTTCAGCATAAGTTATCGTATTACACACATTTACATACCACATCTTATACACACCATCATCATAAATAATAGCTGGACTTACATAATCCTTTTTGTGTCTATTCTTTGAATACAGAACCTTCTCTTTATCAGTCCAAGTTACTCCATCACTCGTCTCTCTTTTAAAGATAGTAACACTTTCATTAGTATCATCAACATATCTCCAATAACAAATTATAATATCCTTATCTTTATTATACACTATATGTGCATCAGAATTATATCTTTTTTTCTTATATTTATTTTTTACTTCATCAAGGCTTACATTTTCTCCCTTTGGAGCGTACCAATTAACTAAATCATTAGAAACTGCAATATGAGGATTTTCGTATCCTGAATTACCACCAGGATAAGGAGTATAACTCATCCAGTATTTATATCCATTCCACTTTTTATCAAAAGTTATTACCTTTGGATGATATGCTTCATTATCCCCATAAGAACTTATAATTTCTAACTTGTAAGTTTTAGACTCACTATTAAAAATTAATCCATACGCGATTATAAATATTACAAATAAATTTAATATAGTATAAATCCTCAGTACCTTTTTCATTATTTCACCATGTGTTTTTCTTCGCATAAGATTATAGCACACAAAATAACAAAACAAAAGCACTTCTTAAGTGCTTATCATAACTTAATATTATTATATAAAAAATTGGATAACAACTATCCAATTAATTATTCAAAAGTATAAGGATCAGTATAAGTACCAGTTCCACCAGTAAGTCTATTTGTATCAAGTGTTATAACTGGTCTAATAGCTCTACTACCTGTAGTTAAATCTTGATCAGGCCAATCACTTAACGTTCCATTAGCTAACACCGTAAAAACATTAACCGTTTTCATATTAGAGCCAGAATCATAATAACTAGGTGAAATAGTCCACCAAACAGAATTGATTGAACTATTATATAAATAATAATTAGTAGTAGTAGAATTAAATACACCACCAGCAAATACTACCTCATCTGCACTAATAAGCCCTATATCATACTCTCTAACATACTGACTATCACAAGCAAAAGATGGTGAATAATTATCTGCATCAAAACCAACTCTCTTATAACTGCCAAAATAGTAAACCGTAGTACTTGTTTGAGAACCAGTCATTGTTACTGTACTTAAATCGACACAAAACTTACTTGTTTTAAGTAGCCCATTACTCTTATAAGTACTAAGTCCATTTGAAGTATACCAACTATCTAACTCACTCTTAACTAAACTATTATCATAATCAAGAATTGTTTTAGCTTCACTAAGCCCACTAGCACCACTATTACTTACTGTCTTTGAAGTGCTCCAAGCTTTTGAACCAATTGATGAATCTAAAATAATTCTAGTACCATCCTTATCTATTCTAATAATTCTCCAGTACATATTTAAAAACTTAACATAATTATTTGTAACTTTTCCTCTATAAAAATAAGTTGTTTCATCAGCATCACTCTTATAAACTCCAGCACTATTACTTGTACTAGTAAAATCAATATTAGAGTCATGTGTAATGTCCTTATCACCTAATATCTTACTAGAACCAGTTTCTGGCACAGTAACACTCACCGTACCACTATCATATCTCGCTATAACCGGATCTGTTGCTGATGCATACACCTTAACACTTTCACTAGTATCAACCATTAAAGTAGCTGTTTTCATCTTTAAATATAATTCATAAGTTTTTGTTTCACCAGCAGTCATAGTATACGATGGCAAACTATTCCCATCAGCGTCAACAAGTGAGAAATTAGAATTATCTATTTTAAAATCAAATGTAATATCACTTTTAGAACGATTATAAGCAAACACATTTATTTTTTTTTGTTCATCACTATTACTAAATGTTACACTAGCAGTTTCTAAATTTGAAACAAAATTCAAAGAAGTATCAGTTGAATTAGAAAACACAAACTCTAAACTTTCAGTAAGTCTATATATTGTATTTCTTGTAACATTAGTAGGTAAAGATAACTGCAAAGTTGTCTCGATAACTTCTCCTGGCTTTATAACTGTAACACCAGGAACTAAATTACTACCTAAATTATAACTAAGTGTAGAAGAACTAGTTCCCGAAAAAGTATAATCACTATTAACACTTTCTAAAAGCTTATTTGACGTAGTACCATTTCTAATAATTAAATTATAAGTAACACTAGGAGCACTACTACCTGATGAACGTCTAAAAGCCAATGTAAAATCAGCAGTTAGCACATAATTATCATCCGTAGAGCCATCCTTAACTCCAAAAGTAAAACTATTAGTATTATTATACAAATAAGTACTAGCAGAAGTATTAATACTTTTAATTTCTAAAGTACTATCAGCAGTTCCAACAGTAGCTGAACCAAACATACGAAGTACAGCACTTAAATTAGCTGCATGTCCTACAGTAAACGAAAAAAGAGTTATTAGTAACACCACTAAAACTATAACCCTATATTTTTTATATTTATTATTAATTTTAGGACTAAAACTCTCTTTCATAATATCACTTTCTTTTTAACTATTTATAAAGATCTGACTCCATCTTATAAACTAAACAATTATTATCATATTTTAAAACAAATACGCACTTTTCATTAGTTTTAATATTCTGATATAAAATTGGAATTCTAAGCTCAGACTGTGCATCCAAAAGCTCATCAAATGACTCAACGTACATCACATTATCAGCATCATAATCAGCATTCTTAACATTAACAATAATCGCATTATATGTAGTCAAAATTTTATCTAACTTTACTACATACTTTGAATCATAACCAATTAACTTAAGAATAATCTTAGCAATAAATACTGATAAAATAATACTTCCAATAAAACAAACTACTGAACCAACTAATCTAATATAATTAATTGTTGGATCAAGCTTATCAATTAAAGTTTTTTCACCATCTTTTGGTATATCTTTTTTAATCT
>JAUNFK010000003.1:15674-57024 GCA_030525085.1 bacterium
CACACAATAGACAATAACATAGCAAATACTAATGAATCGTTATTTTCAACTTTCGAGTTTCTAAATCTATAGGTTTATTAGTTGATTCATTCTCAATATTAGTATTAATCGCAATTTCAACTAATAACTCACCATCCAAATTAACTCGATAATTCTTTTGATAATCATCCATTAATTTTTTATACTTTTGAAAATCAATTTTAAACTCATCAAAATCATTAACCTGTGTGGTATCTTCCTCATAATTAACGCCATTTATATCACGAATAGTATCTTTATAATTCCATACCTTCTGTTTATTATCATCATACTTCTGATAAGCAATAATCTCTGCAGTTATTGTATAATAAGTTCTACCTTTAACAGGTGTAGAACTCTTTAAAATATAACTGAAATCTGCATCAATATCTTTAATAGCTGAAGCAACATATTTATAATCCTCGCCTAAAGCACTATTATCATAAAACTCACTATCTTCGATATTAACCTTATAATTTAATTTATAATCTTCATTATAATTAAAATAAACTTCCTCGCCATCTTTAAAGCATGTAAAAAATAAATAAACAGCATAAACGGTTACTAAAATAGATATGAAAAACATTACCAAGAAAAAGATAACATCCCTTTTTTTATCTTTCATATCTATTCACCTCCTCTTATTCATTTATTAACTCCCAAAGTTCAACACTTGGAATACCTATATATTTCACAACACTCTTAACTTCGCCATAAATCATATTTTCTTTAACTACCCAGCCATCAGCAATATCATTATTATCACCTTTAGTCTTAAAAGAATAAGCTCCATTTTCATAAGTTACTGATACAACCCTATGAGTAATAAGCATATTATTATAATTAAAAGCAAGTATATCACCTGTCTTAATATTAGGATAATCTTCTTTTTCTAGTTTTTTTATAAGTACCGCATCTCCCCTAGCAAACTTAGGTAACATAGAATTAGATGCAATTGTAACTAAATGATACTTAAAAATTCCCGAAACAAGACCAGCAAATATAAATAACGGTATAACTAGTATTGCAATTAAAAATTTATTAGACTTATGCGTGCTAACCTGTTTTCTTTCATACTTTTCAAACACTAAACTTAACTTGTAATAACATATGAAAAAGAAAACTAAAGATATAACTGTACTTAAATATTTTCCAAAGTCAGGAACTATTGGTAAAAAGTAACTAGGCATTGTATATAATAATAAAAACGCGAGTGCATGTTTATATGACATCTTATATGAAATATAAGTAAGTAATATATTTAATGCAAGTTTCGGAACAACTATAGCTTCGATAAACTCAAATATCTCCACATAACCATTCATTCCACTTATTCTAGATGTCATCAATATATCAAACATCGTCAAAAACAATGTCACAATTACTATCTTTAGTTTTCCTTTTGTATTAACAATTGAAAATCTAAATACTTCCTTAAAATAATATAAAAATAAAACACTTAAAACATTTTTTAATATACTTAAAAACTTTAATGAATATGCACTAGTTAAAAATCCGGTAAATAAGCCAAATATATAAGTTATAATGTAATAAACAATTACTGAAATAATAATCGTTTGATAAACACTATAACTTATACTCGACTTCTTCTTAGGAATTCCCAATAGTTTATAAGAAACTAAAGCCATTATTCCAAAGAATATTGTTGAAATAATATAGATATAACTTAGATAATGCTGCGTAACTACAAAATTTAATACAAATAAATATATTAAGAGCATTATCAAAAGAAAATAAACTACTATATCATTTCTTTTCACATTAAACCCCTTTTAAAATATATTATTATTCAGCTGAAACAAAATTAGCTACAACAGCAAGATTTAAAGTAGAACCATCTGCTAAATCAACATTCTCATCAGTAATATTAGCCATAGAAACTCTAATCTTTAACATCTTAGTGCTTCCACCATCAATAACATCTTTTTCTTTTAATTCACTATCACTAGCAACTTCAAAAGTAACTAATTTAGCTTTATCACTAGCTCCAGATAAAGTTAAAGTATCTAACTTTGCATTAACAGTTCCATCATTTTGTACTGGTGCTTCAAACTCAAATGTTTTTCCTTCTTCTAATTTAACAGCAAATTCAATTAAAGTTCCACTAGTCTTCTTTAATTCAGTAGCAGTTAAAGTAGAAGCAGCAGTAGCTACAGGATCATTAAAATGTACTGACCATTGTGTACTTGGTAATTCGGCAGTACCATTAATATCCAATCTTTGAGTTAAAGTAACTGCGAATGCTACAGATAATGATACAACTGCAACAAGTAATCCAGCAATAACAAAGTTCTTTCCTCTTCTTTCTCTTTCCATAAAATAATCATCCTCCTATTTCCATATTTTACATAAAGTATTATAACAAACTAAACACGTATATTCAAGTATAAGAAAATCAAAAAACAGATTATTCACATTTTATTATAAAAAAATCAGTTTTTTAAACTGACCAACATTTTAATCAATAATAATGGCGTCCTTGGGCAGATTCGAACTGCCGACCTATCGCTTAGGAGGCGATTGCACTATCCTACTGTGCTACAAGGACACAATAAAATTATAGCACACTAAACATTAAAAAAATAGGAATTTCTTCCTATTTATCTGTAGAGCCAAATCCACCGGTACGAGCACCAGTTGCATTATCATCATCAGTAACTAAATACTTCTGAAAAATAACTTGCCCTACAACATCACCCTTTTTAATGACAACATCTTCACTAAAGAAATTATAATAAGCAAACATAAAATGTCCATCATTGTCAGGATTACCATAATAATCACTATCAATAACTCCAATACTATTTGCCATCACTAGCCCTCTTTTAAAAGGATTAGAACTTCTATTAGCAAGCATAAACCATTCATCGCTCTGGCAGTATGCTTTTAGTCCTGTCGGAATAAGTGTTGGTTTATCGCCTAATTTAAATGGATGAATAACAACATCTTCAGCTGCCTCTACATCATAACCTGCAGAGTTCGCAGTCTTTCTAATCGGAATATGTATATCCTTATCTTCCCATCCTTTAGCTACCTTAAAACCTCTTAACTTCATAAATTTTTCTCCTCTACTACTTTACCTTTTTTCATCGTCTTTTTAACATTAATAACTCTCTGATTACTAGAACCGGAATACAAAAGTTTAGGATTCTTATTTTCTTCTTCAAACTGACCATCAACAATAAAATCAGCATACTTAGTTATTTCTTTATCCATAACATAATCTTCAAACTTAAAGCCAGTCCATATCCAAACACTTTTATCCGGATATCTTTCTTTAAATGCTTTTGCTAATTTTGTACTAGCTTCAATATTTTTATTATGAAGTGGCTCACCCCCTAAAATAGATAAACCAGCTATATAACTATTATTGCAAAGTTCTAACACTTCATTTATTATATCATCAGTAAACTCCTCGCCCCCATTAAAATCATGAGTTTCTGGATTAAAACAATTCTTACAATTAAATGTGCATCCCTGCATAAATACAGATACCCTAACCCCAGGTCCATTAGAAATATCCATCTTTCTAATTTTACTATATCTAGCCATTATGCATCCTTATTATCTAAATGTAAAACTCTTTCTTTAATTTCCTGAGTTCTACCTTTATTCCAGAACTTAGTACCAATATAACCGCAAGTTCTTCTTGCAACATTTAATGTATCATGATCCTTATTACCACAATTAGGACAATACCATTCTAAATCATCATTAATTAAAATCTCTCCATCATATCCGCACTTCTGACAATAATCACTCTTGGTATTTAACTCAGCATACATAATATTATCATAAATAAATTTAATAACTTCAATTACTGCTGGAATATTATTTTGTAGGTTAGGAGTTTCAATATAAGAAATAGCTCCACCAGGTGATAACTTTTGAAATTCACTTTCAAGTGATAACTTTGTAAATGCATCAATCTCTTCAAATACAGGTACATGATAAGAGTTAGTAATATAATTACGATCAGTAATACCCTTAATTACTCCAAAGCGTTCCTTTAAACACTTAGCAAATTTATATGTAGTGCTTTCAATTGGCGTACCATAAACACTATAATCCATATTTTCTGCTTCTTTCCATTCTTTACACTTATCATTTAACTTCTGCATAACTTCTAAAGCAAACTCTTTTCCCTTACCATTATCAGTATGTGAGTGTCCAGTCATAAACTTAACGCATTCATATAAACCCGCATAACCTAAACTAATTGTAGAATATCCTCCATGTAATAATTCATGAATACTTTCGCCTTTTTCTAATCTAGCAAGAGCCCCATGTTGCCATAATATTGGAGCTACATCACTAGTTGCTTTAGCTAAGCGTTTATGTCTAATCTGTAAAGCTCTATGGCATAATTCTAATCTCTCATCAAAAATCTTCCAGAATAACTCTTCATCCTTATCAGCAGATAATGCAACATCAACAAGGTTTATTGTAACAACGCCTTGATTAAATCTACCATAATACTTAGGTTTGCCTTCCTTATCAACATAAGGAGTTAAGAAACTTCTGCAGCCCATGCATGGATAGCATTGTCCATCCCCATTCTTATCAACCTTAAGCTCTTTCATCATCTTCTCTGAAATATAATCAGGAACCATTCTCTTAGCAGTACACTTAGCAGCAAGCTCTGTTAAATAATAATACTTACTATCCTCATGAATGTTATCTTCCTCTAATACATATAGAAGCTTTGGAAATGCTGGAGTAATATAAACGCCTTTTTCATTCTTCATTCCCTCAATTCTTTGATTTAAGAACTCTTCAATAATCATTGCAAGTTCTTCTTTATATTCCTCAGTCTCACCTAAATACATACAAACACTTAAAAATGGTGCTTGACCATTAGTAGTAGTCATTGAATTAACTTGATATTGGAAAGTTTGAACACCAGCAGTAATCTCTGTCTTTAAATCTTCTTTAGCAAACTTTTCGCAATCCTCTTTAGATAATTTTCTATTCTTATAAATCTTTAAATAACGATTATAACTATCTCTAACAAATGGAGCTAAATGTGTAAGTGTTATTGTACATCCTCCATATTGACTTGATGAAACAGCTGTAATAATTTGCGTTGCAATTGTAACTGCTGTTAAAAATTTATGAGGTTTTTCAATCATTACACCATTAATATTAGTTCCATTTTGAAGCATATCCTCTAAATTAATTAAATCACAATTATGAAGTGCATTTTGTGCAAAATAATCTGCATCATGGAAATGAATAATTCCTGCATCATGAGCTTCAACAATCTCCTCAGGTAACAAAAATCTTCTTGTAATATCTGTACTAGTAATACCAGCTAAATAATCTCTTTGAGTAGTAACTATCTTTGCATTCTTATTTGAATTTTCTGTATTCCAGTACTCATTTTCACCATCAATAAGTTCCTTAATAGCTAAATCAGTAGTATTACTTCTTCTAACCAATTCTCTAGTATAACGATATGTAATATACTTCTTAGCAAGCTGATACTTACCAATACTCATAAGTTTCATCTCTATAATATCTTGAATATCTTCAACTAAGATTCTTTTCTTACCTAAAGACTCAATATACTTAATAATATTCTTAATTTGTGTACTACTAGCTTGTTCACTTTCCTCCACTTCTTTATTAGCCTTTAAAATAGCTTCTTCAATTTTTTCAGGGCTATAATCTACCATATGCCCATCACGTTTAATTACTTTCATTTTACTTCCTCCCTACATTCAACACATTCATTATAACTTTATATTGCAAAATATTATTGTTGCAATTGCAACAAAATTAAAATAATGATAAAATTATTTTAGGTGATAAAAATGAATGATCTTTTTAAAAATATTCACCCCAGTAAACAAGGCATTTTATTAAAAATGTTAGAAGCAAATACTTTACATTTTAATGTAAACGAACTTATACTAAGCAAAATAAAAATAGATGACTTTATCGCCATTATCACCGAAGGCGAAGCCAATCTAATCAAAACAGACAGTAACGGAAATAAACTAATAATTGAAGAACTTAACGAAGGAAACATTTTCGGAACAAATATATCAAATCTAAATAATAAAGAATATGAAATCGAATCTAAAACTGACATTACAATAACCTTTATCGAAATGCACTTTATTCTAAATCCTAAAAATACCTCATCCCAAATATATTCCCAATTTTTAATAAATCTCCTAGAACTTCTAAATAAAAAATACACTGAAACAAGCCAAAGATTAGATATTTTAACAAACAAAACTATCAGAAACAAATTACTAGAATATTTTAAAAACTCTTATCAAGAAACCAATGCAAAAGTTCTTTATTTAAAGTCAAGTTTTACAGCTCTAGCTGACTATCTAGCAGTAGATAGAAGTGCTATGACTAGAGAACTTAAAAACCTCAAAGACGAAGGTCTTATTGAAATAAAGAATAAAAAAATTAAACTATTGTATTTTCCACTTGACTAGTGTTATAATTGACATGTACTGCTCGTATGGCGGAATTGGTAGACGCGATAGACTCAAAATCTATTTCCCACAAGGAGTATCGGTTCGACTCCGATTACGAGCACCAGTGCCCAGTAGCCAAGCGGTAAGGCATTAGGCTCTGACCCTAACATTTCATAGGTTCGAATCCTATCTGGGCAGCCATAAAAAAATAACAGACAATCGTCTGTTTTTTTATTGTAATACATCTTGATAATAAAACTTTAAAACATAAATAGCTTCTTGAGCATATAGCTTATCTTCCTCACTTAAACCTCTACTAGTAATAAGACTATCAAGCTCACTATAATACTCTAATTTACTTCTATAATGAAGTTCTACTCCAGGCTCAAACATTCCTGTAAAACCATCACTTTTAATATAAGGTGTAGGTAAATCATTAAAAGTTCTTCTCAAAAAATCATTAGCACTATAAACATAAGTCTTTACAACATCTTTAAATGCATTATAAACCTTTTCACACTCTTCTTTATCTTGTGCACTATTCAAACTAGCATTATACTTATCTAAATCAGCCTTAAACTCCTTTATATCCTTATTAATCATTTAGTTCCTCCTTATACATTGAACTATATAAATCATCCCCATTATCTTGATGTAACGTACTTTCAATCTCTGGTAAATCACTCAAACTACCAAGTCCAAAAAAATCTAAAAAATACTTAGAAACTGAATAAAGATTAGGTCTTCCAGGCAAATCACTTTTCCCACTTACCTCAACTAAATCCTTAGCAAGAAGCTTTCTTAAAGTATAATTAGAAGAAACCCCCCTCATCGTATCAATTTCAAGTCTTGTTAAAGGTCCATTATAAGCAATAATAGCAAGTGTTTCTAAAGCAGCATTACTAAGTTCATCACTATCAGGACTACTAATTAACTTTTGATAATAATCCTTATGTTCTCTCTTAGTAGTTAATTTAAATCTTTCACCAAGATAACTAATTCTAAGTCCATACTCATCACTTTCATACCTTTTCTGTAATAAGCTTAACAGACTTTTTGCTTCTGTATCACTAACTTCTAAAATATCTTTAATACCATCTATAGTAAGACCTTCATCACCTACTGCAAAAAGCAATCCCTCTAATACGCCTAACTTATTCATTATGATAACCTCTCTTCAATAAATATATCACCAAAATTATACTCCTGACTAATTACTGCTTCCCTAGACTTAACTAAATTAAGAATTCCTAAGAAAGTAACAATTACATATGGCTTATCTACTTCATCAAATAAATCTAAAAAGTTAATTTTACCTCTATTATGAAGATAACTCTTGATGCTTAAGCATCTATCTTCAACACTTAACTCTCTTTTAGTAACTGCTTTATTAACTGGTTCATCTAATTTTTTTCTATTTAAATAACCCTCAAATGCCTTAAGCAAATCATCTAAAGTAATATCACTACTTAATTTAACACTCTTATCAGCATACTCACTTAAATTAGAAGGAAGTTTAGTTAAAACCTCTTTTCTCTTATCTTCAAGCTCAACTAACCTATCAGCAGCAGCCTTTAACTTCTCATACTCAATTAACCTATTTCTTAAATCATCTTCTGTGTTAATTTCATACTCAGCATCTTCCTCTTCATCATTTTTATTAAGAAGTAACTTACTCTTTAAATGAATAAGTTCAGAAGCCATAACTAAATACTCACTAGCTCCATCAATAGTAAGCTCTTTATGCTCATTAATAAAACCTAAATACTCTTTAGTAATCTTCTCGATATTTATATCGTATATATCCATCTTATGAGCCTTAATTAAATGCCATAACAAATCTAGTGGCCCATCAAAATCATTTATCTTTATATTCACTTACAATCAAATCCTTTAGTTAACATATCATAACTAACCTCTTTAAGTGGTGCATTCATATAGAAATAATTATAATCATAATCCTCACCTAAAGTTTCCCTTATATTCTCACTTAAAGTAATATCTGCATTAAAAGCAAATCCACTATCAGTTTCCTCTGTAGTACTAACTAACCCATTACTAACTAATTTATTAGATAACTCCTGATACCTATTAAACAAATTCATATAAGCCTCAATATCACTAGTATCATTATTTATAATGTTATCATGAATACTCTTTAAAGTATCTCCATCAAAAGTATAGGTAAGTGTTCTATTATTTAAAGTACACACTAAAGAACTAATACCACTAACAATTGGATAATCATCTAAAGAAAGATTAACTATCTTACCATAATATAACTCACCACTATTAACAGTAAGCTTATATAAATTATTAGTAACACTTCTAACATCCGTATTAACATTACCAGTAAGCTTCACTCTAGTAAGTAAATCCTTAGTACCATATACTTCTAAAAATAACTTATGTTCATCTAAATTAAAGTCAGTATTAGATGACATATCAAAACTTATCTTAGTGCCTTCTAAACTAAAATTAGTAAGCTTAATACCTTGATAAGAAATAGTACTACTCTTACTTAAAACATTCTTATCATCACTAGGAGTATCTGGACTAGGCGCTGGCTCATTATCACCAGTAAAATTATTTAAAAGCCCCCTAACCCATATAGAAAAGGAATTATTATTATTGTTAATATAATCTTTAATATAAGGAAGACCGAAACAAGTCCCCAATAGTAGCATAAAACAAATAAGCACAAAAGCAGGCTTACTAGACTTCTCTTTTTTTAATATACCTAACGTAATAGGTTCATTACTATTATCACTCTTCATAGCAAATCCCTTTCATTCTAATACAAACATAATTCCTACTATAAATCAATTCACATAGTTATAGCCAAAATAAATGTGCAAAACTCTAAACCGTCTGAGCGGCAACTGACACGTTCCAAGTGGAAATTCCGCATGCCAATTGCCGTTTAACCATCATGGTTTAGTATATAATTTTTCATATCAACCACGCCCATAATTTGTCCCTCAAAAGGTTTCTCGGGACTTACAAAGATCAAAGATATCGACCTTTTAATACTTTGCTTAGTTTACTTTTCAACGATGTATGGATTTTCACTGGTTCCATCACCGTCTTCGCTTGATAAATGTATTATACAATCTAATTATATTTATTGAAAGTTATTTTACAATGTAAGGATCTTCTGATGTACCAGTACCACCAGAAATTGCGGTATCTGATACTAAAGATATTGCTGGACGTAAACTATAATCATATCCTGGGGGAGAACCATTCACAGAACCATCTGAATCAACTTCAAAAACACTTGACATTAGACCGCCACCATCGTCATTATATACAGCCGGAGATAAAGACCACCACGAATAACCAGTCGCATTTTCACGCAAATAAGTTTTCACCGGAGTATGCATAGAACTTATATGACCAGCGTAGATTACTTCATCAATCGTTAATAAGCCAATCTTATATATTAAGTTTCCATTACCATTTATAACATCACTTACTGTAAATTTAGATAACTTTCCACCATTATAATCATTTGGACAAATCAATGAAGGGGCACCACTTCTAGATGAAGCACCATACTCAGTCGGATTCTCACCATAACTTCCACCGCTTTTATCATTGCACCATATTGTATCTGCTAGTTTACTTTCATATGAAGCCAAATTATTTGTGTACCATGTTTCCAAATTTGTAAGGATTGTACTTTTATTTGTATTAGCATGAGTAGTTGCATAGTCACTGGCTCCAGCAGTTCCATACATAAATCCTACAGAAATGTTATCAACATTATTTACAGAATTAAATTCAGTTCTATAAGTATCCCCAGAAAATTTAGCAAAAGCTGCAGTTTTACTATTATTTGAAGAAGAACAAGGGCTAGATGAACTACCTGTATTATCATTATATAATACTAGTTTAATAGAACCATCACCATTAATTCTTACGATTCTCCAGCACTTATTAGCAAACTCAACATAATTATTTTTTACAGCCCCTCTAAAGTAATAACTAGTTCCATAATCATCTTCAGCACTTGCAAGAAGTGCTTCAGTTGTATTTTTATTCGATGTTATATCCTTATACACAAAACTATTTGAAGTCGCACTTACAATATAATATAAATGTCTTACTCCACTTGTAGTACTCATTTTTCCAGAAGTTTTAGATGAAAAGTCAGAATAAGAAAAAATATAAGATGAAGCCGGAAGGTATTTTCCAACTAAACTAGAATACGAATTAGCATATGTATCACTTGTCACTGCTGCACCAGTTAAATTAAAATTTGTCCCATTAGCTTCGTACCCAGTTCCATATGTAAAGTAATAATCTTGGTATGTTGATGATACACTTTCTGTTGATGTGTCTGCTATATCATCTTTTGTATAAGCACTAACTTCTTTTCCTGGTGTTGTAAGCGGCACCTTAACTTCATTATTTGCTAGTATTGTCTCTGCAAATGTTGGTTCGTTACTTGCATTACTTACAACAACTATCTTACCAGACCAGTTTTTATTTAAGCCTTGTTCCGTTGTTACTGAGTTATCCATCCAGATTCTTAGGTCGTAACTTTTTTCTTCATTAGCTTTTAAACCAGTATTAACAACTATATAACCTTTTCTATTATTTTCTAAGTCTGTTAAAGTTTGACTGCCTAGTATAACGGATTTACCAGTTATTGTTCCTTTTGGTGATATATTTACTTTCATATAGTTATCTTTTAAGTATGATGAATCTGTACTTTCTCTATAAGTACTATCTATTGTAATATATACTTTAACATAACTATTACAGTTATTTTTTATTGTAAATGTAAATGGGATTTGTTTAAGGCCATCTTCATCTGTTATTGGAAAAGCGTCTGTTAATGATATTTTAGATGTGTCTTCAGTAAGGGTTGTATTAAAACATGTTCTAGATGCTATAGTGTTATTCTCAGTTTGACTTAAGTATAGTCTAAACCAAGCAAATGATACACCAATTATACATACTACTGTTACGAGTAATCCATAGTATATACTTAGTTTTCTTTTCTTCTTTTTTATTTCAATTTCTTTACCCATGTTACGCCTCCATCTTTCCATATTAAGTATATAACATTTAGATGGTATTTGCAAAGAAAAAAGTTAAACCTAAATTTAACTTTCTTTAATTCCGTCTAAACTAAAGCTTTTGGCTTCTGTTATTTTAATATTTATTATTTTACCAATGTCTTCTTTTGGTGCATCTACATTAACTAACTTCATATTTTCAGTGTATCCACATACTTTGGTGTCATCTTTTTCACTTACTCCAGTGATAAGAACTTTTACTGATTTATTAAGCATTTTTAGATTACTTTCTTTAGAGTATTTATTAATTAGTTCATTTAGTTCATGTAATCTATCTTCTTTTTCTTTTAATGAAACATTATCTTCAAAAGATGCTGCTGGAGTATTCTCTCTAGGAGAAAATATAAAAGTAAATGCTCCATCATACTTACACTCATTAACAACTGCTAAAGTATCTTCAAAGTCTTCTCTAGTCTCTCCTGGAAAACCAACAATAATATCTGTAGTAATACTAGCATTTTTAACTTTATTTCTAATTTTATTATATAAAGTTAAATAATCATCCTTACTATAGCGTCTTCCCATAAGTTTTAGTATTCTGCTTGATCCACTTTGTAAAGGTAAATGAATATAAGGCATAATATTATCACGCTCTGCAATAACATCTATCATTTCATCAGTAAAATCCCATGGATGGCTAGTAACAAATCTAATTCTTGGAATTCCTGTATCACTAACAAGTTCTAAAAGTCTAGCAAAACTTACATCATTTAAATCTTTACCATAAGCATTAACATTCTGTCCTAATAAAGTTATTTCCTGATATCCTGCTTTTTTAAGTTCTTTAACCTCACGAATAATATCTTCAGATTTTCTACTTCTTTGTTTACCTCTAGTGTAAGGAACAATACAGTAAGTGCAGAACTTATCACAACCATACATTATATTAACCCAAGCAGATATATTTGAGTCTCTCTTATAAAGATTTCCAAACTCTATAACATCCCCTTCTTTACTATAAACTTCGATATCTTGTTTTCCATAATAATTACTAAGCATTTTAGGTAAATCATTCATATTATGAGTACCAAAGACAATATCTATATAAGGATGTTTTTCTCTAATTTCATTAACAACACTTTCTTCTTGAGCCATACAACCACATAACCCAATAATAAGGTTTTTCTTTTCTTTTTTTAAATGTTTGCACCTTCCAAGAAAACCAAAAACTTTATCATGAGCATTTTCTCTAATAGCACAAGTATTCAAAATAATAAAATCGGCATCTTCCATCACTTCAGTTTTAACATATCCTAAAGTTTCGATTAAAGCACTTATCTCTTCTGAATCATGAACATTCATCTGACAACCATAAGTTTTAATAAAATATTTTTTGCCTTTAAATAATTCATTACCTTCTCTATTTTCATAAATATAATTAACTTTACTTTGATTTCTAATTTTCGCATCATTCATATTTGGTAAATGCATATTAACCACCACCATGAGTTAGATTATAACACTAAGACCCCTAAAAGTAAACGAATAATTTTTAAATAATAAACAATTGTTTGACACGAACAAAAAATTGTGTTAATATACAACTAGGAGTTGAAATTATGGATCAAAAACTAACTAAAAAGCAAGAAGAAGTATTAACATTTATTAAAAAATATATTGTTAAATATGGCTTTCCTCCTTCAGTAAGAGAAATATGTGCTGGACTAAATTTATCTAGCCCTGCTACAGTACACACTCATTTAAAACAATTAGAACTTAAAGGTGCCATAAGTAAAACAAAATCAAAATTTAGAACTATCGAAGTAACAGGGGAAAATGAATTTATGCCTAAAAACGAAGAGATTGTTAAAGTCCCTTTACTTGGCAAAGTAACTGCTGGTACTCCTATTGAAGCTATTGAGCAACCAGATGAATTTTTCACATTACCAGCAAACCTAATACCACAAAAAGAAACTATATTTACTTTAAAAGTTTCTGGTGAAAGTATGATTAATGCTGGTATATTAGACGGAGACATTGTTATCGTTCAAAAACAAAAAAATGCTAATAACGGTGAAATCGTTGTAGCTATGACTGAAGAAAATGAAGTTACTCTTAAACGCTTCTATAAAGAAGATGATCACATAAGATTACAACCAGAAAATGACACTATGTCACCTATTATATTACCTAATTGTACAATTCTTGGAAAAGCCATTGGTTTATATCGTAAATTTTAAAAAGTTATCCACTAAGATAACTTTTTTTAATCTCGTTTAGAATTTAACTTTCTACTTCTATTTGTGCTAGATCTAATATAAGAATCTTTTATCTTACTTAATTTTAAAGTGTCTTTATTTAAGTAATCCAAAGCATAATAATCAATCTTAACAGATCTATACTTAATTCTTATAACAAAAGCATATATAATTGTTACAATAATATCAAATATACTAATTGACCAATACGTAGTTTCATTTAAAAAACCAAACTCATATATAATGAACCATAATACTAAAAATATTAATAAGAAAAAAGTCAATATTGATAAAACATATTTTATCGTACTTATTGGTAAATTACCAACAAGCTTACCAGTTTGACCATTCATCGCAAAAGTATATAATTTATCTTTACACTTAACATTAAGAATATATACAGGTAAATAAATATGATATGTCTTCTTTTTATTAAATGATAAGTTATCTCCTTCATAATCTTCTTCATCATGAGGAGATTTTCTTTTAGCAACTATAATACAAGAATTCTTACTACGCTCTTTTGCAATTTTATAAGACTCATCCTTACTAACATCATATCTATCAGCTAAATAACCACTTAAAAACGCATGATTATATTTAACAAGCTCATCTAACTTAAACGGTGAAATACTATCCATTAAATCATCACTAAAAAATCTACTCGCATCGCATAATATCTTCTCAAACTCATAATGTCCACTAACAATTACATCATAATACTCTCTTTTTTCATATTCGTATTCATCATCTTCCCACTTTTCAATATCAATACCAGTAAAATTTATATCTCCATCAGCAGTAATATCATACGCCCAAAAAGGAATATATATGCCTTTTATTTTTTCTGACATCTCAGCCTTTCTAAACTTCCCCGGAAGAAGCCATTTACCTTTTAATAGTTCCTTATAAGCACTTTTAGCATCATCACTTGTCTTTTTAAAAGGTATAACATAATCGGGCTTTTCATCATTTTTAATTTTATCTTTAAGTATTGCGGTACTACCACAATAAACACAAAAAGTAGAAAAAGTATTAACATCAGAAACTATCTCTGCTCCGCAGTTACTACACTTAAAAGAAACTAACTCATCACTACTTTCACTAGCTTTTTCCTTTTCCTGTGCAGCCAAAAATTCATCCATGCTAAACTTCGAAGCACAATATTCACAACTAAATTTTTCTAAAGCCGGATCCCAAATTATCTGTGCTCCGCAAGAAGGACACTTACTATCTAATGCATTATTCTTTTTCATACTACCACCACTCTTATTATAAAATAAAGAAATATTAAAATAAAGAAAAAAAGGAGTTTCCTCCTAAAATTATCTAAAGAATAATAAATAACTTAAAAACGCAAAGAATATTATAAAAATTATCCAGCCATTCACCCTTGAAGAAGTATCATCCTTTTTAGATAAACCTAAAGCCATTGATATAAATAAGCCACCAATTAAACCACCAATATGAGCTGCATTATCAATTCCACTAAAACTAAATCCTAAAAATAAATTAAGTAATATAACTGGAACAATTTGTGATAAAAGAACAGATCCTAAATATAAACGATAGTGATATCCAAAATATAGCAAACAACCCATTAGACCAAATATTGCTCCACTAGCTCCTAAACTATACCCTTGAGTAAGAAGAGCCGATAACATTGAAGCCGTTATACCACTGACTAAATATATTATTAAAAATTTAACCTTACCAATAAAAGTTTCAACTTGATTACCAATAATATATAATGCATACATATTAAACACTAAATGAATAATATTAGCATGTAAGAATGTACTAGTTACAAGTAAATATAACTTACCAGCCTTAACAGCTTCACCATCTAAAATAAACATATTAATTATTTCTGGAAAGAAAATACTAAGAATAAACATTGCAATATTTAAAGCTATAATCGCATTTGCAACAAAATTCTTTTTAGGTTTAAATATTTTCTCGTATTCTTTATTATTTTCTTCTGTCTTTTCATTAATATCATTAGTAATATTAACAATCATATCAATATCACTTTCTTTATTTAACCCAGCAGTTTTTAATTTAGGAAAAACTTCACCAATACTAGTTCTAACATCTTTAATTGTCTTAATATTATAAACATCTATATTCTTATCAGAATCAATTTTAACATCATCATTTAAATCTAATAAAATATTCATTGTTTTAAGTTTCAATGAAAACGTTTTCTTTTTAATTTGTTTCGTAATATTTTTTATTTTAAAAACATCAAATTTATATTGTTCTTCATTATGTATATAATTTGAATTTATTCTTATAACTTTATATGGAGCATCAAGATTTTCAAGCCACACTTCATTTTTTACACCATTAACAAGTATTGGCTCATAATCTTCCTCAGTAACAAAATAATGAACTAATTGCATTATAATTTCATCTTTATTACTTACTACTACGCTCATAATACTTCACCTCTTGCATATATATTTTATAACAAATAAAGTTTTTAGTAAAGGAGAATGCTATGTCTAAAAAAATCATTTGTTTTATCTTTCTATTAATCCCCTGGTTCGCATCTGGAGTTCTTTTTCCCTTCGATGCAGGATTCTACAATTCATTAACTTTGCCAAAAATAACACCACCTAAAATAATATTTATTATAATATGGCCTATCTTATTTACTTTAATTACTATCGCGTTATATAGAATTCTTAAAAAAGATAATCTTAATAACGACTATCTTTATATCCTCATTATGAACTTTATTGGCGCCCAAACATATAATTTATTCTTCTTTCACATGAATAACTTATTCTTATCTTTAATAAGTACTGTTGTAACCTTAGTAACAAGTATATTCTTAACCTATGAAACTAAAAAACTAGATGAATCTTGGCCATTATTAATACCATATAATATATGGAATATATTTGCTTTTATTTTAATTACTATCATTTATCTAACTAATTAAGTGTATCTAAAAATTGTTTAAATTCCTGAGGAATATCACACTCAAAATGGAGATGCTCATGCGTTATTGGTTGGTCGAAATCAATACTTACTGAATGTAAAAATTGACCAAAATCATCATATGCCTTACCATAAACCGGATCATTATAAACCGGATGCCCAATATACTTCATATGTACTCTGATTTGATGCGTTCTTCCAGTATCTAAAATAAGTCTTAATAATGTATAATCATCATATCTTTTTAAAACTTTAAAATGTGTAACTGCTTTCTTAGAATTTTCTGAAGTAACACACATTTTTTTTCTATCTTTAACATCTCTACCAATAGGTGCATTAATCTCTCCAGTATCTTCATTAATTACCCCACATACTAAAGCTATATATTCTCTCTTAATAGTTTTATTTTTAAACCCTTCAGCAAGAATATCATGAGCTTTATCATTTTTAGCAACAAGCATAAGTCCACTAGTATCTTTATCAAGTCTATGAACAATACCAGGTCTAAACTCCTCTTTATTACTTAAATTCTTAGTATAATACATAAGTGCATTAACTAAAGTACCACTCATATTTCCATTTCCAGGATGAACAACCATTCCACTTTTCTTATTAATAACCATCAAATCATCATCTTCATAAACAATATCAAGCGGAATATCTTCAGCCTCAAAATTAGCTTCTTTAATAAAACCATCCTTAACAAACAACTCATCATCTAAACTAAGAATCATACTTGCCTTAGCACTTTTCCCATTAACAAGAACAAACCTTTCATCTATCATCTTTTTAATAGTACTTCTTGAAATATCTAATTCTTCTGCTAAATACTTATCTATTCTCTCTTCTCTTAATACTTCTACTTCCATCTTCTTCACCTTTCAAACAAGCATACAATAACAAAACTGTTCCTATAACAATTCCTATATCAGCAACATTAAATATTGGATAACTATAACTGCCAAATTTAAAATAAATAAAGTCTCTTACATATCCAAAAATTACTCTATCATATAAATTACCTACGCAGCCACCTAAAAGTAACCCAAACGCTAGTACATTACGCTTATTTTCTTTAAAATCATACGCAAACTTAATAATAAAATATATTGCCAAAAAACCAATTAATATTAAAAGCATTCTTCTAGAAGAAAACATACTCCAAGCAGCACCATCATTAGTAACTCTCTTAAATTCAAAAAAATTTCTGATTATTACAACATCCTTAATAAAATATTTAGTTACCATATCTATTAAAAAAGTAATAATGCTTATTATAAATATTTTCTTCCTCATAAAACACCTATCAAAATTATACTATTTTTAGTCCAAATCAACAAGTATAACATCACTACCAATAGTTTTAATATCCTTAAAAGTTATCTTATAATCTCCTGTCTTACGCATCATTTTAGTACTACTAACAACCAAATAATTAATCATTCCATCAGAACTTACATTTATATCAACAATTCTCCCTAACCTAGCGCCAGTCCTAGTATTAATAATATCCTTACTTTGCATATCACTCATAAGCATTAAAATCACCTAATTAATTATATGTTCACACTATTCCATATATCTTCTTAAATACTTTATCGCATTCTTTTCTATTCTTGATACCTGTGCCTGCGAAACTCCTAAATCAGCAGCAATTTCCATCTGAGTCTTCCCATATATATACCTAGCCTTTAAAACATGTCTTCCCCTATCACTAATCCTTGATAAAGCACTATCCATACTTATCGCATCATCTTTATCGATTCCACTTTCCTTATCAGCTATTTGATCAAGCAAATAAATAGTATCTCCGCCATCATTATAAATTGGATCAAAGATACTAGCAGTCGGCATCAAACTCTCTAATGACGAAGCAAGTTCATACTCTTCTATTCCTAAAGCTTCACATATCTCTTTATTACTAGGTTCAAACCCATGAATATTCTGATACTCATCCTTAAACTTAAGAATCTTATAGGCACTATCCCTTATTCCTCTACTAATTCTAACAGAACTAGAATCCCTAATAAATCTTTTAACCTCTCCAATAATTAAAGGAACGGCATAAGTAGAAAACATAACATTATATTCTAAAGAAAAATTATCAACAGCTTTAATAAGACCTAACACACCAACCTGAAACAAATCATTCATATCAAATTTACCATTATTATATTTTTTAATTATACTAAGAACAAGTTTCAAATTACCATTAATAAGTTCTTCTTTAGCACTAATATCACCTTCATTATATCTTTTAAAAAGATCTATCATCTCATCATTCTTAAGAACTTTAATATTATTTGTATCTATTCCAGGAATATCAACTTTATATTTACCCACTTTATTCACCTCTAGTTTATAGTGGAAAAATATATTGTTATTTATTCACAAAAAAGCGTCACCTCATAAATTTAGTGTCCCATTATCAAAAAAACTTTCACATAATTAATATTTGTGAAAGTTCTTCTTTAATTATATTATACGTTCAATATCAAAAGCATAATCATAACTTATTTTATCAGAAAAATTTGTTTCAATATACGCCTTTTCT
Source organism: bacterium (assembly GCA_030525085.1). GTDB lineage: Bacteria > Bacillota_I > Bacilli_A > RF39 > UBA660 > CAG-533. The sequence continues at coordinate 34,945 of JAUNFK010000003.1, forward strand.
TCATGAGAAAAATCAGCGATTTCCTTTGATTTATAATCCTTAAAAAATTCAATAACTTTATCAATTATATTTAATTCTTCATTTGTAAATACAGTTTCATCTATCTCTGTTAAACTTTTTATATTATGTAATTCATATTCATTTTTATATTCTATATTATAACTTATTAATTCTTCATTTTTGCATTCTGTAATTATTTTTTCGAAATTATCTGGAACTGGTCCATATGGTAATTTTGCATATTCCAATCCCGTAATTGATGCGCCAGTATATTTATAATTTAAAAAATCAGCATAAAACATTTCTTTAAGCAGCTTAGTTTTCAATATGCCTTTTTTTGCAAACATTAATATTAAATTTATTATTTTGTTTTTATCTATTTTTGTATAGCCGTTATACTCGCTTGGCTCAAAATCTTTGTTATAAAAAAGTTGTTTTTCATTGTTACTAAATTTTGATATTTTTTCTTGAATTCTAAAATATTCTTTATCTGTAAATTGATTCTTGTTTGATTCAATTAAACTAATAATAGTATCTGGTTTTGATATCAAAGTATTTATAATTATCATATAATTATCATTTGGAATAGCCGTTCCTTTTTCATAACTAATTAATGTCTTCTTTGCACACCCTATTATTTTTGAAAATAATTCTTGTGATAAATTATATTTATTTCTTAAATTTACAATATCATCTTTACAGATTCCATAATTTTTATTATATATTTCAATTGCTTTACGACTTGCCTCATTATCTAATTCAGCATCATATACTAATGAATTACACTCCTTGCAAAATCTTCTTGGTGAGATAAATTTTATTTCTTTTCCTTTAATATTATAATCATGCTCATAATCTTTGATGTACGCACTTTTACATAAACAATTATCGCATTTCATTTTAATTATCTCCAATCTTTATGAAACGACAAACAAACTGCCATTTCATTATTGTTTTCAATCTCAATTTTAATTTTTATATACACTAAAATTCCATTAATTTGCTTTTTAAATAGCAAAGCATCATCTGAATTTTTACTATAACTAGGTTTTGGATCTATAAAAAAGAAATTTTTATTTAGATATAAAACTTGATTCCAAGCCTCTTCTTCTGTAATTCCAATATCTAACAAATCTTGCAAATAATCGCAATCTTTTCTTTGTACAAATTTTCTTTGGCCTAACTTTACTAATTTTTTTATTTCAGATAATACTTTTATTTGAGAACTGGTCATCTATCCAGCACCTCCTAATTCTAACTTATATTTATACTCTTTTCCATTTTCATCTAACCTCTCTTGCAAATTAATAGTAACATATGTAACCGTTTTTGTCAATTATTTTCATTTTTTTAAATAAAAATTGATAGGCACTTCAATTACTTACTTAAAAAGAGTCACGCTATTGCCACTTTTCATCATTTACTTAAGCAAAGCTCCTTGCAGCTTCTTCACAACTTTCTTCTCTAACCTAGATATATAAGACTGACTAATTCCAAGCATCTCAGCTACCTCTTTCTGCGTATAATCATCTGTCCCATTAAGACCATATCTAAGAGTCATAATAAGCTTCTCCCTATCATTTAAAGTTCTAAGCTCATTACTAAGAGTTATCTTATTCTCTTTTTCGCTAAACTCATCAAAAACCAAATCTCCATCCGTTCCAAGTATGTCTTCCAAATGTAGTTCATTACCTTCAGCATCATAATTTAACGCATCTTCTAAACTGACCTCGGCTCTTCTTTTCTTATTCTTTCTTAAGTACATAAGTATCTCATTAGCAATACATCTAGAAGAATATGTTGCAAGTTTTATATTCTTATCTGGTTTATAAGTCTCAATTCCTTTAATTAACCCAATAGTTCCAATACTAACTAAATCCTCTAAATCATAACCTGCACTTTCATACTTCTTAGCAAGAAATACAACTAATCTTAAATTATGCTCAATTAACTTATTCCTAGCTTCCAAATTTCCACTTCTAGCAAGGATAACATAATTAAGCTCTTCTTCTTTAGATAATGGTGGTGGCAAAACATCACTGCTACCTAAAAATAAAATATTAGTATCAATCTTTAGTAACTTACAAATTAAAATCCATAACCTTTTCATAAGGCCTCCTTATTTAAAATAATATTTACACCTTTATAATCAACATCACTAATACCTACTAATACTTTTACATCTTTTCCATCAATAACTACCTTATCAGGTTTAAATACTTTAAGTAACCCACTGCCTCCAACAACCTTATAAGGCATATAACTAAATAAAACATCACCTTTAACTAAACAACTATTAACAAGAATAACTGGCTTATTAAAATACCTTAAATTATTTCCCGTATCAACAAACCCAGTATCACTAATAACCAAATCTTTATAATATATGCTTACATCTGCATAATTAGAATTACTACACCTATAACTCTTAACATATCTTATGTATTTAAATAAAATAATTAAACCAACTGGCAAATATAAAAAAACATTATATCCAAGAGTACCTTTACTAAACACAAGGCCATTACTTTCCAGAGTAATCGTATCATTAAGCAAATATAAAGACCCACCCAAAATAATACTTATAATATATAACCAAAATAAATTCTCTTTAAAATAATCAAACCCTTTATACCCAAAAGATATTATAACTAAAAATATGCTAATCACTAATTTATAAGCAAACATCCATAAACTTCCCTTAATAACAAATAACAACAATGTTGATAAACTCCCAATCAAAGAACTAATAACAATTCTTCTAAACTTAGTATGCCTTTTTAACAACATATCAACGCCAATCATAAGAAACATATCAATAACAAAGTTAAGCATTAACACAACATCAACATATATTGTCATAGCATCACCTATATTATTATAAAAAAAAGACATCTATAAAGATGTCGAATAAAGTTATATTTTCTATATCAAATTAAAAATTATCTCTTTCTCTTAGGAAAGGTGGAATATCAAAATCACTTTCTTCTTCTACTGGTTTTGGTCTTCCTTGTGAAGTACTATCAGCTTGTGGTACATCATCAAATCCAGTTGCTATTACAGTAACAATTACTTCATCATTTAAATTTTCATTAATAACAGCACCGAATATAATATTTATATCAGTATTACTACTTTGTCTTACCACTTCAGCAGCATCCTCTGCTTCAAATAATGTTAAACTAGTTCCACCAGTTACATTAATTATAGCATCCGTTGCTCCATCTATACTAGTTTCAAGTAGCGGACTAGATACGGCTTGTTTAGCAGCTTCAATAGCTCTATTTTCTCCTACACCTAAACCAATACCAATAAGTGCTGAACCACGTTTTGCCATTACTGTCTTAACATCAGCAAAGTCTAAGTTAACTAAACCAGATACGGCAATTAAGTCACTGATAGATTGAACACCTCTATGAAGTACATTATCAACTTCTTTAAATGCATCAATCATTGGTGTACTCTTATCAATAATTTCTCTTAAACGATCATTTGGAATAACAATTAAAGTATCAACATGTTTCTTTAATTCTTCAATACCAAGTACTGCTTGCTCCATACGTCTCTTACCTTCAAATCTAAAAGGTTTAGTAACAATACCAACAGTAAGAGCTCCTAAATCTTGAGCAATCTCAGCAATAACAGGTGCAGCACCAGTTCCGGTTCCACCACCCATACCGCAAGTAACAAAGACCATATCAGCACCTTTTAATGCTTCCTTAATCTCTTCCTTACTTTCCATTGCAGCACTTCTACCAACTTCAGGATTAGCACCAGCACCAAGGCCACCAGTCATATTAGCACCAATTTGTAACTTACAAGCAGCCTTACTAGCATTTAAAACTTGTAAATCAGTATTAGCAACTATAAACTCAACACCTTTAACTCCTGACTCTATCATTCGGTTTACTGCGTTGTTTCCGCCCCCACCGACTCCAATAACTTTTATCTTAGCGATTTGATCCATCTCTAATCCAAACATTTAAATCTCTCCTTTAATTATCAAAAAAGTATCCAAATACTTTTCCCAGTATCGAATCGTTTGTAACTTCTCTAGCACCATTTACTAGGGTATCTATATCATCATCAGTTATCATACAAAATTCTTTATCTCTAAGTCTTAACTTACTATAAAAGTATAGAAGCATTCCAATACATGTACTATACCCATTATATCTAGCACCAACATAATTTATCATTCCAAGTCTAGCTTTATTACCAAACTCATCATGTATAACAAGAGGTGCATCCCTTAATTCAGTCAATCCTCCTGTTACAATTATATAACTAATTTCTTTCTTTGTTAAGTGGTTAATCGATTTTTTTGCAAGTTTTAGCACTTCCTTAAACCTATTTGACACTAACTCACTTACCTCTTTTTGATTAATAACTATCTCTTCACCATTTTTATCCGTAAGACTCATCTCTTCACGATTACTTGCGTTCTTCACACTTGCTAAAGCAAATTTCTCTTTTACAAACTTAGCGTCACTGCGTTTTAAATTATACTTAAGTCCAATATCCCTATCAAGTTCATATCCACCAAGATTAAGTATTTCACTATTAATAAAGATTCCTTTACTAAATATTCCAATAGAAGTACTCGTATTACCTAAATTAATTAACGCACCTGTCTTACCATCTAATGTATTTTCAAAATTAGCATAATCTGCAAGAACCGGTGACATAATATCAGCAACTTCAACACCAGCTTCACTTACAATCTTTATAAAATCATAAATAAATCTCTTATCAGAAGCAACTAGCATTGTTCTAACAAATAAGTTTTCACCCCTCATTCCAAGCGGTGTCTTAGTCTCTTCACTATCAACTCTAAACATAACTGGAATTGCTTGTATTAACTCCTCTGTAGCTGGAATATTACCATAACTAGCATTTTTTAAAACACTAATTATATCTTCACTTGACACAGTATAATCTTCACTACCTATCTGCACCTTACCTTCAGTATAATAAAAATCAGTATAACTAACAGGTACTGAAAGTATTACTTTTCTAATATTAAAACCTAACTTTTCACTACATATAGTAATTAATCTTTTAATACTACTGATAAGTTCATCTTTATCACTAACTATATTATTCTGATAACCTAAAGAATAAGTCTTTTCAGCGCATAAAACATTTAACTTACCATGAATAAACTCACCACATACAAGTTTAATAGCATCTGATCCAATATCCAAAGCTGAATAAATATTTCTCATATACTCACCCTTACTTACCCTTTATATTTAAAATTATACTATAAAGTATTGTACAATTCAAATAAATAGTTTGTAAAACTAGCAATTTATTGTATAATTTAAGTGGTGATAAAAATGAAAACAACTATTCAAATACTTACGTGTAAACTAATTACAAACGTATGCAAAATATTTAAGAAAAACGGAACTGTTTACCCAGGAAGCATTGCTTTAAAAATAAATGATAAAGTTCTTGAAAATATCAAATATCCAAAGTATGTTATCGGAGTTACAGGTTCTTCCGGCAAAGGTTCAACCACAAGTATGCTAGCTCATATCTTAAAAGATAATGGACTTAACGTTGTCTGGAATTCATCTGGTTCAAACGTTTTAAATGGAACTGCTACTCTAATCTTAAATAACACTAATGCTTTTACTCACAAACTAAAAGCTGATGTTCTTCTTCTAGAAATGGATGAATCTTACATCAAAAAGACATTCACTAAAAGTACTCTAACTCACTTAGTTATAACAAACATAACAAGAGACCAACCAGCAAGAAATGGTGAACCAGAAATAATCCTAAACAAAATATTATCTTCAATAGATGAAAAGACAGAAGTTATTATTGATGCAGACGACCCATTTGTAAATAGATTTTCATATTTACATAAAGGAAATATTTGTTCTTATGGAATTAGCAAAACAAAATATGATTTAAAGAAACCAATAAGTAATAATGTTGATGCAGCTTACTGCCCATTATGTCATAAAAAACTTAAATATACATCTTATCATTATGGTCACTTAGGTGTTTACTCTTGCCCATCAAAGGACTTCATAAGAAAACCAGATTTTATCGCTGATAACCTAGACTTAGAAAATAAAGAAATGACAATTAATGAAAACAAAGTAAAATTAAATAAAGATGTATTCTTTGCTGCATATTATACACTTGCTGCTTACTCTGCAGCTAAAGAAATTAGTTTAACAGACGCTCAAATATTACATTCTTTAAACGAAAACACATTAGAAAGCAAAAGACTTAAAACACTAAAACTAGACAATCGTGAAGTAGATATGCTTGAATCAAAAAATGAAAATAACTTAAGCTACGTTCAATCGCTTAACTACATAAACAATCATAAAGGTCCCAAAACAATTATTATGGGGTTTGATAATGTAAGCCGTAGATACAAATACAATGATATATCATGGTTATACGATGTAGACTTTAAAATCCTTAACACAGATGAGATAGATAAAATATTTTGCATAGGTCGTTTTAGATATGACGTTGAAGCAAGACTACTTCTTGAAGGCATTCCCAAAGATAAAATATTTATGGTAGACAATATTAATTTAATAATAAAATATTTAAGAGAAAACTCAGACGGAACAATATTTACTATGGTATGCTTCGATATGACTGAAATATTAAAAAAACTATTTAAGGAGGCAAACACTTATGAAGATTAAAATAGCTCATCTATACTACGATTTAATGAACCTTTACGGAGAACAAGGAAATATCATTGCTCTAAAAGAATCTCTTACCAATCAAAATATTGAAGCAGATATAGACTTACTTTCAATTGGTGATGAAATAGACTTTAAAGACTATGACATATTCTATATTGGTACAGGATCAAAAGAAAGCCTGCTCCTAGCCTTAGAAGATATTAAAAAATATACAAAAGATATAAAAACAGCATTAAAAAAAGGAAAAATATTTATTTCAACTGGTAACTCACACGAACTATTTGGTAAATCATTAACATATGATAACACTGAATACGATGGCTTAAATATTTTCTCATACTACTCAAAGGAATCAAGTGAAAGAATAACTGGTGAATGCGTTATGAAATGTGATGAACTTGAAGATAATATCATCGGATTTCAAAACAGAGCTTCAGTAATTCAAATAGACAATAATCACCTATTTAAAGTCATAAACGGTAGTGCCGATAACAAAAAAAGTGAATATGAAGGATTTAAAGAAAATAATTTCTATGGAACATATTTAATAGGTCCTCTACTAATTAGAAATCCACATCTAACCGACTACATAATTAAAAAGTTATTAGAAGAAAAAAGTATGAAATTTCACGAAGATAAAACTACCCCACTTTATAAAGCCTACACAGAATATAATAAAAACTTCTACACAAAGTAGAAGTTTTTTTAAGCGATCTTAACCATTTTAAATGTACCGTTAGATGACTGAACGCCGTCAGTTCCAGTACAATCTGTACCATTGCAGAAACTATAAGAAGCATAATTAGAGCCACGCCATCCACCACCATAACTTCTTTGGTCATCTTGACAGCCTCCGCCACCAAAACCACCAGTACAAACACTAGAGCCTCTTGTATAAGTAGCTCCTTTTAAATTATAACTAATCCATTGGCTTATACCTAAAGTAGTTGTTGTTGCAGAACTTGATGTACCTGGTGTAATAGTTGTACTATATTTTGTATAATTAGAGCTTGAATAAAAGCCTGTTCCCTTGCCATCATAACCGGCATATGTTTTAGAACTACTATAGCCTAAATCACCAGTACCTCCTCCACCTGCAGCTACAATCAAAACTTCATAATAGGCACTATTCTTAGTAACCTGAATATTACTATTTGTTATACTAGATACCTTTTTAAATACAAAGGTACCTCCTCCACCAGCACCACTAGCACCATCAGCGGCAGTTCCCGACGTAGTTGTTCCCATACCACCGACGTTAATATATAAAACATCACCTTTAGCAAATGTAAAATCACCATATATTTGAGCACCTTTACCACCGGCAACTGTTGTAGAAGTATTTCCGTATTTATTTCCCTGACTTCCAGCAGCACCAGTAACAGTTATTCTATAAGTACCAGCTTCATTAATGGTACGAGTCACTTCAGCCCCACTGTATGCGATAGTTACTTCAGGTACAAAATTAACATTACATACTGTTCTACCAGTATCAACACCAGTAACGCTTACCGCCCACTTAGAACCATCCCAAGCGGCAGTTCCTGTAGCATTACTTGTGCCACCCCCATCTATTTCACAGCTAACAGAAGCTCCATAATTTTCTGACGTTGGGAAACTACTACTTAACTTACCATTAACATAAGAATAAATAGTTAAATCATCTTCATTATACGGCCCAGTTACTTTCTTGTCCAATACGAGCGTATTATGCGTATAACCAGCATTCATTTTTAACCTTATATAAACGTCACTAGTAGCATTATTAGTAATAATAACTCTAATGTTAACTGTACCAGTAGCTGTAATTGTACCAGTATAAGCATCGGTCGTCCTTGATGAATATTGAACAGTTAAAGTACTTGGCTTACTTATAGTACTTGAACAAGTAGAATCAGAACAAACATCATAACTAAGTTCATACTTACTTGCCGTAGAATTTGTCGCTGTAAAAGTAGTATTAATTTTAGTTAGCCCACTTTTCGTAGCTTTAACAATTGTACCGGCTGTTCCATCAATCTTAACAGAATAAGTCATATTTTTAACATTTAAATTAGCTGCAACTCCACCAGCAGTACTAGTAAAAGCACTAAAGGCTATATTTAATGCTAAACAAAATAATACCAAAACAAAAGAAACTAAAAGATACCTTGCTCTTTTATTTTGAAGGACTTTAACGATTTTATTTTTCAAAAAATCACCCTCTATTCTATTTAATTATAAAATATTTACGCTCATTATTCAAGAAGAAAAGATACGTTCAATAAAAAAGAATTAAAATATACATAGTAATACAAAATAATTACTACATAACTTGAAAATTTAACAAAAATATTATATAATCAACTGGCTTTAAGGAGGCAAAAATATGAAAAAAACAAAAATTATTACAAGCATTGGCCCAGCCTCTAATACAGTTTCTGTGTTTAAGAAAATGGTTGAAGCTGGTGCAAACGTAGCAAGAATAAATTTTTCTCACGCAACAATTGAAGAAAGAGAGCAAGCAATTAACACAATCAAAGAAGTAAGAAAAATTACTGGTAAAAATATTGGTATTCTTTATGATACAAAAGGTCCGGAATTTAGATCAGGTATTACTAAAGAAGATGGCATCAAACTAATTGCTGGCAATACAATAAAATTTGTCAAAGAAGATGTTATTGGTACAGAAGAGAGTTTGACATTTAATCATAAAAGTGCAATTGATGCAATGCAAATTGGAAACATTGTCCTTTTAGAAAACGGTCTAATGAAAGCAGAAATAATTGAAAAACATGAAGATTATGTTCTTGCTAAAATTATTAACGGTGGCACATTATATTCTAAAAAAAGCTGTGCAGTTCCTGGAGTAGACTTAAAAATACCATTTATTTCAGAAGTAGATAAAGAAGATATTATTTACGCTTGTCAGCATGACGGAGACTATCTAGCAGCATCATTTGTTCAAAGTGCTGATGATGTACTAGCAATCAGAGAAATCCTAAAAGAGCAAAATCGTGAAGATATGAAAATTATTTCTAAAATAGAATCTCAAATGGGCGTAAATAATCTTGAAGAAATCATTAAAGTAAGTGATGGTATAATGGTTGCTCGTGGTGATTTAGGCGTAGAAATACCATTTGAAGAATTACCAGTATGTCAAAAAAAGATTATTAAGATGTGCAGAAAAAATAAAAAAATTGCTATAGTAGCAACTGAAATGTTAGAATCAATGAAACATAACCCAAGACCTACTAGAGCAGAAGTCACAGATATTAGTTATGCCGTTTATAATGGTACTGATGCAGTTATGCTATCTGGCGAAACAACAACTGGCGACTATGTAGTTGAAACCGTAGAAGCAATGGCAAAGATTGCTGAAAACATCGAAAACTCAATCATTTATAAAAATATATTTGCTGAAGAAAAAGTTGAAACACCAACAGACGCTATCATGAAATCAGTTGCTGAAGCAACAAACAGTTTGAATGCAAAATTAATTGTTACTCCAACAATCAGTGGTAAAACAGCAAGATTAATTTCAACACTAGAACCATCTTGCCCTATTCTAGCTCTTGTTAGAGATGAAAATACAGCTAATCAGTTATCCCTAAACTATGGTGTATACTCTAAAACAGTTGAACTAAAAAAAGACATGGATGAACTAGTAGATTTATCTATTGAAGAAGCAAAGAAATTTATGAAATTGCAAAAAGGCGATAACATTATTGTAACTGGCGGTTTAGTAGCTGGAAAAATTGGTTTTACAAACTTAATGAAAATTGAAACAATTGATTAGTTTAGATACAAAAATCTAAACTTTTTTTATTAAAAAAGAAGCTATTTAGCTTCTTCTTGTGCTCTTGTTTCTCTAATAACAGTTATTTTAATAGTTCCTGGATACTGCATCTCAGCTTCTATTTTTTCTTTCATCTCACGAGCTATTTTAAATGACGTTAAATCATCAATCTCATCAGGTTTAACAATAACTCTAACTTCACGTCCTGCCTGCATTGCAAAAGTCTTTTCAACACCATCAAAACTATTACCAATTGATTCTAATTGTTCTAGTCTCTTAATATAGTTTTCCATAGTATCATTTCTTGCACCAGGTCTAGCCGCAGATAATGTATCAGCAATAGCAACTATAACACTTATTACATTTGTAGGTTCAGTATCACCATGATGTGACGCAATCGCATTTTGAACAACATAGTTTTCTTTATATTTCTTAGCAATATCTAGGCCAATCTCAACATGAGAGCCTTCTACTTCAAAATCTATTGCTTTACCAATGTCATGTAATAAACCAGCTCTTCTAGCTAGTGTAACATTTTCTCCTAATTCTCCAGCAATGATACCAGATAAATAAGCAACCTCTTTAGAATGTTGTAGAGCATTTTGTCCATAACTAGTTCTAAAATTTAACTTACCAATTAAATTAACAAGCTCTGGATCAACTTTTGTAAGACCTAATTCATAAACAGCTTCATTACCAATTTCTGTAACTCTAGCGTTCATATCACGACAAGTCTTGTCATAAATTTCTTCAATTCTTGTTGGATGAATTCTTCCATCCTTAATTAAAGTCTCTATTGCTTGTTTAGCAATCTCTCTTCTAAATGGATCAAATGAAGAAATAACAATTGCTTCAGGAGTATCATCAATAATTAAATCAACTCCAGTAACAGCTTCAATAGTACGAATATTTCTTCCTTCTCTACCAATTAATCTACCCTTCATTTCATCATTAGGTAAATCAATAGTAGACACCGTCTGAATAGTCGTTACATCATTAGCATACTTCTCCATTGAATTCACAAGCAAATTCTTAGCTTTCTTATCAACCTCTAACTTAGCCTCGGCTTCCTTATCTTTAATAAATTCAGCTATCTCCTTTGCCATAGAATTTTCTACACGCTCCATAATCATATCATGGGCTTTTTCTCTAGAAAAATTAGCAATTTTCTCTAACTTTTCCATCTCTTCCTTTAAAAGTTCTTCCATCTTTAATTCTTTTTCTTGTAATGCCTTACCAGCAGCAGTTAAATTATTATCTTTAATTTCAAGTAAATTATCCCTATTTTGTAATAATTCTTCTCTCTTATCTAAAGATTTTTCTCTTTGAAGTAGTCTTTCTTCACTACTTTGAATCTCAGCCTTTTTCTCTTTAACCTCACGATCAGTTTCTTGTTTTATCTTAAATGATTCTTCCTTAAGCTCAACAATACTGTCTCTCTTAGCTTTTTCTGCTTCTTTTTTTGCATCACTAATAATTTTTTCTGCCTTTTTTCCAGCACCAGCACCAGTTAATATGATAATTGCATATATTGTGCCGCCACCTAAAACAAGTCCAATAAAAAGAGTTAAAATGGAAGCTGCATTAAAATCCATAATGTCCTCCATATCTATCATAGAATATAATTTCTTATTACAATCTACACTTCAATTATAAAATTATTTACTTCTAAAAGCAAGAAAAAATAAAAAAAGTAAGTCTTTACACTTACTGTCTTATACAATCTTTATAAGATATAAAATATTGAATTCCAGAATATATTGATAAAATTGTTGCTACAATAACTAAATAATATCCTAAATTAAATCCAACAAAACTAAATGGAATATCTGAAAAGAACACAAAAGAAACACCAGTCATCATACAAATAGTTTTTAGTTTTCCCCAAATACTAGCACCAACTGCGCCCTTTTTAGACCCTGCAATCATTTTAATACAATCTACTGCAGTATCTCTAGTAATAATTATAACTGGTATTACTACTGGAATTACACCATCACAAGCAAGAGCGATTAATACTCCATTAACTAAAATCTTATCAGCTATTGCATCTAATACTTTTCCTAAATCTGTAACAATTCCTCTCTTACGAGCAATATTACCATCTAGAAAATCAGTAACACTAGCAATAATAAATAATACTCCACAAATAATATATTTTAAGCTTATTGTTACCTTACCAGCAATTAAATATTCTGGAAAAGTAACTCCAACTTCATAAAATGGGAAAACCATTAAAATCAAAACTATCACAGATAAAATGATTCTTCCTAAAGTAATTTTATTTGGTAAATTCATAATTCCTCCTACTTATTAAAATAACCAGTTATATTAGCCCCAGTACTGCCTACAGTTATCTGCTTAATACTCCAAATAATTGCGATCACAACTAAAACGGTGATTAAAACTAACATAAATATAAATTGCTTATTACTTTTTATTGGTGCTGCCTTCGTATAAGGAGAAGCTATTCTATCACTTTCATTTTCTTCTTTCTCTTTTTCTCTAACAGCTTTTTCAATTTCTTCCATTGGAATCTTACTAGTTTTTTCAAACATATATTCATTAAACTCATCAATTACATCCTCGTAATCTAACCCTAAATATTTAGCATAACTTTCTAAATAATCTTTTAATACAAATATATCTTTAAATGAACCAATATTACCATCTTCGATTTGTTCTAAACTAAGAACAGGTATCTCCAAATCCTTACTAACTTCATCCAAAGTTAGCCCTGACATCTCCCTAGTACTCTTGAGCACTTCACTTATCTCGTTAATGTCGGTCAACTCCTAACTAATAAATAATAAATATTTAATAAGCCATGTTCTGTACCTTAAAAAGGTGACAAACATTTATCTTGCCTTTCAGCACCTTCTAATCGTTTCATTTCACTATAGAAAGCTCCCCTACCAAAATTTGGGTTTCTCACTCACGGGGTTTACCACGTTCCACTCTACTTGTTTCCAAATAGACTCGTCTCTTTGGCACTTTTATATCTAATTTAGTCATAGTTACCCTTAGACTATTTCGAAGCCGTTAGCATAAGCTACCTAAGGTTATTTTTTCCCTTAGCGTGAACATTAAAGTCATCTCAGACTTTGTGAGCATGGACTTTCCTCTACATTATTAAATGCAGCGTTTGTCTAAAATATTAATTATCTTTACCATATACAATTTTTTCTAAATTAGATAATCTTCGAAGTACATCCACATTAGCATTAGCGCCTTCACTACTAGCACTAATTGCACTCTTAAGTTTACGATACTCCATTTGAAGTTTTTTATTATCCTCAATTAAATCAAGATTATCCTTCTCTAACTTTTTAATTGCACGTAAGAATTCTGTATAATCACGGATAACCATATCAAGAAATTTATCAACTTCTTGCATACGATAACCTCTAGCATCAATTTTAAATTCTTTATTTAGAATTTCTTCTGGTGTTAAAAATAGCTTATCTTCAATCATACAAACCAACCTTCTTACAAACATTATTTTATTATTACTTATCTTTTTTGTCAAGTAACATTACATCACTCATAACCAAATAAAACCCAAAATATCTGCACTCATCAATCATTTCATTAAATATATTATTCATCATATCACCAAGTATATTTTAAAGCTTATACGTGTCATAAAATGTCAAAATATTTAAGTATACTATCAGCAAGAGTTTTACCAATAAGTTTCTTATTACTCATAATCCATAAAGCATCTTCCCTATAATCATGATGCGCTACTTCAACAAGTAAACCAAAAGGAAAATATCTATCATTAGCTTCACCTAATGCACCATTAGCATACTTAACTCCTCTGTTAGCTTTCTCATCATCCTTATTATAATAAATATTCATTAAATCTTCCTGAATAATATTAGCTATTGAATAAGACAAACTTCCTTCCTCATCTATCCAAGTTTCAATTCCATACGTATTATGAGAACCACTCGCATTAGAATGAATTGCTATCTTAAAATCACAATTATAATATTTGGCTTCACTATTCCACAAATTAATATTACCATTTGGATTATTACGATAAACCTTTACACCATATGCCTTTAGCTCTGCTTCAACATAATCAGCAACATCATTCATCTCTTTAGCTTCATTCGTAAATCCAACTTCTCTTACTCCCAAATTACCGTCTTGATTAGAAGGAGATAAATAAATTCTAAGCTCTGGTTTCTCTTCTACATGTAAATCATAAGTTGTAACAATACTATCATTTTTCTTATTTGCTTTAACTACAGCTTTTAAAGTAAAATCTGTATTAACAGTAATAGGTCCATCATAAATAGCTCCACTTACGGCTGGATCACTTCCATCAGTAGTATAATAAATCTTACCATCCCCATTTGGATTATTAAGTGTAATCTTCGTGCCTTTCTTAATATACTTAGGATAATTACTAATAAATACTGGTCTAAGAGTATCTTTTTCATTCATTTGAAAATTAACTGTACTAGTCTTAGTATAATCACCATACTCTTTATACATTGCACTTATCTTAATTGTATACTTCTTACTCTTTTCAAAAAACTCTGAAGAAATAACTGCTCTATTACTTCTTAAAGTCTTGCTTTTAATTAGCTTACTACCATTATAAATATCAAGCACTACCTTATCTGCATTCTCTGCTCCTTCATACTTAAATATAATATCATTATAATTAAGCACCTTTCCTTCCTCTGGGGCAGTTATCACAACATCACCGACTGGTGACATATTACTATATAAACTAATTTTATTAATCTCATTTATACCATCAAATAATTTAACATCAAGTTTTTGACTAAGTCCAGAATATAAGTTAGAAGGAATTGTATACTCATTACTACTTACATTATCTTCAAATATTTTATAATCGCCATCATTTATAGTAATTTTGTAATTCTTATTAGAAACATCACCATCTATTCTCAAAGTATAATCCTCATTATTAGTCAGTACTAAATTATTTTCTTTGCTAAACGTTGGCTCTGTATAAGTAAATGTATAAGGATTACTAACTGTCATCGTGTCCCCATGCTCACCATTTGCATAAATAACTAACTTATACTTACTATCATAACTAATATTAGGTAAATCAATCTCATTAACTAATTTAGTAGTATTCATCGTATAAAAAACACTATTATTCTCATTGTATATAACAATATCATAATCCTTAGCTGCCCTAGCCTTCTCAAACCTAATCTTATATTTAGTACTAACATTATCTACACTAACTATACTAAAACTAGTAAGAATCTTATCACTATTTAAAATTATATAAGAAACCATAAAAGTAGTTGCAACAAATACCAAAAGCACCGCACATATACTAATAATTACTCTCTTCACTACTATCACCTAGTTTAATTATAAACTAAAAAAGCAATAAAAAAAAGCCCGAAGGCTATAGTTTACTAAATACATCTTTCTTACGTAATACTAAATATCCTAAAACACTAGCTCCCATTACAATACCAAGAGGTAAATAATAATCTTCAACACCAGTATCAACTTGAGGTGCTTTAGTAGTTGTTGGTTTTGGTTTAGAATTGTTACATAAAATATACTCTTTCTTAACAACTACAACAGGTCTAACCGCACATTTAGGATTATTACTAACACCACCAATTTCTTTACCTTCTAAAGTTGCATAAATGCCACTAGAAGTATCAGTAGATGCTGTAACACAATATACTTTAGGATTTTCAGTAGTAGAATCTTCAGTAGCTGATTGAGTCCAGTAATTGTAATCTTCTGGTAATAAAGCCGGACTACTAATATGAGGTGCTAACCAAGAAAAATTTTGACCAATCTGTTTATCAATACCAAGTTCCTTTAAATCTTCTACAGTAAGAAGTCTTACAGATTCAACTCTCCAAGTCCTAGTCCCCTCAATTAAAGAATTATAAATATAAGCCTTTTCTAAAATAGTTGTAGGTTCATGTTCACCAGGCGTAACTTCATCATAAATAGTTGGACTTACTGGAGCTCCATCACTTCTCTTCTCATCAGCAGTACCATCAAAAATCAACGTAACTGTCTCTTCACCAGCTGCACTTGGTTTTAAAACATGAAATGCTCTACCACCAGTCTGCTCAGTATCGCCTTCTTTTAAAGCTACAATAACCTCATTACCAACATCAAATGTTTCACTAACTGCCATTGCATTAACGCTAAAAGGAACAACAAGTAATAAACCTAATAAAAACTTTTTCATAAATCATACTCCCTTTTTTATTTTGCCTTCTATCATAATAAATATAACACACAATTGAATTTTGAGCAATATATTTTTAATTTACTTATTTTCTATTTCGTGTTATATTTTAATAAGATAGGAATGATCTAAATGAGTAAAAAATCACTAACGTATATACTAATGCTTGCTATTGCATTTATTATAAGTTTAATTATAAGTGAAAAGTTAGTTTACATAGCACCTCATCTAATAATAAGTGCATCACTTATAGTTTATTCACTAACATTTTTATTAACAGCTAAATTAAATGAAGAAATAGAAATTAAGGACACAAAAACAATTTTAAAAAAAATAGTAATTAGCACCATTATTTTTTATTTATTAATGATGATAATTAACACAATCCATGGAATAACAGATACTAAAGAAATAACAAACGCTTTAAGAGAAATATTTACTCCAAATAAATTAACAATATATAAATTAAATATATATTATCCAAATCTAATCAATTTAATATCATCACTATTTATTTTCTATTTATCACATAATATATTTAGTATAACTAATGAAATAACCAAAGACTATACAAGTAAAACAATATCATTTATTATATCTATTCTTATATCTTTCATCATAGACCAAATGATATATATATCACTAATTGATTTTCTTCCATTATATAAAAGTACAATAACATTAACAAATTACATTGAAAACTTAACCGCATCATTTATAATTGTAATTCTATCATCAATTATAATGACTATCATTTATTTAATAACACAAAAAAGAAGCAAAAATTAATGCTTCTTTTTTATTTAATCTTCTTTTCTTTTTTAGATTCATCTTTAGGTAAAGCTTCTTTTCTAGATAAGTTAAGTCTTCCACGATTATCATAACCTAATGCTTTAACTACAATCTCATCGCCAACTTTAACGACATCTTTAGGATGATTTACTCTTTCATGAGCAAGTTGTGAAACATGTACTAAACCTTCACATCCATCCCATAATGATACAAAGCATCCAAAGTCTTCAACCTTAACTACTTTACCAGTATAGATTTCTCCCTCTTCAACTTCTCTAGTAATATTTTTAATTCTTTCGGCAGTTCTCTTAATAACATCCTTATCAGTATGATAAATAATTACTCTACCATCATCTTCTAAATCTACCTTAACTGCATCTTTATCACTAACAGTCTTAACACCTTCTGGAGAGCACTCTAAAATAATCTTAGTAATCATCTCTCCACCACGGCCAATAACATCTTTAATCTTTTCTGGATTAATATTAAACGTTTCAATCTTTGGTGCATACTGACTTAATTCTTCTCTAGGTCTAGCAATAACGCCTTCCATAACATCTAATATTTCCATACGAGCCTTTTTAGCTTGAGCTAAAGCTTCTTTTAATATTGCTTTAGTAACTCCTTTAATTTTAATATCCATTTGTAATGCTGTAATACCACTTCTAGTACCAGCTACTTTAAAGTCCATATCTCCCATATGATCTTCAATCCCCTGAATATCAGTTAAAATAGTATATTTCTTACCCTTAGTAATAAGTCCCATTGCAATACCAGCTACTGGTGCTTTAATTGGAACACCAGCCGCCATTAAACTTAAACATCCAGCACAAATACTAGCTTGGCTAGATGAACCGTTACTTTCTAAAATCTCGGATACAACTCTAATTGTATATGGGAACTCTTCCTCTGAAGGAATAACTTGAAGTAATGCTCTTTCGCCTAACGCACCATGACCAATTTCTCTTCTTCCTGGAGAACCATATCTACCAGTTTCACCAACACTAAAGTTTGGAAAATTATAATGTAACATAAATCTCTTAGAATCTTCTAATCCAAGACCATCTAAAATTTGATGTTCTCCAATAGCTCCTAATGTAGTAGTAGCAAGTGCTTGAGTTTGTCCTCTAGTAAATACTGCAGAACCATGAGTTCTTGGAAGCAAATCAATATAAGCTGATAATGGTCTAATCTCATCTAATGCTCTTCCATCTGGTCTAACATGTTTATTAGTAATTAAATCACGTACAACTTCTCCTTCGATAGCATCAACAACCTTTTTAGCTATTTTCTCAATACCTTCATCTTCCGGATACTTCTCAACAAAATGAGCTACAGTATCTTCTTTAACTTCATCAATCTTAGCATAAGAAGCAAGCTTATCTTTAATTTGAACAGCAGCAAGCATATCATCTTCTGCATATTCTTTAATTTCTTTTTCTAAATCTTCTGGAATACTAGCAAGCTCTACTTTCTTCTTTTCTTTACCAACTACTTCAATAATACTTTCTTGGAATTCACATAATTCTTTGATATGTTTTTGTCCAAACATTAAAGCATCAAGCATATCACTTTCACTAGCCTCATGAGCTCCAGCTTCAATCATACAAATATCATTCTTAGTACCAGCAACAGTTACTGTAAGTGAGCAAGCATCTAACTCTTCGCCAGTTGGATTAATAACAAATTTCTTACCAATCTTACCAACAATAACACCAGCTACAGGTCCATCAAATGGAATATCAGATACCCCTAATGCTAAACTTGAAGCAAATAAAGCAGTAATTTCTGG
This sequence comes from bacterium, assembly GCA_030525085.1. GTDB lineage: Bacteria > Bacillota_I > Bacilli_A > RF39 > UBA660 > CAG-533. The sequence continues at coordinate 54,219 of JAUNFK010000003.1, forward strand.
TGAATTATTTGGATCAACAGATAAAATCGTATTAATTACTTGTACTTCATTTCTAAAATTTTCATCAAACATTGGTCTAATTGGTCTATCAATTAATCTAGCAGCTAGTGTAGCAGAATCACTAGGTCTACCTTCTCTTTTAATAAAACCGCCTGGAATCTTACCTACAGAATATAATTTTTCATTATAAACTACAGTAAGCGGGAAAAAATCTCCAGTTCCAACATTATCACTCATAACACTAGCTGATAATACAACAGTATCTCCATATCTAACTAAAACAGCCCCATTAGCTTGCTTAGCTAGTTCTCCTACTTCAACTACAATTTTTCTTCCTAAAAAATCAAAACTAAATTCTTTTTTCACTAACATCATCCTCTCAAATAAATAAAAAAAGACACTAAAAATAAAGTGCCCTATTTTCTTAAATTTAATTTCTTAATTACTTCACGATAACTAACAACATTAGTTCTCTTTAAGTAATCTAATAAGCTACGTCTTTTACCAACCTTCATTAAAAGACCTCTTTTAGAATGATAATCATGCTTATTTTCTTTTAAATGTTCAGTTAGATTGTTAATTTCATCTGTAAGAATAGCAATTTGAACTTCTGTACTACCAGTATTCTTAACATCCTTACCGAATTCTTTAACTAACTCAGCTTTTCTCTCTTTAGATACAGCCATCTTTCATCTTCCTTTCTAATAAATCGGTTATACCCTAGTTATAATCTGGAAGAAAATTAAAACTAAGATAAAACTTCCTTAAACATTATATTATATATTTGCCTTAAAATCAACAAATTTTCACACAAAAGAGAGTAAAAACCTACTCTCCATCTATCTAAACACTCTAAAGTGTACAATATATTATATTAAATAAAGTTAATATAAGAATAATTAATTAGCCCATATATAGTTTTTCAATCAGCTTTCTTATAAACAACACTTATTCAGATATTATCTGTATTTTTATTTAATAAACACTAATTAGTAATTTGGTCGCCACTGGCGACCATTTTATATTTGAAAAGACTTCATAAAATTATCTAACTTTTTTGTTCTAATCATTAATATTTAACTCAATTTTGACACCAATGGTGTCAATTTTTTAATTGTCAGTTAATTCATTATCTTCTTTTTCACCTAATTCCTCTAGAAAATTAGAAATATCTTCTAATATCAGTTTTTGTAGTATCCTTTCTGATATTATTTCATTGTCCAGCTTATTTTTCTTTTAGAAAGATTTTTTTGATAACTTGATTAATATAATAATCTATTTCATTAGCATTATTTAAAGGAAAAAGAAGTCTGAAATGCAACATTGTTAATTGTGCACCCAGTGGGTGCACTTTTGCAAATAAATATAGTTTTCTAATATCAAATAAGTACATTACACTAAATTTTTTCTAATTTCATATGTTAGTTTTTTAAATTATTCTTTGATTATTCCTTCTCCGTAATCATTGCACACTTCCAATAAAAGCTTACCTACATTATAATATTTTTGTATTTCATATCTGTTTTTGTTATATCTTTAACTTTATTGTTTGACTCGCTATCAACAGTTCTTTTTTTCTCATCATAATAATTCATAGAATTAATTTCTAGATTTGATAATAATCTTAAATGACCCCATGTTAACTTTCCCGACAACGTCAGGACTTTTTCAATATTAATTGTGTCGCAAGCTGTGACACTTTTTCATCACTAAACATACTATAGAATTGTTTCATCCTAAATAATGTTCTTCTATTATATTTTTTTGCCTGCTTCTATAATTAATTTTTTAGAATATCTATCTATAATATTATCACCATATTTGCTACCTGCTTCATTAAGCAGTTTTCCTATTTCAAAGAATGTAATAACTTTATGTTTTTCTTTTGAATAATCTTTTACCCTTGAATATACTTCATCATCAATTAACTTATTTTTTAACGTCATCTTTTCATATCATACTAGTTCATATTTTCTAACAGCAATTCTATCATCAGAGCAATACTCTATTACAAATTCATTTTCTTTCTTGCAAATTAATATTCCTATTGTGTTATTATTACTAATTTCTTTTATATTTTTATCTATATAATTCATATACTTTTGAACTTGTGATATATATTCTGCTTTAAATTCAGTAACTTTTAGTTCTACTACTACATATGCATTATATTTTATATTAAATAATAGTAAATCAATATAATGATTTCTGTCACCTATTTTAATTTTATACTCACTACCTATAAAACTAAAGTTATTACCTAACTCGTGCATAAATGATTCAATATCTTCTAATATTAAATTATGTAATGCTTTTTCAGTAACTATAATTATATTATTTTTATTTCTGATATATATAGGATTAGGTATTAAATCTTTAACGTTTAATGATTTGCTATTTATTATTTTGTTTCTTGTTTCCGTAGGCAATCTTTTATACTCGTTATTTTTAATTTTTTCTTGTAATTGTCTTTGTGATAAATTGTTATCCTTTGCAATTTTAATATAATATTTAATTTCGTTATAATCGTCTAATGAAATTAAAAGTAAATAATGACTCCAACTTAATTGTGACAACAGCGTTGACACTTTTTCATTACTAAAGACATTATAGAATCTTTTCATTCTAAATAGTGTTCTTCTATTATATTTTTTGCCTACTTCTATAACTAATTTTTCAGAATATCTATCTATAATATTATCACCATACTTACCGCCAGCTTCATTAAGTAATTTTCCTATTTCAAAGTATGTAATAACTTTATGCATTTCTTTTGAATAATCTTTTACCTTTGAATATACTTCAT
>JAUNFK010000029.1 GCA_030525085.1 bacterium
CTAATTCCACTTTATATTCATCTTTGATAACATCTATAACTTTACCATCGACTTCAATCTTAGCTTCTTTAGCCATCTTTCACTCTCCCGTTAAAATTTCATATCCATCTTTAGTAACAACAACAGTATGCTCAAAGTGAGCACTTGGTCTACCATCTTCAGTAACGATAGTCCAGTCATTATCTAAAACACAAATATGTCTGGATCCGGCAGTTATCATCGGTTCTACCGCAATAACCATGCCTTCTTTTAAAATCATTCCGGTATTATATTTTCCATAGTTTGGCACATCAGGATCTTCGTGTAAATCACGTCCAACCCCATGACCAACTAGCTCTCTTACAACACCAAGTTTTTGCTTATTACAATATTCTAAAATGCGTGCTCCAATATTATATAAATGAGCACCATCATGAATCTCTTTAAGCCCTATAAAAAGTGCTTTTTCAGTATGATGCATAAGTCTTTGCTTTTCAGCATTAACTTTGCCTACTGGATAAGTCCAAGCTGAATCAGAATGAAATCCATCAATAACAACACCGATATCAAGTGAGATAATATCTCCCTCTTTTAAAACTCTATCATCTGGTATTCCATGAACAACTTCTTCATTTACTGATGCACAGATACTAGCTGGAAATCCTTCATAATTCAAAAATCCAGGTATTCCTCCATGCTCTCTAATAAACTTATCAGCTTCATCATTTAAATACTTAGTTGTTATTCCAGGTTTAATTAAAGATTTTAAATACTGATGAGTTAAATAATTAACATGACCAGCCTTCTTCATCTTCTCAATTTCTTCTTTAGTCTTAATACTTACCATTACTTAATCACTTTCTCAATATCTACAAAAGCCTCACTAGCATCCCTATTAGCATCAATTCTAACAAGAACACCCTTTTTATCATAAAAATCTAATAAAGGCTTTGTATTTTCAATATATGTACTATATCTAATTCTAAATGCTTCTTCAGTATCATCAGCACGTGATATTAAAGTAGCACCACAATTATCACAAATATTATCTTGTTTAGGTTTCATAAAATATTTATGATAACTACGCTTACAATTAGGACAACTAATTCTACCAGTTGCTCTTTTCATTGCAAGCTCTTCATCAACTTCTAAATAGATTACTGCATCAGCAGTTTTACCCAATTCACTTAATAAAACATCTAACTTTTCTGCTTGACTAATATTTCTAGGATATCCATCAAGAATAAAAGGTTTAGTAGTAGCACTAAGTGCTTTAACAAGTAACTCATTAACAATATCATCACTTATCAAAGCACCACTTTTCATAAGTTCAGAAATACTTAATCCAAGTTCGCTTCCACTTGCTACTTCTTCTCTTAACAAATCTCCTGTGGAAATATGTTCATAACCATATTTAGAAATAAGCAAATCACTTTGAGTTCCTTTACCAGCAGCTGGAGGAGCTATAAAGATAATGTTTTTCATTATCTTCTTCTCCTTCTTTTTGAGCTACCAGTATAACTACGAGAAACAATTGAACTTTCTAACTGTTTATATGTTTCTAATGCAACACCAACAACAATTAATAATCCAGTTCCTCCGATAGTAACATTACTAGATAAATTACTTACTTTACTAAAGATAATTGGTAAAGCAGCTAACACCATTAACCCAAGTGTTCCTACTACAGTAAGTCTTGTAATAACAAATTTCAAATACTTACTAGTAGCTTCTCCTGGAGTAATACCAGGAATATAACTTCTACTCTTATCTAAATTTTCAGCCATCTCATCAGGATTTAATTCTAATAAGGTATAAAAATAACCAAATAAGAAGATTAAAACCATATATAATAAGAAACCTGTATAACTAGTATAATTAATATAATTATCTACAAAATTAGTAAAAGCAGTTTTATTTATTACTGTAGCAATAAGTGAAGGTATTCCTATAATTGCAGAAGCAAAAATAACCGGAATAACACTTACTGAATTTAGTTTTATTGGAATAAATGATTTCTCACCACCATATGCACTAGCAGTACGATTAGAATACTGAATTGGTACTCTACGCTCTGCTTGTTGCATATAAATAACTCCAACAATAATTCCTAAATAAACTATTACAAATAGAATAAATAGAATAATACCAGTCCATGTTGTAAATGTTTCTGCAAGTACTAACTCATTAAATGCAGTAATAAATGTTTGCGGTAGCGTATTAACAATACCCGCCATAATTAGTAGTGAAACACCATTACCAATTCCCTTTTTAGTAATCTCATCGCCTAACCATAATAGGAAAGCAGTACCAGCAGTTAAATAAATCGTAGAACGAATAATAACTCCAGTTCCAGCACCCTTTAAAAAGGCATATGAGAAGAAATAACCTTGAATAACAGCAAAGATAATACCTAAATATCTATTGATACGATTTATCTTCTGTCTTCCAGTAGCTCCTTGTTCTTTTAACTCTTTAAAGTAAGGTATAATATCCATTTGTAATAACTGCGTAATAATTGAAGCAGTAATATAAGGCCCAACACCTAACGCAAATACACTAAATGATTTTAATCCACCACCACTCATTAAATTTAAAAGTTCAAGAAAACCTAAATTTTGAGTTATTTCTTTTGCTCCAGGAACCATAATATTAGTTCCTAAAGCGAATATTGCTAAACACCCTAAGGTGAACAATATTCTTTTGCGTAAATCCTTATTAGTAGGACTAAATAGTCCCTTAAGATTTGCAAACA
>JAUNFK010000004.1 GCA_030525085.1 bacterium
TACATTTTTTAAGACTTTTGATATACATTTTTTAAGATTTTCTAGATATTTCTTTTAGCTCATTTAGTTTTATTAATGCTTCAATTGGTGTTAGTTTAAGTGGGTCAACATCTTTTAGATAATCTTTTAGTTCATTTTTATCTTCAGTTAAATTGAAAGCGATTTGCTCTGCATGTTCTATCTTAGGAGAAGTTTCATTATTTTCATATTTGCTTAAAATTAAATTAGCTTCATTAATTATCTCTTCTGGCATTCCAGCAAGTGCTGCTACGTGGACACCATAACTTTTGTCTGCTGGTCCTTCTTTAATCTTATGTAAGAATACAAGTTTACCATCATCTTCTTCAGCACTAACATGAATGTTTCTAATGCTTGGAATGGTTTCTTCTAAGCTTGTTAGTTCGTGATAGTGAGTACTAAATAATGTCTTACATTTAATATGTTTGGTTGCATACTTTAAAATTGCTGCAGCTAAGCTCATACCATCAAATGTTGCAGTTCCTCTGCCAAGCTCGTCAAATAAGATAAGTGAGTCTTCTGTTGCATTGGTAATCGCATTATTAGCTTCTTTCATTTCAACCATAAATGTTGACTCACCACTAACTAAATCATCACTAGCTCCAATTCTTGTATAGATTGCATCAAATAAAGGAAGATTTGCGAAACTTGCTGGAACGTATGAACCAATTTGGGCAAGGATTATAATAATAGCAAGCTGACGCATATAAGTACTTTTACCGCTCATGTTAGGTCCAGTAATTAAAAGGGTTGTTGTATTTTCATCCATCGTGCAGCCATTTTTAACATAATTTTTTTCATTAAGTGCATTTATTACTGGATGGAAACCATCTTTAATATCTATAATATGTTTACTATTAAATACTGGTCTTACAAATTTTTGTTCTTCGCCAACAATACTAAGTGATGCTAGAGCGTCGATTATACCAATACCATTGGCTGTTTTTTGCATTTGTGGTACTTCTTTTTTTATTGCTTCTTTTACTTCCATAAATAGGTTGTATTCTAAATCAATTATTCTTTCTTCGGCGTTAAGTACTAGAGCTTCTTTTTCTTTTAGTAGTGGCGAGATATATCTTTCACCAGTTGTTAGAGTTTGTTTTCTTACCCAGCCAAATTCATCTTTTACTTTACTAGCATTGCCTTTAGATACTTCGATATAGTAGCCAAATACTTTATTGTAACCAACTTTTAAATTAGATATACCAGACTGCTCTTTTAGTTCTTGTTCCATACCAGCGATAAATGATTTACCACCACTTCTTATTTCTTTTAGTTCATCTAGTTCTTTGTTATAGCCTTCTTTAATTAGATAACCATCTTTTAAAGTTATAGGTGGCTCTTCATAAAGAGATTCTTCTAGAAGATGGTAAAGATCTTCATGGGTATTTATTTCTATATTTAAACCTATTTCACTTACAAGAGTTTTAACATATGGAAGATGTTCTAGGCTCTTCTTAATTTGAAGAGCATCTCTAGCGTTAAAGGTTCCACATATTGCTTTACCGCACAATCTTTCTAAATCATATATCTCATATAAATGTTTAACAAGCTCACTTCTTTTAATGAATTCACTATTTAGTTTATCTATTGCATCTAGTCTATCATTTATTCTTTTTTCATCTCTAAGAGGGTTCATTAGCCAGCTTTTTAGGGTTCTTGATCCCATTGATGTTTTACATTTATCTATTAACCATATAAGACTATACTGTCTTTCTTTAAGTCTTAAGGTTTCAAATATTTCTAGGTTTCTTACTGAGTGAACGTCCATTCTAAGACGAGCATTGTTATCAATAATAATGACATTGCTCAAGTGAGTTATGTCTTTAAGTTCACGAACAATTAGATAATATAGTAAGTGATTTACGCCATTACGAACTCTTTCGTCTGTGATATTATCAGTTAGTTTAGTTTTTTCTTCATAAAATTTATCTGAAATACTTATGCTTAGGTTATAATTGTTTTTTAAAGTGTTTAGTAGTTCTAAGTCAAAAGTATTTGTTAGAATGATTTCTTTTAAGTTTAGATTTAGAATTCTACTTATAAGGGTGTTTTTGTCATGGGTAGTTAGCTCACTATAGATGTTTCCCGTACTAATGTCAGCATATGTTATTAGGTATGCATAATCTAAGTCTAGAATGCTTCCAATGAAGTTGAAATCATAAGCTGATAGGAAGTCTAAGTCTACTAGGGTACCTTTTGATACTACATTTATAACTTCTCTTTTTACCATACCTTTGGTAAATCTAGGATCTTCTACTTGTTCACATACTGCTACTTTATATCCTAGATTAACTGCTTTTTCTATATAACTTTTTGACGCATGATGAGGAACACCACACATTGGTACTCTTTCCTTTAATCCCGCGTTTTTACCTGTTAGAGTAAGCTCTAGAGCATGTGATGCTTCTAGGGCATCTTCAAAAAATAATTCATAAAAGTCACCGATTCGGTAGAAAAGTAATTCATCTTCATGATCTTTTTTAATGTCCATATATTGTTTCATCATTGGAGATAATTCGTTATAGTCTACGTCGTTTCTTTTCATACAAAATCACCATTACATATTTTATCATAAATAATGGTGATTTGCTTCATTTATTTTAGATATTTTCTATCTTTTCACTATGTTTTATTTCGTCCCATGCTATTTCTTTTTTAAAGAGAATAATGATGTTTAAGTATTGCCATGTTAAAAGGAATATTGGGAACATTAAAATGCCAGATAAGAATTCTTTGATGTTTTTCTTATTTTTAATACATACAAAAAGTGCGCATAAAGATATTGATATATAGCTTATTATTAGGCTTGGAATAGTTATTTTTAAGAATAGTGGTAGTGGTACTATTAAAAGGTTTATGATAAGCGAAATTATGCTTGTGATGAGGATTATTGGTGTACTATAAATAAGCAAGCAGTCTAGGCTTTCAATTGTATGGTATTTTATTAAATGCTTAGCAAGCTTATTAATATAAAGCATGAAGCCTTCATAGATACCTTTAGTCCATCTTCTTCTTTGTAACATACTGACTTTAAAGTTAGATGGATGTTCTGCATAGCAAATGGCATTTTCAACATAAGTTATTTTAACATTATTTAAAGCACATAATGTCATAAATTCTAAATCTTCAGTTATTGTTTTAACATTAAACCCATATTTATCAATAATTTCTTTTTTGATCATAATGCCGGTTCCGTTTATAGCACTTGATACACCTATGTTATTTCTTGGCTTACTAAATAAGATACTTTGAATGAAAAAGTATATTGCATATGATGAAGATACCCATGTGTTTTGTTTAGCTTTGATGTCCATATTTGATTTAGCAACTAGAGCGCCTTTATTTATACTTTTATTCATTTCACTTAGAAATTCATCGTTAACGATGTTATCAGCATCCATAATTATATAGGCATCTGTTTCTTTATTTTTTAATTTATCAAAGGCTTCTTTTAGAGCATCACCTTTGTTTTTTATTTTTCTTTCACATAAGAGGATGCTAGCACCACTTGATTTACTTACGCCTTCTGTGTTATCTAAAGTATTATTTATTACAACGATTACTTCATATTTGTCTTTAGGATATTTTTGTTTGTTGAAACTTTCAATAACGTCTTTGATGACATTTTCTTCATTTCTTGCGGGTATTAGGATTGTAAAGTGATTTTGGTTTTCACTTAGCACCTCGGTTTCTTTTTTCTTTTTAAATAAGAATAACGCGGTTACAACAAAGTATGTGCTATAGATTGTTAAACCTAACATAATAATTATATTAATTATTTCCAATGTTTTCATTTTGTACCTCTAAGAAAAGTTTACCATATTTTTATATTGTGTCTATCTTTTTTTGGGTGCTTTTTGTTAATTTTAGGTTTCTTTACAGAAAAAAACTATATCGTTTTTGGTATAGTTTTTTGAACTGGTATTTTTTCAACATATAGAGGCTCTTTTCCAGCTGGATATTCTGATAGTTCCTTGATGTTTGCTTTGATTAGTGCGATACCAGCAGGGCCTCCTAAGATATACTCTATATTTTCTTTAGTTAGAGCCTCTTCTAGTCCTAATCTGCTACATAGTTTAAGATATTCTTTTGAGGGAGCAAGTTCTAGGACGTCATCGTAAGGTGAGTCTGTATATATTCTTTCTAAAACAGTTTTTATTTCAGGTGGAACATTATTGTCTAATAGAATTACTGGGTGATTCTTTTTATCGATTACTCTATCTAAGTATTCTGCATTATGCATGTTGGTAATTATTTTGTGAGATAGCTTAAAGATTGTTTCACCACTATCAGTCATGTTTACTGGTTCTAGTTCACATACTTCCCCGTTTTCTAGAAAAGCTGGTACGCCTTCTACTGGGTTATAGGTAAATGTTAGGATAATTTTTCTTGCTTTATTATAAGGCGTATTTTTAGGATTAATGATAGTTCTAGGAATATCAATGGCATCAGTTAGAGTTCTTTTTTCTAGTCTATTTATACGCTGAGTATAGACGTCAATAAAGGATTCTAAGTCAGTAAGCGTTAGTCCGTTTTTTTGAAACTGCTCAATAACGAATCTATCTATTAAATATCCTTCTTCACAATCTTTATCTTCAGGTTTTACACTGTAAATCATAGGAGAATCATCTGTATAGATTTTGGGAATAAATCTTATAGCTTTTTTTAGGTTTTTAGGAAGATTCTCTTTAGGTCTTAGGACAAAGTAATCTTTTTTAGTGATAACATATTTATCTCCTTCTGGCTCAATTTCCGTTATCCAGTTTCTTGCTTCTTCTAAAATAGATTCGTCTTCGGTAAGTAGATAGATGCCTGTTCCTGGTTTTTCTTCTGCAAGATCATGGGGTCTAGATAATATATCTTGCATATCTGTTTTATAGTAATATGATCCAGCGTCATGAAGATTTATTATACGATATTTATCTCCTTTTATTTTTCTTAATACACTACTTAATGCATCTGGTTCAATTAGTTTCATATTTTTCCCCCTCCTCTTTTAGGGTATTTAGTGCTTCTTCAAAAGTACTGACACCTTTAATGGTTATTTTATATTTTTTTTCTTTAGCATAGGTTAATGCTTCTTCTAGGTTATCTGCTGGGCAAAGGAAGATGTCTGCTTTAGCTTTGACGGCTGAGGCTAGTTTATAGGTAACACTACCTATTTTACCAACGTTACCTTCTTCATCTATTGTTCCAGTACCTACTATTTTCATACCATATGTTATGTCTTCTTTGGTTAGAGCATCATAGATGCTTAAAGCCATTATTAGGCCGCCGCTTGGGCCTGATTCACTATCTTTAGTTTTGATATCTATATTAGTATCTGATATTATGTCTTTTTCAGAGATGATGACTAGGCCAGCGTATAAGCTATTTTCTTCTTTATAAAGTGTTAGCTCGGTTGTACGTTCTTTGTCTTCTCTTTTATAGGTTATTTTTATTTTATCATTTTCGTTTTTGGTACTTATGTAATTTTTAAAATCATCGGTACTTGTTATTTTGATGTCATCATATGATACTAGTTCATCACCTACTTTTAAATCGCTTTTACTTTCTTCAGTTATGTAATTTACATAGAAGTGAGTTTCACTTATGGTGAATGGTGTGTTTGAGTATTTATATGCGACAATTTTGGCATTTTTTGATGCACTTAGATAGTCTAGATGGTCTCTAGTGTTAGCGTCTTCAATTGTTTCATTTGTTTCTTTTAAGCTTGTATTTTTAACTAATTCCCATGATGGATTTATTTTACCGATAAGATAAAATGGCAATTTACCTTTCATGTAACCAACATATGCCATATTAAATGATCCTTCACTTTTGTATTCAGATGTGATTCTTTTATCCATGTTGATTACACCACCTGGTTTATAAATACTATAACCTGTATCTATATTAAAAAAAGTTATTATTAGGATTACACTTATTAGAAATCGATAATTTTCTTTGATATAATTTTTAATTTTTGCATAAATTTTATTAGCCATAATCATTCCTCTTTATTAAATTATAGCAGACTATAGGTGAATTTATGAAGAATATTTTAAAAAATACATTATTTTTACTATTACTTTTTTTATGTTTAGTTAGAAGGCCAGATTTGATTGATGGGGTTATATCAGGAATTAACTTATGGCAAAAGTGTTTATTTCCTTCAATCTTCCCTCTTTTAATATTAAGCGATTTTGCATTATCTACGGGAGTTATTGAATTACTTAGTAATAGTATAGGTATATTTTTTAAGAAGATATTTAATGTTCCTAAAGAAGCTATTTATGTTATATTTATGTCTTTTTTTACGGGATGCCCGAGTAATGCTAAATATATTAAGGATTTACTTGATAATGAGATAATTGATGAAGCTGGAGCTATTAAGATACTTTCAATGGCTCAGCTTTATAATCCAAATTTAATTTTTACGATAACGCCTTTTTTAAATTTGGAGTGCAAATTATTTATAATTATAGGTAATTTATGTATTAACTTAATTATCGGATTATTTAACAGAAAGTTTCCAGTAGTTTATAGTGATAAGAAAAAAAGGAAAATAAGTTTTTCACTTACTAATAGCATGAGTAATGCCGTTTATACTTTACTTGGAATATTAGGCTCTATTGTTACTTTTAGTGCAATAGCTGCTATTTTAAAGATTAACCATCCACTTTTTATTGGCATTTTAGAAATTACTAATGGAATAAATAAAATTAGTGATTCAGTGGCTGCTTCTTTATTTATGATAGCAATATTACTTAGTTTTGGTGGACTCTCTATTTTGTATCAAATAAAGGGCATATTAAAAGAGTATAAGCTTGATTATACCCTTTATTATAAGTCACGTATTATTCATTTAGTTTTATTTTTAATTTTTACGTTAATTTTTGTTAGATACTTTTTATGATTTTTTTAGTTGCTTCAGCTTTAGATTCGATTACTACTCTTTCACAGACAAATAGCATCATAATTAAACATAGATAGTATGAGCCACCGTATGATAAGAATGGCACTGGAACTCCAGTAAGTGGGATAAGTGCAAGAATACCCATGAAGTTAACTAGTAGATGCAGTAAAATGTATGCAAATGTTCCTAGAGCAATGATATAACCTTTAACTGTTCCTGCTTTACGAGCTATTTGAAGTAGTCTTATTAGAAGTACTAAGTATAGCAATATGATTATCGCACCAGTGACAGCGCCTAATTCTTCACATACTATTGGGAAAATAAAGTCTGTATGTGCTTCTGGTAAGTATAAGTATTTTTGGGTTGAGTTACCTAGACCAACACCAAATAGCCCACCATTTGAGATGGCGATCATTCCATTACATACTTGGTAACCTGTCTTTTCCGTATATCTGGTGCATGGTGCTGAGAATGTAAGACGGCTTGTTTGTTCTCCATTTAGGGAATATGTAAAAATTAAAATGAGTCCAATGACTGCTGCTATTGCACAACCAATTTTTATTTTTTTCATTTGTTTAGTATTTATTGGTAGGTACATAAAGACGATGCCTGCAATGCCAGCAATGATAAGTGCTGTTCCTAAGTCAGGCTGCAAAGCAGTTAAAATGAAACATGCACCAATTAAGATAAATGGAATAAAGATTAAAAATATATTGTAGTTTTTCTTTTTTAGGAGTTTATCAAAATATACGCCTAAGTAAACTATCATAACAGGTTTTAGAAACTCTGATGGCTGAATGCTGGCAAAACCAAGGTCAAACCAACTCTTTGAACCGTTTGTAATGGTACCATATGAGAATACTAAGATAAGTGAGATTAGGATTGCTATCATGCCTGCGGGAGCAAGAAGTTCGTAACTTTTGGTTTTTAGTTTTAAAACTATACTAAATCCAATAATCCACGATGCTATAACAACAATTAATTGTTTTCTGAAATAGTAAGATTCTGAAGCACCATTATAAAGTACGGCAGTAATTGATGAGGCACTAAAAATCATTACTAGGCCAAATATGGTAAACACTAGCATTAGTAATAATAATAATTTATCCATTTTTTTAAATGTGCTTCTCATTACTTTCACCTACTATAAAGTATAGCATGAAAAAAACATATACGCAAAATATATGTTTTAATTTTACATACCAATTAACTCAATAATAAGTGGTGATAGGATTATAAGAAGAATTATTGGAATAAATAATAATACGCTTACAATGCTTATCTTGATTGGCATTTTATTTATTTGTTCTCTAACGCTTAGAATTAGTTTATTATTTAGATAATCAATTTGCGTATTTAAACTTTTAATCATATCGCTTCCATAGACGCTAGACTCAGTAAGATTTAAGATAATATTACTAATGACCTCACTTGGGATTCTTTTTTCTAAGTCAAGTAAGCTTTCATTCATCGTACTACCCATTTTAATGTCGCTTAAGGCTTTTTTAAATTCGTCTGATAATTCATTAGAAACGCTTGATGTTGTCAGTTCGATTGCACCTTTTAAATTGTTACCTGATTCTAAGGTTAAGCTTAATATTTGAAAGAAAAATAATGCTTGTTTATTTAATAATGCTTTTCTTTTAGCTAGTCTTAAATCATAGTATAGATATTCAAAGATGAGTGCTGATGCTACTGGAAGAACTATTATAAGATAGAATCTGTGATAACAAAGGATGATGCTTATTACTAATGTTGTTATGATAACTAGTAGATAAAGTGATAGGTCATCTAAATATGTTGTTTTGTTTTTGATACCTAGGAGAGTATTTTTCTTTTTGAATCTTTCAATTGTTTTATGACTGAAAAGTCTTTTTACCATGTTTTTCATACTTCCACCTTAAGAATCTTTCTAATTATTATAATATATATTGTATATAGGATAAGTGCTAGAATAATTGCACAAATACCTAAAACATTACTAAATAGTGGATTAAAGTATTCTCTATTTAACATTAAAATAATAAATATTAATACAAAAGGCATAAATGTTAGAACTCTATAGACAAGAAGGCTTGATGCAGTCATTGCTTTTAATTCATCTTTAAGTTTTTTCTTGTTTGTTAAAGCTTCTTCGATATTTGAGAAGATGTAAGTGATGTTACCACCAGTTACATTTAAAATGCTTAGACTACTTGTAATATACTGAGCGTCATCTAATTTTACTCTTTTGTAGAATCTATTAAAGGCTTCTGATGTGTCTATTCCACTTGATAAGTCTTTTTTTATTAAGATAAATTCATCTCTTACTGGGCCTTGAAGATCAGTTGTAACTACATCTAAGGCATTTGAAATATTTAGCCCTGATTTAAAGGCATTATTCATTATGATTATGGCTTTTAGTAAATCGCCTTCAATGTTTTTAATTCTAATTTGATTGGATATTTCTAGATAGATGTCTGTTAAGAAATAACCTAAAATCAGAAAGATTAATCCTAGAGGAAACTCAAAATTGTGATTAAGAATAGATGTTACTGTATATATTAAGAAGATAAGAATGCTCACTAGGATTTTGATACTGTAAATGTCGTATTTGTAATTTTCATTTTTCTTTAAAGCACCATATTTTTCATATTTTTGGGCTTGCTTATTGATGTACGCACTTTTTGATAAAATATTACTTAGTTTGTTTATAATTTTATTGATGTTACCAATTAAATCGTCGCCAATTGTTGGTTCGTTTTTTGCAGGCGTTTTAAGTGTGAATCTATCAATTCTATTTGCTATTTTTATGGTTTTTCTTATTTTTAAAAATTCATATATTACAATTACTAGTAGTAAAGTAATTACGCTTATAAAAACCGCTAATTCTAATACTTTATTCATGGTGCGTACTCCTTTCTATTTAAGCATATCTAATTTAACTCCCCTTGATTTTAATAATTCAGCAACTTTTGGTTTATGAGTTTTACAAGTAAACTCTCCTCTTTCTTCACCAGTTTCAGTTAAACCTTTTTGGACAAATTCGAAGATTGGGGTTAGTTTAATCATATCTTTTTCAAAACCATCTACTTCACATATTGATGTAATTTTTCTTTTACCGTCGTGCATTCTTTGAATGTTTACGACAAGGTTAATAGCATTTTCAATATATTCACGAACAGCTTTTATGGGAATATCAATACCGCTCATTAAAACTAGTGTTTCAAGTCTGTTTAGAGCGTCTTCTGGACTGTTTGCATGTAAGGTTGTAAGTGAGCCATCATGTCCTGTATTCATGGCTTGTAACATATCGAATGCTTCTTTCCCACGACATTCTCCAACGATAATTCTGTCTGGTCTCATACGTAAGGCATTAATAACTAAATCTCTTACGGTTATAACTGCTCCACGGCTATAGTTTGCTGTTCTAGTTTCTAGAGAGATAACATGTTCTTGTTCTAGTTTTAGTTCGGCTGCATCCTCAATTGTAATAATACGTTCATCATTACCAATGAAACCACTAATTATATTTAGTAGAGTTGTTTTACCTGAGCCAGTGCCTCCGCAAACAATGATGTTTAGTTTTCCTTTAACAGCTGCTTCAAGAAATTCGGCCATATCTGTAGTCATTGTCCCGACTCTTAATAGGTCTTCAACAGTCGTCATGTTTCTTTTGAATTTACGGATTGTTATGACTGGCCCGTTTACGCTTAGTGGCGGAAGAACAGCATTAATTCTTGACCCGTCTTTTAATCTTGAGTCAACCATTGGACTTGAACTATCGATTGTTCTTCCTAGTGGCTGAATAAGTCTTTGGATAGTACGCTCGATGTGACTGTCATTTATGAATGATACACTAGTATCTTTAATTATTTTCCCATCTATTTCAACGTATACTTCACTTGGACCATTTACCATGATTTCGGTAACATTTGGATCATTTAATAATTCAGTTATAGGTCCATAACCATTTATTTCAGCTTCAATTAAGTTGAAGATATGATTTCTTTCAAGATTAGTTAGGTCATATCCTTCTAAACATTTATCTATTTCTTCATTTACAAAGTCATTAAGTTCTTTAGTTGCGGGTATTTCTTTATCAACTAGATCTTCAATTATTTTTTTTCTTAATTCGTCTAAAAGTTTTTTGTCTTTAAATACTTCGTAGTCAGTTACGATGCTATCTTCAGCGTTATATTTTGGTTTAAAATCAAAACTTTCGGTTAAACTCTTACTCATCTTTACCTCCTAAGTCTTTAATAATTAGGTTAAAGACATTTTCATCAGGATACTTTTTATTTTCTAAGGTAAATATTTTACCGTCAAAAACATATGCATCCATATTTGGTACGTAAAATTTATTACTTAGGATATAGTCGATGTTATTATCAAT
This sequence comes from bacterium, assembly GCA_030525085.1. Classification (GTDB taxonomy): domain Bacteria; phylum Bacillota_I; class Bacilli_A; order RF39; family UBA660; genus CAG-533. The sequence continues at coordinate 11,295 of JAUNFK010000004.1, forward strand.
AATTACTTTTAAGTCATAAAGAGAAAAGTAATCACGGTTGTTTGCAACTGAATCATTTAAGATAATTTTATATTTGTTAATGCCACTTTCTTTAAATAAGTTTAAAACTGTTTTTAGATTTTTAAGATCTAGTGGATCGTTTGTCGTCATTAAAAGAATTTTATCAACCATATCTAAAATATTAACATTTATTTCATTTAATACATGAGACATATCAAAGATGATAAAGTCATATTTGAAGATTGCTTTATCAAGAATAATACTTAAATATTTAGGGTCTATTTTGTTTGCTCTTCTTGGATCAGTAGGTGCTCCGATGAATGAAATATATTTATTATAGGAAGTTATATAATCTTCAAAGTTTTTGTAGCGATTGTTGCTATAGTCGTCAGCAAAGTTGTAAATGTCTTTTTTTGTTTGCTTATTAAGAGCGCAATCGATTTGACCTGAGTATAGGTCAGCATCAATTATAAGGCATGTTTTATTTAGTTTAGCCATAGCACCAGCTAGGTTTAGCGTAAAAATGGTTTTACCTATTCCGCCTTTTGCTCCGTAAACAGCTATGCTTGTTCCTTTTGCCATTATACTTCCTCCTTTACTTCTTCTATTATTCCAGTTGTTTCAATCTCATATGTTTTATTAATTACTGGATATTTTATTTTAGTTTTAATTGTTAAATTTTTATCTGAACGAATAATTTCAATATTGTCAGTTATGTTATTTTCTTTCAACAATGCTTTAATTTCATCATCTGATAGGTTTCTAGTTATTGATTCGCTCATAACCATTTCAAGAATGTTTCTGGCATTTTCCTTTTGATTTATAAAAATGCTTGTTTGATAAAGAAACGTAACTACAATAAATATTAATGGTATGATAGCAATAAATAGTGCTAAAGATTGACCTTTTTTATTCATTTTTTAAAACCGTTCTTTCACTTTTTATATAATATGGGTCTTTTAAAATAAGATTTAATCCTGGTGTTTTAGGCGTGTATTTTTCTTTTATAGTTATTTTTTCGTATGTATCATTTTGAGTACATGTGGCATCAGATGGACATACACCTTTTTCTTTGTATTCGGTAACTAATTCATTTAATTTGTTATCTAATTTGTTTTTTGTGCTGAGAATTAAGGTAAAGTCTACAAGCACTAGTATTAGATAAACCATTACTGGCATGATTAAAATGAATTCAATAAGTGCTTGTCCTTTCTTGCCCATGCTAGCCTCCCCTATCATATATATTAGTATAACACACCTCTTCATTAAAAAAAAGATATTTGATTATTTTATTTCAAATATCTTAAGGTCTTCTTCTGGAATTTTAATATTTAAATCATTCACGTATAAAAGAGCTAGAACTTGGCCTTTTGTGACTGTTTCATTTTCACTACATAGTAGTTTTATGCCGACACTATAATCGATTTTGTCTTCTTTAGTTTTACGGCCTGCTCCTAAAAGTCCTGCTAATTTGCCTACTTTTAGTGCACTTATTTTAGTTATTGTACCATTGCGATTACTTTTTAATTTAATTATTTTATCACTTGCTTTTACTTTGGATAAATCACCATGCTGATAGCTAATCCACTTTTCAAACATTTTATATGCAGTTTGATTTTCAAGAACTTTAGCACATAATATTTTAGCTTCATTTACTTTGATATTTTTAGCCATACTAACAATATTTGCTGCTACTTCTAAAGAAACGTCCCTAAGTTTAGTTTGTTTATTTGTCTCTAGGATTTCTTTTGCTTCTAGAACTTCTAGGGCATTACCAACTGCATTTGATAATGGTTCATCCATGCTTGTGATTAGGGTTTTTACTTTTCTATTAAAGTGAGTACCAATTTTAATTAGGTATTCAGAAAGTTCTTTAGCATCTTCTTCTGTTTTGATTAGAGCTCCTTCACCACATTTGATATCAATCACAATATAAGTTGCTCCACAAGCAATTTTCTTACTCATGATTGATGAAGCAATTAAGGGAATGCTTTCTGTTGTGCCTGTTACATCTCTTAGAGCATAAATTACTTTATCTAAAGGAACTAGGTCTTCTGTTTGAGCACCAACTGCTAGGCCGATATCTTTTATTCCTTTGTGATAATCTTCTTTAGTTAAGTTGACATTAAAACCAGGAATACTTTCTAGTTTGTCAATGGTTCCACCAGTAATGCCTAGGCCTTTACCACTCATTTTTGCCATTGGTACATTTAGAGCAGCTACTATAGGAGCAATTATTAAGGTTACTGTATCGCCTATTCCACCAGTGCTATGTTTATCACAAACTGGTTTATCAAATTTATAAACATCACCACTTTTAATGAATATATCTGTTAAGTCTAGTGTTTCTTCATAAGTCATTCCATTTATTGTGATTGCCATAAGTAGAGCACTCATTTGGTAGTCTTTTACTTCTTTATTTAGATAGCCATTAAAGGCGTATTTTAATTCTTCATAATTTAGTACTTGTTTATTTTTCTTTTTTGTTATTATATCTATAATATTCATAATTCACCTACTATTAAAGTATAACACATAATAGGCATAAAAAAAAGTTAGGATTTATTCCTAACTTAGTTTCTTTCTTTAACTTTGTATTCTTTCTTCATGCCCTTTAAGAAGTTAAGTTTTGCTCTACGTACCATACCTTTTTTAACAACTGTAATTTTGTCAATTTCAGGACTGTTTACAGCAAATACTCTTGAAACACCAACGCTTCCACTTTTCTTTCTTACAGTAAATCTTTCAGAAACAGAACCACCTTTTTTAGATACAACTAATCCTTCAAAAGCTTGGATTCTTTCTTTCTTACCTTCTTTAATCCATACGTCAACTCTTACTGTATCACCAACACGAAATTCTGGAGTGTTTGGCTTAATTTGTTTTTTGTTAATTTTGTCAATAAGATTCATAATTAATTTCCTTTCTATAAACTATTTTTTATTATAATCTTCATAATTTTTGAGCGGATTATAACACTTTTTTTCAAAAGCACATTTATTATAGCATTTAGATAGCGTAAAATCAAGCGTTTTTAACGGCTTCGTGATGTTGTTATTTCTTTTTTATATGTCAGTAGTGATAATTCTGTTTTTAAAATATTTATTTGTCTTAAATATTTTTTTATAATTTTAGGATTTAAGTATTTTTCGTATTTGTGATAGAACACCATTCTTATTTCTTCTAGTAATTGGAGAAGCTCAGCTGGATCACCATCGGATTCGTCATTTAAAAACTCTAAAATCCGAGCTACTAGTTTATGATATTCTGGTTCGAAATCATCAGAGACTATTTTTTCTAGCCAAGGCTCGTAAAAGACTTGAATGCTATTTTTTTTAATTTTCATTTTATAACCTTCTAAATTATAAATGAATGCTGTATATTTTTCTTTACTAGGACTAAGTTTAAACATATTACTTAAGTAAGTCAGGCCTTTTTTCTTTAGTTAGCCTTATCCTTTCTGCTTGTCTATATTCATCTATTTTTTTATGGTCACCTGATGTTAGAATTTCTGGCACATCTAAGCCTCTATAAGATGCTGGTTTGGTATATACCGGGTAGTCTAAAAGATTTTCGTCAAAGCTTTCAGAATTTAAGCTATCCTCTGTTATTACATCTGGTAATAGTCTTATTACAGAATCAGCAATAATCATTGCTGGAAGCTCGCCACCAGTTAGAATAAAGTCACCTACGGAAATTATTTCATCTGCTAGAGATTTGATTCTTTCATCAAAACCTTCATAGTGACCACAGATTAAAATAATATCTTCGTATTTAGTTAATTCTTTTGCTTTTTTCTCATTATAAACTTTGCCTTCTGGGCTTAATATAATGATATGAGAGTTTGGTGTTTTTATATCATCAATACATCTGAATATTGGATCACACATTAAGACCATACCAGCACCTCCACCGTATGGAGTATCATCAACTTGTTTGTTATTATAGACTGAATAGTCTCTAAAATTAATTATTTTTACTTCTACTTTTTGATTTTGAATTGCTCTTTTGATAATTGATTCGGTTAAAAAGCCATCAAACATATTTGGAAATAGTGATAAAATTGTTATTTTCATATTAAACCTCTTTTATTAATTCATCTATATTTTGACATTTGATTGTTTTTTCTTTGGAGTTTACTTCTTTAATAAAGTTTTTGTTAATTGGTATTAGGTGACCATTTACTTTGATAAGAGGATTTACTTTATTGATTGTTACTTCTTCTACACTACCAATTAGCTTATCTTCGTTATATACGCTATAGCCATAAAGTTCACACATAAGGTATTCATTATCATTTAATTTTAATTCGTCCTTATTAATAGATATTTTATTGCCAATTAGATGGGTTACTTCGTTAATATCTTTAATGTTGTTTACTTCTATTAGGTAGTTATGATGGTGGAATCTAGAGTTAGTAATTGTGTATGTTTGATTTTTGATTTCTATTTTGTTTCCTTTTTTGAATGCACGGTCAGCCATTTCAAAGTCACTTACAACTTTTAGCTCACCTTTAATACCAAATGTATTTACAATTTTACCAATTATTATATTATTCATCAGTTCCTCCTTTTATTATTAGACTATCAAAGAATTCTTTGTTTGCTAGGTTTTCATCTTCTTGGTAGCCCATAATTATTTGACCACTTTTTCTTATGTTAAATATATCTTTTGAATCGAAGTATTTGATATTTACACTTTTGAATGTTGTTTTAATCATAAAGTGAAATAGTTCTTTGGGTTTATCTTTGGTAAGAATTTCCCCGACTGGTAGATTTTTATTGGTTTTATTTATGCCATATATTATTTTAGAACTATTTGAGACAAAACCAACATCACCTGGATAATTTTTTAATTTTGCAAGTATCAAATTAATGATTTTTTTATTTTCGTTTGTACCTATTTTGATGATTATTGGTACTTTGCCATTTATTATGCTTAACGCCTTATCTAGTGTCATTATTTGATGAAAACTTAAGTAATTTATTTCATCATAGGTAAGCGATTTTTGTGGGTTTTTAATTTTTAAGTTTCTTTCTAGAGCGCTTTCTTCGTATACAATAATGTTGTTATCTTTAGATAGTAAAACACCAAAGTAGATTCCACAGTTTGCGTTTATAGCTTTTTGAAAGGCTTCTTTGGTATTAGGAAAAATGCTTTTATTATTGTATATACCGCCAGAAATGAAAATTTTATTTTTTAAAAACTTCTCCATAATAGTACCTACATTTGAGTATACATTAAAATACTAGCAGATACTCCGGCGTTTAAACTTTCACATTTATTATTCATTGGAATATAGAATAGTTCGTCACATAAAGATTTTAATGATTCATCCATTCCTTTAGCTTCTGAACCAATGATAAGAGCATGATTTTGATTTAATTTATATGGATGTTTTCCATCTTTGACATCTGTTCCAATTATTTTATAACCATTACTTTTTAATTCTGGGATAATTTCGCTTTCATCTTTAATTATTATATTGATTTTAAATAGCATTCCTTCTGTTGCTCTTACTGTTTTTATATTGTAAACATCAGCACAATTTGGACTTAGTATAACTGTGTCATAATTAAAAGCAACTGCGCTACGGATGATAGTTCCAATGTTTCCTGGATCTTTTAAATTATTTAGAATGATTGCGTTTCCAATCACTTTTTGAGTAATGTTCTTTTTTACAATTGCAAGAACTTTAGGAGCATTTTCTAATCCTGAAAGTTTTTTCATTACTGATTCTTTTAGATATGTTACATTTCCGTAGGTATTTTCTTCACCTTCTAAAAGAAAAATTTCTTTAACTAAATTTAATGATAGTGCTTCTCTAACAAGGTGCTCTCCAGGAGCAATGAATAAGCTTTCTTGCTCGCGATATTTTTTATTTTGTAACTTAGTATAAAATTTAATTTTTTCATTATTTAAAGATTCGATGATCATTGGTTTAGCTCCTTTCTTGCATTTTTATAATTAGGATAATGCTTTGCTACTTCTTCCCAAAAGGCAGCACTATGATTCATGTGTTTAAAATGAGATAATTCATGAACTATTACGTAGTCTATTAAATACGGCTTTTTAGTTATTAATGTTTGATTTAGCGTGACTGTCATACTGCCTGTATTGCACACTCCCCATTTGGTTTTCATTAATCTTGATTTGACCTTGAAGTTTGGGAGATTGTTAAAATTTTGTTTTAGGGCATTTACTCTTTCTTCAAAGTATGAAATGCTTTCTTTATAAAGATAATTTAAGGCATCTTCCTTACTTTTAGCGTATATAACATCATCATATAATGCAGGTTTTGTGTTAGTTATTATCAAATTGATTGGGCTACCAAGATATGTTAAAGGTTTATCTTTTTTACATTCAATTTTTTGCTTAAGTTTTAAGATACTTTCTTGGTTTTGGTTTAATAATCTTTCAATATTTTTTTCAGCACTTTTTGGCCCAGATATGTAAAGAATGCCATCTTCTTTGAATCTGAAGTAGATATTTTTATTTCTTTTAGCAACATATATATAAGTTATTTCTGAACCACTAATTATAATTTTATTTGCCACTAAAGATTTCATACCATTCTTTAACTTTAGCTCCACCACTTTTAGCTAGGGAGCTGATTACATCCCAAGTAAGGTTTAAGCTTTCTTTTAGAAGACCAAAATCATCTTTTGCACTTTGACAAACTGAGTCGTTATTTTTACAAAACTCTGTAGTAAGGTTTAAATAAAGAGTAATTAAACTGTCTTTAGCTTTCTTGTAACTAGAGCTTAGTTCTTCTTTATATCCTGGGAAGTGTTTATCAATTATACTATCAAGTTTAAGTGCTAGAGAAATAACTTTTAGTTTGGCTGATGATGTTAAATCTTTAAAGTAATAACCGTTTATGTCTTTATCATAAAAGATAAAGTCTACAATTTTTATGAAAGTGCTTTTTAATGATGCTTTTGATTTATTATCAGCAGTATTAATTTCAGCATTAAAGAACGCAATTACTTCATCGTCTGCATTCTTTTTAGACGGTGCAGTTGTTGTTGTAGTTCTAGTAGTTGTAGTAGTCTCTGTTTTTTTACTATTGTTATTTTTAATAACTGATTCTGTAGTAGTTTTAGTTGTAGTTTCTGGTATATTTGTAGCTTCCTCTTCTTTATCCAGTTCAGATATTTTGTTTGTTTGAAGGATTTCGTAAGATTCTACTTCTGCTTCTGGAGGATATAATTCTTTAATATCTTTAACTTTAAGTTTGATTATGTCCCCTACTTTTAGGTTCTTAATTGAGACGCTTATTACTTCATAAGGAACACTTTCATCAAGTGGTTTAATAAGAGCATATCCTGCATAGCTTTCATTAACTACTGCATAAAATTCGTCATCAGTCATAGTTTTTGGAGTTTCTTTTCTTAATGTAAAAATAAGAAAAGCTGCTAGTAAAATAATTAATGAAGTGATAATTATAAATACGTATTTCTTTTTCATTCTTTATCACCTTTATTTGTAAATTTAAGAATTATTGGTGTTCCAGTTAAATCGATGTTGTTTCTTATTTGATTTTCTAGGTACCTTTCGTAGCTAAAGTGAAGTAATCCTTTATTGTTAACTTGAAATTCAAATTTTGGAGGTCTTGTATCACACTGATTAACAAAGTATATTTTAAGGCGTTTGCCTTTGTAACTTGGTGGTTCGTGCATAGCTACTGCTTCTCTGATAATATCATTTAATACGCTTGTTTTGATTTCTTTTGTAGCACTTTCATAAGCTTTAATGATTTCAGGCATCAATGTATGAATTCTTGATTTTGTTTTTGCAGATAAAAAGACAATATTAACGTATGGGATAAACTGAAAGTTAGCTCTGATATTGGCAATCCATTTTTTCGTTGCTTCGTCTTTATTTTCAATAACATCCCATTTATTTACAACGATTACCATAGCTTTACCAGCATCTAATGCGTATGATGCGATGTGTTTGTCGTGCTCAATAATTCCTTCTTCAGCATTGATTACTAAAACGCATACGTCAGATCTGTCGATTGCTTTCATGCTTCTTATAAGGCTGTATTTTTCAATATTTTCATATATACGTCCTTTTTTACGCATACCAGCTGTGTCAATAACGATATAATCTTTCTTTTCATATGTGAATTTAGTATCGATAGCATCTCTTGTTGTTCCAGCTATATTTGATACGATTGCTCTTTCTTCATTTAAAATGGCATTTATAAGTGAGCTTTTTCCTACATTAGGTCTACCAATGATTGAAAATTTTAAAGTGGCATCTTCTTCTTCAGTTGTGTAGTCAGGAAAATCTTTAGTAATTTCATCTAATAAAGCAGTTATTCCTTTGTTATGTTCTGCACTGATTGGCATATATGTATCAAATCCCAATTCAAAGAAGTTGTACATTAGATTGTTTTGATGAGTTTCGTCTAGTTTATTTATTGCAACTATAACTTTTTTATTTGATCTTTTTAAATTTTCACTAATTAATAGGTCGTTACTTGTTAAGTCAGTTTTTCCATCAATTACAAAAACAATAACGTCACTTTCGTCGATTGCTAATTCGGCTTGCATTTTAATATTGTGATTAAAATCTTCTTTTGCTAAATCTATTCCACCTGTATCAATTAATTGGAAACTTTTACTTTTGTAGTTAACAATACCATAGATACGATCTCTAGTTACTCCTGGAGCGTCATCGATAATAGATTTTTTTTCATTTATAAGACGATTAAATAAAGTAGACTTTCCTGTATTTGGTCTACCTATTAAACATACGGTTTTTCTCATAATAAACACCTCTTTTTTTCTTTACTATTTTATCATAAAAGTGCAAAAATAAAAACCCATAGATTAGGGCTTTTTTCTTAATTTTCACCAATTAATGATGGATCTTCTAGTTTGCTAGTTACTTTTCCTGTATTTTTAGAATATGAAATAAGAATTACTTCATCATTTAAGTTAGCTTTTTTCTTTGTTGGATCAGTAATTAGATTGTTTTCTTCATCATCATATTTTATATAACCTGCTTGGGCTAAGTCATTAAATGTTAGGGAACATGTAATGTCATCTTCACCAGTACAGTTTTTTAATGGGCCTTTATTTGAAGTTAGAAAGTAATTTAAGTTATCTTGTCCCCAGATTACAGCTTCATCAACAATAAGGTTAACTTTTGTTTTTAAAATTGCTTCTTTTGCGGTAGCGCTATTTTTAGTAATTGCTGGTATTGCGATAATCATAACTAAACTAAGAACTACGATTACTGCTAGTAATTCAACTAGTGTAAAACCTTTTTTATTCTTCATCTAGGGCCTCTTTAATAATGTTTAGAACTTCGTCTCTACCCTTTTTAGTAACTGAAGAGAATGCTACAACTTTATCTTCTTCAGTTAGATTAAGAGTGCTTGCAATATTTTTGATATTTTTATCTCTGTCTTTAGCTTTTAATTTATCGTATTTTGTTGCTACTATTGTTGTTTTAATATTAAAGTATTTTAGATAATTATACATTAAAACATCGTTTTCTGTTGGCTTGATTCTACCATCTACTAGCATGAAGACACGAACTAAATTTTCTCTTGTCTTTAGATATTCTTCAATCATAAGGCCAAACTTTTTTTGAGTAACTTTATCTCTTTGAGCATAGCCATATCCTGGCACATCTACAAGATAAAATTCGTCGTTACATATATAAAAGTTAAGCGTTTGGGTTTTTCCTGGCGTACTACTTGTTTTGGCATAGTTTTTGCGGCCTAATAAGGTATTGATAAAACTACTTTTTCCAACGTTACTACGACCTACAAGTAAGAACTCTTTTTTGCCATCGTCTGGATACTGACTAGTTCTAACAGCAATTACATTTAAATTTGAATTTTCTATTTTCATATATAAGCTCCTTTAAAATATTTGCATCTTTATTATATAAAATAGTGTAAAAAAATGCAAATTATATGAGTATTTATAGAAATTGTCAAATTTTTTAAGTATAATTGTATTGGTGGTTATAATGCTCTATCCAGGGAAAGCCAAGAAGGCTTATCAAAAACCAGTAAATTACGCTAGGCGTGGTATGGATTTAGAAAATCTTATAAATGAAGCTAATAGATATTATTTAGATAATGATATGGCGGTTATTTATAAGAAGCCTACTCCCGTAGAAATTAAAAAGGTTACTTATAAGGGTAAAACAGAGTATATTGAAGGCGTGCTTAGAGAAAAGTCAACTCTTGATTATACAGGCGTTTATAAAGGTTATTATTTAGATTTTGATGCAAAGAGTTCTAAAAGTAAGACGAGCTTTCCACTAGCAAATATTCACAAACATCAATTTTTACATATTGAAAGAGTCTTGAGACATAACGGAATTAGTTTTCTGATTTTGCAAATGAATGATAGATTTTTTATTTTAGAAGGAAATGTTTTAATGAATTTTGTAAATAATAATGAAAGGAAAAGTATTCCATTTGAATTTATAGAAAGTAACTGTTTAGAGATTAAACCTAAGTTTAGCCCTACCCTAGATTATTTAAATGTATTAGATAAACTTATTAGCAAAAAGGAGGAAATTTTATGAAAAAGATTAAACTTAAAAAAAGAGTTAATAAGGCAAAAAAAGAAAATAAAACAACTAGTCAGTTTAAGAAAAGCTGGCAGAAAGGAAATGTGTTTGAAAAGATACTTATAGTTATTATGCTTCTACTTGTTGGTGGATTTGCTTGTGGACTTGCATTTTTTACTTATGTAGTTATTGCAGCACCAAAGTTTGATCCTCAAAGTTTATATACTAAAGAAGCATCCATCCTTTTTGATAGTAAGGGTGATGAACTTGCAAGACTTGGTACTGAAAATAGACAAAAAGTCACTTATGATGAACTTCCTGAGGTATTTATTGATGCTTTGGTTGCGACTGAAGACTCAAGATATTTTCAACATAGTGGCGTAGATATGGCAAGATTTTTAAAAGCAACTATTGGTCAGGTATTTGGTCAAAGTGGTGCCGGTGGAGCTTCTACTTTAACAATGCAAGTTGCTAAGCAAAGACTTACAAATAGTGAAGCTTCTGGTATTAAAGGTATTATTCGTAAGTTTACTGATGTTTACCTATCAGTATTCGTATTAGAAAAAAAATACTCTAAGGAACAATTAATTGAGTTTTATGTAAATATTCCTTATTTAGGTAGTGGCTCTTATGGTATAGAGCAAGCTAGTCAAGTGTATTTTGGTAAGAGTGCTAGTGAGTTATCTTTACCAGAAGCTGCTACAATAGCTGGTTTATTCCAAGCTCCAGTTGCTTATGACCCATTTGATTATCCTGAAAAAGCTGAAGCTAGAAGAAATCAAGTGCTTAACTTAATGAAAAGACATGGTTATATTAGTGATGAAGAATGTGAGATAGCAAAATCTATTCCACTTAAGAGTTTACTTGTAGAAAGTGAAAGCACAACTAATCAATATCAGGGATTTATTGATACTGTTGTTGAAGAAGTAATTGATAGAACTGGAAAGAATCCTTATGAAACACCAATGTCTATTAAGACGACAATGGTTAAAGAAAAACAAGATGCTATTAATGATATATATAATGGTACAACTTATAAATGGAAAAATGATACTATACAAGCTGGTATTGCAGTAGTTGATAATGACAATGGTTCACTAATTGCTGTTGGTGCCGGAAGAAATAGAAAAAGATTAAGAGAATATAATTATGCAACTATGATTAAAAGACATCCTGGTTCAACTGCTAAACCTATATTTGATTACGGTCCTGCTATAGAATATTTGAATTGGTCAACTGGTAAGATGATTATTGATGATCAGTATACTTATTCTGGTGGCGGTTATTTAAAGAACTGGGATAATCAATATAAAGGTATTATGACAATTGATACCGCTTTAGGTTCATCAAGAAATATTCCTGCTTTGCAAGCATTCCAAGCTTTAACGCAAACACAAATTAAGACATTTGTTACAAATTTAGGCATTACTCCTGAATATGAAAACGGATATATAAATGAAGCTCATAGTATTGGTGGATTTAGTGGTACTAATCCATTAGAAATGGCTGCTGCTTATGCTACATTTGCTAGAGGTGGCGTTTATATTGAGCCTTATTCATTTACTAGTGCTGAATTCTTAGATACTGGTGAAGTTTATACTGTTACTCCTGAAAAACGTACAGTAATGAGTGAAGCTACTGCTTACATGATTAATATGATTTTAAAAAATGCAGTTGTAAATAATTACGTTTCTGCAGGCTCTAAATCTGGAACAGATATTGCAAGTAAAACTGGTACATCAACAGTAGATGCTAATTACTTAAAGAGTCAAGGAATTACTGGTAATGTTGTTGGTGATTCATGGCAGATGGTTTACTCTCCTGATTATACTATTGGATTATGGATTGGTTATAAAGAAACAACAAAAGAAACTTACTTATTGAATGCTGATGCAGGTGCGATTAAAAAACCATTAGTAAAACAATTAATTAAAGATATATTTGAAACTAATTCTAGATGGAGTCAACCCTCTAGTGTTGTTACTGCTGAAGTAGAACTTGGAACTGAGCCACTTGCTCTTGCTAGTGCTGCTACTCCTTCTAATTTAAGAACTACTGCATATTTTAAAAAAGGTACTGTTCCTAGTGAAGAATCTTATCGTTTTAGTCAGTTAGATAATCCTACTAATTTAAAAGCAAATTATGCACTTGGTGTTGTTGAACTTTCTTGGGACGATATTGCTACTCCTAAAGCTATTGATGAATCATTCTTAAAGAGTTATTTTGATGAAGGATATAAACCTTGGAGCGAAAAATATTATGAAGAAAGACTTGCTTACAATGCTACATATATTGGAACAAATGGATATCACGTTTATATTACAGTAAATGGTCATACTACTGATTTAGGATTTACTACAAATAACAAATTTACTTATACTGGATTGTTAAGCGAAAATGCTACATTTACTGTTAAATCTGCTTATTCTAAATTTAAAAATAATATGAGTAGTGGCACATCTGTGACAGTTAATCTTGGAGGAAGTACAAATCCTTCTGATGATTTTGATGTAACTTTAAATGGTAGTATTTCAATGACAGTTTCTGCTTATTATAATTTAATAAATGAAAATAGATATAAGAGTCCAGTTAAAGTTACAAGTGGCGGTGCTGATGTAACTAGCCAAGCTGTTGTGAAGAATACATGTACCGATAGTAATGGTAATGATGTAGACTGCACACAATTAAGTTGCAATGAGTCTTATACAATAATTCATAATGTTACATATAATGGCAAAACAAAAAATAAGACCAGAACATTAACAAGTGGATGTTAAAAAAGAACTAATTAATTTAGTTCTTTTTATATTATATCTTTGAATAAACAATTATCACATTTAGGATTTATCGCAGTGCAGTAATATCTACCAAAAAGAAGTATTTGCTCACTTACCCTATTCCATTTATTGATTGGTATTTCTTCTTTTAAAATGGCTTCTATTTTTTGCGGTGAGCTTTCTGCAGGCGCTATTCCTAGTCTCATTGTTACTCTTTGAACATGGGTATCAACAGGAATCGCCGGTTCATTATAAATATTTTTTAAAACAACACTACAGGTTTTAGGCCCTACTCCTGGAAAAGATTCTAATACTTCTCTACTATTTGGTACTTTGCCATCATATTCATTTAAAAGAATAGTTGCTATTTTTTGAATATAAACGGCTTTTTTACTGTAAGAACCACAACTCTTAATTATAGTCTCTATTTGTTTAATATCCATTTGAGAAATTTCTTTTAAAGAATATTTAAATAGTGTCTTAGTAACTTCATTAACTCTTTTATCTGTACACTGAGCACTTAAAACAGTTGCAATTAAAAGTTCATAATCTTTGCTATAGTTTAATTCACACTTTGGATTTGGTATATAATAATCTAAATATTTATAAAAATTATTCGTCATCTTCTAACCAGTTATAATCAAACAATTCTTGTTTAGGATTATTTACTTCTTTCTTCTTTAGGTATGAATTAACATCTTCTACAGATTTAAAGCCTTTCTTTTCCCATTCAGATAATATTTTATCAATATATCTTAGATTTCTAACGTTATTAAAAACCGCTTCTTTTAGAGCCCCTAATATAAGGTTTTCATTAATGCCACTTGAAACCCAGGCTTTTATTATTTCATATTCTACTGGACTCAATGGTCTACCAAATTCTTTTTCGAATGAACTGTATATATTTGTTTCAGTATTCTTTTTAATATTTATATTGATGTCACTTACCATAGCTCGGTATGTATTAGTTATATCGATAGCCTCGCTTATTTTTCCATCTTCCTTTGTTGTTTTAATAGCGATTAATCCTTTTGACGTTAAGGAAGAAAATGCTGACATAATTTTTTTATTATCTAAATATGTTATTAGCGATATCTTTTTTATATCGAAAACAGGCTTTTCTTGGTTCATAAAATATATTAGTAATAGTAAGTCTTCAAGTGTTAAGTTAAAATCATTAATTAACTTAAAAAGTAATTTTTTAAAAGTATAATCTTTTTCTTTAATTAAACCTTCTAAAATACTATTACTCATTTTAATCACTCCAATTTTTTATTATATATTCCTTTAGTTTACGATAATTATTTGGAAGAACATTATTTACAACTTTAAGTAAAACATCATTATATATAACCCTTACTCTGTTAGATGGTGCAATATTTAAAATTTTAATAATGTCTTCTTGTCTTATTTTAAGATCGTTTTTACTATGAATCTTTAATGAGTTATTAATTTTACATACTTCTTTTTTAGTAATACCGAGAATTTCTGCACTTACTAAAACAGTATATAGCTCATAATTAAATAACGTTTCATTATTAATAACTTTTTGATCAACAATCTTTCTTATATCATTTATTACTTTAAGATTAGCTTTAGTGAATTGATAGTTACTTGAGAAATCAATTTGAGCCCACATTCCAAGCAAATCTTTAATCGGTACTATTTTATCATATTTTATACCAAGTAATTCACAAAAATGATGATTTTTTAAATATTTTAGTCCTTCTTCTGCTTTTTTTGAAACTAGTATTTTTTCTAGTTCTTCTTTTTTTCTTGTATAAGATAAACTACTAATTATGTCTCTGTTATTCGCAATAAAATCTTCAATTTCATTATCTAATTTAAAATCTAAAATAATTGAGAATCTTATTGCTCTTAATATTCTTAGTGGATCTTCAGTTAATTTAGTTTTCGTATCGCCAATAACCCTTATTATTTTATTATTAACGTCTTCTCTTCCACCTAATAAATCAATAATAGTTCCGTCACTATTCATACATAAGGCATTAATAGTAAAATCTCTTCTTTTTATATCATCTATTAAATTATTTACGTATGTTATAGTTTCTGGTTTCCTATTTTTATAATTTTCTTCTTTTCTATAAGTAGTTATATCATAATTATATTTTTTAGTAGTTAGTTTTATTGAACCATACATTGGATTTTCTTTTTTGATATCAAATATACGCAAAATATCTTTAGGTAAAGCGTTAGTGCATATATCGACATCTGTTGTTGGTTTATGTAATAGAAAATCTCTTACAAAACCACCTACAATGTAAGCTTCATAACCATTACTTTCAATTTTTTTAAGGATTTTTTTTATTTCTTTATCCATATAGCACCCAATATAATTATATCAAATTTATATGTATTTGTAACTAGCAACTTGTCTTTGTTTTAATCATTTTAAATGATGTGCCGATAGATTTTCCGATGTTAAAAATTACATTAATTATTCTTGCTAATGAATTTAAAAATGTTGTTGAAATTCCACCAGCAATCATGTATAATTCATTATCTTTCATTAGTTACATTTAGGTCTAAGATAACCATCAAGTACTCCAGCTAGAAAAGCTCCAAGAGCACCAATAATAAGCCCAATAGTCCATTTTATGGCACCACCTGAAATCATACTTAATTCTTCATTGTTTAGCATAAACCTTTCTCCTTTCTAGTAGTTAAGAAAAGTATTTTATCAAACTTATAATATTCTTTGTTATGACTAACGATAATTATAGTTTTGTCTTTATAATATTTGCAGATTCTGTGTATTATTCTTTTTCTTTCGGCAGGTTCAATTTCTGATAATGCTTCATCTAATAGTAATATATCAAAGTCTTTATATAGTGATCTAGCTAAAATAATTTTTTGAATTTCACCCCCGCTAAAATTATCTTTGATTAGTGAATTAATTCCATTATATTTAGTTTTATAGATTTTATCTAAGTTTAGAAGTCTTTCTATTGTTTTAAATCTCTCCTCCTCAATAATATTATCTAAAACAATATTTTCTTTTATAGTTCCAGGAAGGATCTTTTGGCTTTGATTGACATATGATATTTTACTTCTTAATGAATCTAAATTAATATCTTTCAAATCCGTTTTATTAATAGTTACTCTTCCATTATAGTCAGTAACTGCTTGAAATAAAATATTTAACAAAGTTGATTTACCACTGCCATTTTCTCCTTTTATTAAGATCTTTTCACCTTCGTTTATTTCATAAGAGAAATTATCAAATATTTTATTTAATCCGATTTTATATGTTAGTGCACTTATTTTGATGCTTCCATTTCGAAAGTTAAAACTTCTATTTTTTTCTCTTTCTAAATAATAAATACTATTAATTCTTCTGTAGGCACTTCTAAAAAATAATATATTGGGCATTATTGTAAGAAAGTAACTTACCGATGATATAAAATAATTATTAATAAAGATAAATGTTAAAATATCACTTGTTTCTTTAGATAAGATGATGCTGTAAATAATTATTATAATTAATGCACTTTCATTGTAGGAACTTATAAGTAAATCATTAAAAGCAATTTTTTTATTTAATTTATAATTTAATTTATTATTATCTGTAATTATTCCTTTAATCTTTTTTAAATAATATTCTGTTTTATTTATAATTTTGATAGTCCAAGAATTAGATAGAATGCTGATTAAAGTATCTACTAAATTTGTGTTACTATCTATTGTGATTTCTAAGGTTTGATACAGTTTTTTATTATAAAAGTACACTATGATTGTTATAATTAATGTTATTATAATAATCTTTTTAAATATTTCCTTATCAATAATTACTAGAATAGAACTTGTACATATTATTAATATTAAATTAATAATGCCTTCTATTATAGTTATAGTGACATTTTCTTTTATCGTGTTTATATCTTCAAACCTGCTTATTAAATCGCCTTCTTTTCTTAACTGCAAATATTTAAAAGGGAGATATAAAACTTGCTTGATGTAATCTGAACAAAGGATACTGCCAATATTATTGTTTGCTTTATATATTAATGTATTTTTAAAGTATGTTATTAAACTTTTGCTTAATAATAATATAAATATTAATATTATTAATTTAGTGTCTTTTTCTGATATGGAATCATTTAAGATAATAGTGTTTAGTAATAAAATTGAACAAATAAATATTGTTAGAATAAGAATCTTTATAAATAATATTCTATTTTCTTTTAAGGTGTTTTTTAGTAAGTTTAAAAACATTGACTTTGGTTTATAGTTAACAATGTTTTTTATTGGTGTAAGTTTCAGAATATATCCAGTAAAAACATTATTAAAGTCGGATTTATTTATTTTTCTTTTGCCAATTGCCGGATCCATAATCCAAACGAAGGATTCACTGACATCATAAATTACAACAAAGTGTAATAAGTTATTTTGATTTATCTGAGCAATAACTGGTGAGGTATATTTAAATAAATCTTCTTTTTTGCCTATAACTTCAAAACCGTATTTTTCGGCAGCTTCTTTTAAATTATAAAAATTAGTTCCGTCCTTAGTTGTTAAGGTGTCTACTTTTACTAACTCCACCGGAATATTTCCATTATAATATTTTATTATAGATAGCAAACAACATGCACCGCAGTCCGCTTCGTCTTCTTGCTTTACAACAGTAATCATTTTTCCTCCCTTCATTAGTTATTGTTGTAACTAATTAACTCATTTCCTTTTTTATTTTAAAAAAACTAGTTAATTATTTTAACTAGTTTTTATCTTTATTTTTTAGTTTTTTAAGTTTATCTAAGAGTTTTGTGTTTCTTTTTACTAAGTATGGGTATGCTTCAATTAATCTTGTTTTTATTTTTTGACCTAATGCTTTTTTCTTTTCGTATTCTTCGATTAATTTATCTAAATGGCTTGCTACGCTACTTACTTTTAATGCTTCAAAGAAACTGATTAAAAAGTCCGTTAGCATAATAATAAATATTATTATAGAAATCCACATCACAGTTGTAGTACTCATAACATGATATAGTTTATTAAATAATGGGTTAAATAGATAAATTATTGCAACCGATCCTACTCCAAATAAAACAGAGTTTTGCAAGCATACCCTACCGTTTAGATTATACTTCTTTTCTGAATAATCCCACCACCTATTATGAAATACTTTTTCCATTACATAACTTGTTGTATATTCAAGAAGTGAACATAATACTAATCCAAAAAGGAAGATGATAAATGAATCTTTTTTGATGTGCATGCTGGTTATAGCAAAACTAACTAACATTGCCCCGTTACCATAAATAGGAATATATGGGCCGTGCATAAAGCCTCTATTAACCCATTTTTTATCTCCTAAATAGACATAAAATACTTCACATATGTATCCAATAACTGAATAAAAAACAAAATATAAAAATATATAAAATAGTTTTTCCATTACTACTCTCCTCTAAAATAATTTTATCTAATTATTAATTATTTTACAAGATAAAAAAAGGAAATGAGTTAATTAGTTACAACAATAACTAATGAAGGGAGGTATTTGATATGTTATTTAGATTTTTATTTAGAGCATTATATTTAACTTTTAGAATGTTTTTATAGAATAATTTATTTATAGTTAAATATAATTTACTAGCGAAAGGAATGGAATATGATTAATAAACAAAAATTATGGTTCTTAACTTTATTTAGTATTATTTTGGTACTTAGTGTTTATTATGTATCAATGCCTACGGAAAATTTATCTAATTTAATTAGATCTAATGATACTAGCAGTGATAAAACAACAGTTAAAACAAATACTGAAGATAATTTAGCAGCTCTTAGAGTTAGTAATGATGAAGAGGTACTTGCGGAGATGAATAAACTTCAAGAGACTTTACTTGATACAACTGCATCATCCGAAGATAAAAATAATGCTTATGAAAAGTTACTTTCTATTAATCTTAATAAAGGAAAAGAAACTTCACTTGAGGAACTTATTTTAAACGAATTTAAGATTAAAACTTTTATAAAAATTAATGGAGATAAGATAAGCGTTACAATACCAACCAAAGATGGAAGTTATGAAAAAGCTAATCAGATTATGAGAACTATTCAGAAAGAATTTGATAAGAAACAGTATATTACCGTAAAATATCAATAGTCAATATTCACTCTCTTTTTATATGTTTCATAAAATAAGGTAGTAGTTGAAAGAGAGGGAAATATGTCAAAGAGTATATTAACAGCACGTGAACGAGAAGTTTTTGAACTTTTAGTGTTAAACAAATCGACTAAAGAAATTAGCAGTTATTTAGGCATCAGTGAAAAAACTGTAAGGAATCATATATCAAATGTTATGCAAAAAATGAATGTTAAGGGCCGTAGTGGTGCAATCGTAGAACTTTTAAAGCTAGGTGAAATCAATTTATAAAAGTCGTAATTAAACGACTTTTTTTATTTTAATTAGAATATATTTAAATGAGGTGCATTATGCTAATAAGAATGGTTAAGAAAAGAACATTTTTAATCTTATCTAGTTTATTGATTTTATTAATAGTTTATTTATTTCCGACAAAAAGTGATGATAAAATTGAGGCCAAAATCGAGAATAAAGATTTTAGTATAGTTTATTTGTTAAATGAAAATAACTTACTTTCAAGGGTTTCTGTTGTTACAAATAATATAGATATTAATACTAAGGTAAAAGAGATTACTGATTATTTAACTATTTCGTCAGATAAAAGCGATTATTTACTAGATGGATTTACACCAATTATTCCTAAGGGTACTAAACTTCTTTATTTTAAAATTGATAACGATTTGTTGACTTTGAATTTTTCAAAAAGTCTTTTGAATATAAGTGCAGAAAATGAAAAAAGACTAATTAGTGCATTAGTCTATTCTTATACTAGTATTAGTGAAATTAAAGCAATTAGTATATATGTTGACGGGAATTTGCTAGAGAAACTTCCCCACTCTAATGAGAAATTACCCCAAATCATTGATAGAAGTTATGGGATTAATCAAATTTATAATATAGATGATATTGTCGGGACTACCAAAACTACTATTTATTATCTATCCAAATATAATGATTATTATTACTATGTACCAGTTACTTTAGTTAATAATGACAAAAGTGATAAGATCAAAATAATATTATCTGAACTAGCTAGTAAAACTGTTTATGAAACAAATTTGATTAGTTATCTAAGAGATGTTAGACAAATAAATTATGAAATAGAAAATGATTTTATTACCGTTAATATGAGTCAAAAATTATTTAATGATTTGTATGAATCTAATTTAATTGAAAAAGTTATTTATACGTTAAATTTATCTATTTCTAATAATTATGAACATGCTAAGGTTGTATATTATGTAAATGATAGTATGTATGAAACTTACACCTTTTAATTAGCCCAATTTATCACCATTTTGGGCTGGTTTGTCTGGGATTATTAGAATAACTCCTCCTTCACTATATGTGCCTAATACAAGCACTTCTGACATGAAATCAGCTATTTGTCTTGGTGGGAAGTTTGTAACTGCAAGTATTTGTTTGCCAATTAAGCTTTCTGTGGTATATTTTTCTGTAATCTGAGCAGATGATTTCTTTATTCCAAGACTACCAAAGTCTATTAATAATTGGTATGCAGGTCTTCTAGCTTTTTCAAATACTTTTGCTTCGATAATAGTTCCTACCCTTATATCTAATTTTATAAAATCATTAATTGTTGCTATGTTTTCCATATAAGTCCTCCTTTTTTATATAATTATTTATAAACGGATTAGCTATTTTAAATAAAAAGTATCCAATTATTCCACCAATAGTATTTGTAAATATATCTGTAATGTCAGAGCTTCTCGAACTTATTATTGGTTGTAAAATTTCAATTGTAAGACTAAATAATAATGTATAGCCTGCTGTTTTTAAAAAGCTATTTTTTGTAGTTTTAAAGTTAATTAAAAATCCAAATGGTATTGTCATAATAATATTTAAAATTATTTGCCTTAAGTAGTCTCCTCTTCCATTAATTAAATCTTCAAATAAATTAAGATTCATTTTTGCTGATGAATGGTGAAAAATTTGAGGTATTGATGTGATAATCGGCATTAATGTAAAGTATAGTACCGCTGAAATATAAATATATATGAGGGTATTTATAGTAAAAATCCAAATGCCCTTTTTCTGCCACTTTTTAAAGAAAAATAGTAGATATACAATTACTATTACTATTATATCCAGAGTTTTCATATTCTAAATTCCTAATAATTTTAATTTTCTTTATCATTAGCTTTTGCATTAATGCTTAGATAGTTACTAATGTTTCCTTCTTCATCTTTTATCCAAATATAATATTTTTTATATTCGAAGATAGAAATAGTTGCAGTGTTATTTTCAACCTTGTTCCAGCATACTGCATTTTCACTTGGTTTTGTTCTTGTAGTTTTAACGCAAAACTCGATTGGATCTCCAGAGGTTTCAATGTAGAGTTTGCCATCAGCGATATTAATTGATTCTATTTTTGCACTCATATCATCTCCTACTTTTACAAAGTAAGAATTACTTTCATGATTTGGTAGTAAGTTTGTTGCAATTACTACGCCAAAAATAATTATGATAACTATTCCTGTGATAATTATAAATGATGTTTTTTTATTTGCTTCCATTTTAAATTTATCCTTTCTATTTGCTAACTTTATAATCTTTAAATAGTTTATTATAAACTGGTTTAAACATTTCCCCAATTATAAATGTTATAAGTAATACACCAAGAGTTATAAGTAGATTGGTTAAGCTTATGCCTTTTACAATAAAGAATTTTGATAAACCTGTTGTTAGTACAATTATTTGAATTAATACTATAGCACCTACTCCTAAGCTTAGTCTTGTGTTATCAAAGAAGTGTTTATTTATTACGGATTTTTTTAAGCTTCTGCATGAGAATGAGTATAGTAATTCGTTACCTATTAGGAAAATAAATAAAAGAGAACTAGCAACGTTTATGTTTGCTGTTTTTGCAAAGTATACATAAAGGCACATCATTACTATTGATTTAAATATTGCACCGATTACTATTTTTGCGGTTAAAAGCGGTGTGAAGAAGCTTTCTGACGATTTATTTGCTGGACTATTTTCCATGACATCATTTTCAGCTTTTTCAAATGCAAGCATTATTGCTGGGATAGAGTCAGTTACTAGGTTTAGCCATAATAACTGAAGTGTGTTAAACATTTCCATATTCATAAGCATTGATGCAAATACTAAAATTACTTCAACTATGTTACCTGCTAGTAGGTATAAAATGACTTTTTTAATGTTAGCAGTAATTCTTCTTCCCTCTTCTACTCCGTCTACGATAGTTGAGAAACTATCATCTACTAAGATACAATCAGCTACTTTTTTAACTACTTCGGTTCCGGTAATTCCCATTCCAATACCAATGTCGGCTTTTTGAATTGCTGGAGCGTCGTTTACTCCATCTCCTGTCATTGCTACAATATGACCTTGACTTTGAAGAGCTTCGACTATTCTTAATTTAGCACTTGGAGATATTCTAGCGTATACTTGATAATATTCGACAGCTTTTTTTAGTTCATTATCTGTCATTTTATCAATGTCTTTGCCTTCAATAGCTTTGTCATCATTATCAATAATATTTACTTCTTTTGCTATTGCAATTGCTGTATTTATGGAGTCACCTGTAATCATTATTGGTTTTAATCCCGCTTTGTTACATATTTGAATTGCGGATGTAACTGTTTCTCTAGGAGGGTCCATCATACCTATTAGACCAATAAAAGTCATGCTTTCTTCTGGATGCTCAATCATTTCATCTTTATAAGCAAAAGCTAATAGTCTAAGTGATTTTGCTGATAGTTGTTTTTCAATTTGAAATATTTTTTCTTTATATTCTGGAGTTATTAACTCTACATTTCCATTTACTACATAGTGACTACATCTATTAATTACTGAATCTAAACTTCCTTTGGTAAAGGAATAGTTTTTTCCGTCTATGCTATTTATTGTACTCATCATTTTACGGTCTGAATCAAATGGGAATTCTTTGAGTCTTTCAATTTTTTTGCTTGCCAGGAAGTCGTTATTTTCCAAGTACTTATAGATTGATACTTCGGTTTCATCTCCCATATAATTATCATTATTTTTTTGAACATTATGGCAGCATCCTGCGCAAAGCGTTAGCAGTTCACTATTTGTGATACTTTCGTGATCATTATATAAATGATCGTTTACATAAACGGCTTTTACTAACATTTTATTTTGAGTTATTGTGCCGGTTTTATCAGAACAGATTATATCTGTTGAACCAAGAGTTTCTACGGATGCCATTTTTCTTATTATTACATTTCGTTTGGCCATTGCAGTCATTCCGAGGGAAAGAATTATTGTAATTATCGAAGATAGCCCTTCAGGAATTGCTGCTACTGCTAGGGATATTGATAGCATTAGAACATCGAAAAAGTCGTTTTTCATAAGTAATCCAGCAATAATCATAACTACAATTATAGCTAGAATAATATACGTTAGAGTTTTACTTATGTGGTTTACTTTTTTTTGAAGTGGTGTTAGGTCACTTTTTTTATCTATAAGGCTTGTTGCTATTTTCCCAAGTTCTGTATTCATTCCTGTTGCACATACTAGGACAAATGCATGCCCATTTGTAACGTTACATCCTGCATAAACCATATTTTTTCTTTCATATAATTCTTTTTCAGTAGTTATATTTTCATTATCTTTTTTAATTGATTTTGATTCTCCAGTAAGTGTAGACTCATTAACTTCTAGGCCTTCTGATGTAATTACTCTGGCATCTGCTGATACATAGTCACCAGCTTCGAGTTCGATGATATCTCCTACTACTACATTTTTTACGTCTATAAGTTCTTTTACACCGTTTCTTATAACGTAATTATTGGTTATAAACATTTTATTAAGCTCTTCAATGGCTGCATCCGCTTTCTTTTCTTGGATAAAGCTTAAAATAGCATTTATAACAACTATGACGATAATGATAATTGAGTCTACATAAGATTCATTTCGAATGTAAGAGACAATTGCTGAAAATATGGAAGCAACAATCAAAAGAATAATCATAAAGTCATTAAACTGCTCTATAAAGAGTAATAAATTTGATTTTTTCTTTCTTTCTGTAAGCTTGTTTTCACCGTTTTTTAAAAGTCTTCTTTGAGCTTCTTCGTTAGTTAATCCTGTTTTAGGTGTTCCCATTTTTATGTAAAGATCTTCAACTGTTTCATTATAATAATTATTGTTGTTTTTCATAAATTACTCCTTTATTTTAAAATAAGAGATATGAAGCTACTAAAAGAGCTATAACACCTATTAAGCCGATTACGACTATAGTTATGGCAATATCCATAAATATGTAGTGAAAACTGCTATATAGCCTGCAACCACAGTTACGACAATAAATATCTTTTTCTTTTATGTTGTTTTTACAATTAATACATTTTTTCATAATACCTCTTATTGAAATTTAGCACTGATTGTTTCGATTATTTCAGCGCTAGTGTTTTTCATGTTTTCTCTGTGAAGATAGTAATCATGAACGGCTTCAGCAATCGTTTCATCAGCAATGATGCGGTCATTTTCATCCTTTACACTTGCATACTCCGAAATTGATTTGGCAAATTCATCTATGCTTTGTGATGTTCCATATTTTTGATTGTAGTTATTTAAACTTTCGGTTAGTAGATCGTATGAAAAGTCTCCACTATTTACTAAATTTAAAATACTTTCTATTTGCAATTCGTTATCTGGTGTAACAAATGTAATGTTATCTATGCCATTTTCTTGTAGAAGCAATTTAAATGAAAGGGCGTGGCCTAGTTCATGAGCAATGGTCGACTCCCAGGTAGCGTCATCGACATACCAATTATCACCTACTACTGTGCTTAGATTTTTAGATGTCATGGTTTCATTTAAAAAATAGTAACTATTTAATAGAATTTGAGTTTTATTTACTTTGTTATATAAATTGATATCAGCGTCTATGTTTACGAATTGGTATAGTGGCTGAAAATAGGCAATATAATCATTATTCTCATCTGCATTTGCAATAGTGATATTAGTAAGGCTTCCTTTTAAATTTGGAAATAAAGTATACATTTCTTCAATGACGTTGTTAATTTTTAACGCTTCATCGTAGTTTAAATCACAGAAACTTACGCTTGGTATTTCGTATGTCGTTTTTAGATTATATTCCAGCCTAGATACTTCATCTGAGTTTCCACAAAGCCAGTTTTGCATGCTAAAATCTTTTTCAATAAATTCTATGGCACTTTCATAATTATTAATCGTTACTTCTTTATATTTGTTGTCTGTTTTCATTGTGGAAGTTCGGTAACCGTGAACATAATTTGAAATTTCTTTATTTAAATATATTACCGGTTTAAATAGGTCGTCTCCTCTAATTATGTATATTGTAACAAATAGGATTATGCCGAAACCTAAAAGGCCTAGCAGAACGCCAAATCTATTATTTTGTTTAGCTGCGCTTCCATTTAAGACTATATCTACGTTTTTTCTTTCTTTTAGAAAATTAAAGCCTTTTGCTGTCCAGTGTCCACATTTCCAGCAAAAATTATCATCTTTTTCAATATTTTCTGCACTACAACGCATACATTTCATTTTACTGCACCTCTTTTGTTTTTCCCTATCATATTCATTATATCATACATTATTAAAAAAACTCCATTGTTTGATGAAGTCTTTGATTTATTAATTGTAATATTTATTTCCTGATGAATCTGATTTTGTGGTGGTGCCATCTGAAAACATTTCTTCTCCAGCATAGTTAGTAATGCTATTATTAATGATGTTCCCATCTTTATCTTTATATATTGTGTTTCCAAGGCCATTATTAAATCCGGAGCCAGCATAATTTCCTTCTACATCTGTAAAGACTGTACTTCCATGACCATTTTCCATAGATGTGCCAATTATATTATCTGATTCATAATAGTATGTTGTCTTTCCTGAAACATCAGTAAATGATCTTGCTGCTTTTTTGTTTGATGTCTTTTTTGATTCGTTTGATTCTCCTATATTTATTGGATATGCGCCACTACTATAGCTTTTTCCAGAATAACTAGAACTACCACTCCAAGCTCTGTAGATAAATAATGCAATTCCGCAGGTTAAAACTGTTGGCACTACAAGTAAGATTGTAGTCGATGTTTTTATTGGCATACATACTTTTTTAATTAATTTATATGCTCCAAGAGATATTATAATTATTACTAAAATGGTTATAATTGTTCCTTCCATTATTTCACCTCTATTGTAGATTATAACAAAATTTTTATATTGTTTCTGTATTAATCTTGCCTAGCAATTGTTTCGCACAAAAAAGAGAGTTTTTTATTCCTCTCTTAATGTAGCTTTACATTTACGTTTTAATTCTTTGATGATTGAGTTCATTTTTTCGTTAATTTGTTCAGCAGTCATTGTTGTTTCTTTATTATCTATTGTAAATTTGAAGCTTATAGATTTTTGACCTTCAGGTATTTGATTTCCGCGATATTCTTCTATAAATGTAATTCCGTCTACTCTATTTTTTATAGTGTTTTCAATTTCTTTCCAAGTTATTTCTTCAGGTACTAAAACAGAAAGATCTTTTTCGACTGATGGTAATACTGGAATGTGTTTGAAGTTATTGGTTCTAGAGTCTAATGGTTCTAATTTATCTAAGTTTAATTCTAAAACAGCTACATTAGTACGTTTGATTTTTGCTGCGTTCATGGTTTTGATAGATAATAAACCAATTTCACCAATTTTTTTGTTTTTAAGTAGAATATCTAAGTGTACGTTAATATCTGCCCATGAAGGTTTATCTCCTTGCTTTAGGGTAATATCTTCCATGTGAACATATCCGGCCATCATTTCAAGTACGCCTTTTAGTTCATAGAATATCTTTTGTGGCTCTTTACCAGTTATCGTTGCAATTAAATGCTTTTCTTGAATTGGTAGAGTTTCTTCTTCAGTTGATGGATGATATTCTCCTTTTTTAAATACTTCGGCAATTTCAAACATTTTAAATTCATTAAAGTAACGCAAATTGTTAGTAATAGCTTCTAATGAACCCGGCAATAATGATGTACGTAAGTATTTTTCACTTGGTGATGGAGGTGCTACTAGAGTTATATTTTCTTCTTTGTTTGCTCCAGATGCATCAATATATTTTTCATCTATCCATGGATATGTAAATATTTCATTAAAGCCACATCTTAATGCTAGATATTCTTTAATTCTTCTTTCTAGTGTATAGTCTCTTTGAAGTACAGCGTGATCAACACACATTGTAATTGGTACTGGTTCAAAGCTTTCAAAACTTAATAATCTTGCTATATCGCCCATTACGTCATCTTTAAGATATACATCACCCGTTGATCTCCATACAGGAACTGTTACATGATAATTGCCTTTGGCATATTCTACCTTATAACCTAAGTCAGTTAATACTCTTTCAATTGTTTCTTTTGGTAGAATTTTACCTAGTCTAGTATTTAAAAATTCTTCTGGCACATCTATTATTTCATTTTCTGTTTTTATTGGATAGTTGTCTACAAAGGCAGTTATTTTACTTTCAGGGAAAATTTCTTTGAATAGTTCTAGCGCTAAGCTCAGACCATCGTCTACTCTTTGGGTATCAATATTTTTTTCATATCTAATTGAAGCGTCTGTTTTTTCGTCAAATCTTTTACCAGTTTTTCTAATGCCTTTGGCAGTAAAGTTTGCTACTTCTAATACTACACTTGTTGTTTCAGGCAAAATTGAATCTTTGATACCGCCACGAATTCCTGCTAGAGCCATCGGTTCTTTTGTATCGCAGATTACTAGGTCGTCTTCTGTTAGTTCAATATAATTCTTATCTAATAGTTCTAGTTTTTCTCCTTTTTGAGCATTTCTAACAACTATTTTATCACCTTCAACGTGAGTTTTATCAAAGGCATGTTCAGGTTGACCTGTTGCTATCATAACAAAGTTTGTGATATCTACGATAGCGTTTATTGGTCTACTACCAGTATTTATTAAAATAGCTTGCATCCATAGTGGTGATTGTTTAACATCAACATTATCTATTTCTACAGCTGCATATCTTTGACATTTTTGAGATTCTTTGATTTCTACTTCATATTTTTTAATACCATCAGGCACTTTAAATTTTGGTAAAGGCTTTAAAGGAAGATGGTAAATAGCAGAAAGTTCTCTTGCTATTCCATAGTGTCCCCATAGGTCAGGTCTATTAGTTAGAGATTTATTATCTATTTCTAAGATGGTATCAGCAAGTTCTAAAACATCAGCGATATTTTGCCCTGGCTTACAGTCTATTCCTTTTAGATCTACTATTTCACGCTCGTCTTTTGGTGGGAACATGTCTTTTAGGAATATTTCAGTAGCACCACAAATCATTCCGAATGATGATTCTCCTCTTAGGTTTGATTTTTTTATTTTGACAAGTTCTCCTTCCCCATGCCAGTAAACTTCTGCTCCTGGTTTAGAGACAATTACTAATTCACCTTCATAAAGATTTGATCCACCGCAAACGATTTGTACTGGTTCTTCTTCACCAATGTCAGTTATGCATAGTTTTAAGCTATCCGCATTTGGATGTTTTTTTATTTCTAGGATTTTACCTACGATGATATCATGAAATTTTTCGCTGGTATTTTCTACGCTTTCTACTTCTACTGTTCTTAATGTTAAATCATAAGCTATTTGTTTATACGTTAATTCTTTTGGTAAATCTATATATTTTTTTACTAAATTTAGTGATACTCTCATTTTTATCCTCCTATTTAAATTGATTTAAGAATCTTAAATCTGCACTGTGGAATAGTCTTACGTCATCTACTCCATAACGCATCATTACTAATCTATCTAGTCCAATGTTAATGTAAAATCCTGTCCATACGTCTGGGTCTAGATTTGCAGATTTTAGAACGTTAGGATGAATTACACCGCCTGGCATAACTTCAATCCATCCATTGTGATTACATACTTTACAACCTTTGCCACCGCATACTAGGCATTCCATATCTATCTCGTATCCTGGTTCTGTAAATGGGAAGAAGCCTTCACGCATGCGGACATTTACTTTGCGGCCAAATACTTTTTCAAGAATTGTTTGAATCATGACCATTCCTGATGAGAATGAAATATTTTTATCTACAATAAGGGCTTCATATTGGAAGAAAGCTCTTTCATGTCTAGCATCAGTATTTTCGTTACGATAAACTCTTCCTGGATAAACGAATCTAGCTGGTGCACCGTGTTTTAGAAGATATCTTACTGAGCCTCCAGTTAAATGTGGTCTTAGGCATAATCTTTCGTTGCCACTTTTTTCTTCAGTGCCCTCTAACCAGAATGTATCCATTGATTGTCTTGCTGGATGATCTTCTGGGAAGTTTAGATTGTCAAATGCAAATTTTTCACTACTGATGTCATCTTCACTGTAAACTTCAAAACCAAGTGATAAGAAAGCATCGTTAAGATCGTAGCACATTTGAGTAATTGGATGCATTGTTCCACCAAGTACTTTTGTTCCTGGAATAGTTAGGTCAAAGTTTTCGCTTACGACGCTTTTTGATTCAATTATTTCTTCTTCTTTTGTTTTTAGGGCGTCAGCAAATGAGGTTTTAGCGTCTGTAGCTAAGATACCTATTTCTTTTCTTTCGTCACCAGTTAAACTTCCTAGTGATTTTAAAACTTCGGCTAAAGCACTTTTTTTTCCGGTTAATTCTTTGCTTATTTCTTGCAATTCTTCTAAGGTTTTTGCATTATTAATTTTTTGTAAACCTTCGTCTTTTATTTGAGTTATTTTTTCTTTCATTTCTTTTCATTCCTTTCTTAATTAAAAAAATAGTGACCATCCATAAAGGACGAATCACTATTAATCCGCGGTACCACCTTTGTTCTAATAATTAGCACTCAATAGAATAACGCTCTTCACGATTTGGCTCCATTACTGAATTTCATTAACTGCCTTTCTATTGTAGCTTTCAGCCGGTGGCTACAAATTTCTTTTTGTAGAGTTTCAGTTAACTACTTGGATAACTTCTTTGCCAATTAATTAATGATATTATATAGCGTTTTTCTATCTTTGTCAAACGGTAATTCATTTTTCAGAATTTAGAGATTACACCAAATATATTAAATATACTTTAATAGTTTTTCTATAGTTTCATCTTTTGGTCTGCGATAACTTCGCTGAATAATATCCTTTTGTTTTTTATTTAAGAAAAAATCCAATAATAAATAATTTTTAGGTATAGACCTCATTTTCATTACTTTATTCTCAATATAATCACACATAAATAATTTACAAGATATATTAGGGTTAGTACATTTTTTATTTTTAAATAGGTTGCAAAATCCTTCGTTTCTAAAATAACAACAACCATTATTAGCGTGTACAGATTTACCAAGTCGATTAGCAATGCAGCGATCGCTCTTGAAATCACATAAAACACAAACATTATTATCCAAATAGTCACACATATAATCGTATATTAACTCATATCTCTTTTTTGCATCCTTTGTATTAAAGGCCTCAATAAACACTTTTTCCTCATCACTAATTGGATTTGAATCTATCATTTCGCTAGTATCTTTAAATTTTTTTAATTTTTTATAATTATTTTTTCGATCTTTTTCACTTATTTTCACACTATACCTCCATCACAAATTATTAGGGATATTATTTTAGAGTCCCCTTTTAACAAAAAAAATTTTAAACTATGTATATTGATATTATATTATAAAAAATTTTTAAAATCTATCTTACTTAAATATTGAAATGCAATTTATTAAAAGTAAAACCTGCCATATAAAACTTATATTAATATTTCAAAATAACGTATTTAAACACCTAAATATTATTTTCATAAAGACAATTCCAATTCTTTAATTCAATTAATAAATTATATCCTAAAATAAAAAAGTCAAGATTATGTTCGGAATCCTGACTTAATTTTATATTAACTTATTTATTGTTTTTACCCTTCATATTTAATTGCGGCTTGTGCTGCAGCTAATCTAGCAATTGGAACTCTGTATGGAGAACAAGATACGTAATCTAGTCCAACGTTATTACAGAATTCTACAGATGAAGGATCTCCACCGTGTTCACCACAAATTCCTAAATGAATATTTGGATTAGATTCTCTTCCTAAGGTAGCTGCCATTTTAACTAGTTTACCTACTCCTTTTTGATCTAATTTAGCAAATGGATCATTTTCGTAGATTTTCTTATCATAGTAAGCACCTAAGAATTTGCCAGCATCATCTCTTGAGAAACCAAATGTCATTTGTGTTAGGTCGTTTGTACCGAATGAGAAGAAATCTGCTTCTTTAGCTATTTCGTCTGCAGTTAGTGCTGCTCTTGGAATTTCAATCATTGTACCAACGTGATATTCCATTTCAAAGTTTTCATTTTTTAGAACTTCGTCTGCAGTTTGACAAACAATATTCTTTACATATTTAAGTTCTTTTACTTCACCAACTAGTGGGATCATGATTTCAGGAACGATTTTAATATTTCTTCTCTTTGATACTGCAATAGCTGCTTTGATTACTGCTCTTGTTTGCATCTTAGCAATTTCTGGGAATGTAACTGCTAAACGGCATCCACGATGTCCCATCATTGGGTTAAATTCATGAAGTGATGCAATTATTGCTTTGATTTGTTCTACTGTTTTTCCTTGAGTTTCAGCTAATAATTTAATGTCTGCTTCTTCTGTTGGAACAAATTCATGTAGAGGTGGGTCTAAGTATCTAATTGTAACACTATAGTTTTCCATTGCTTCGTATAGTTCTTCAAAGTCCTTTTGCTGCATTGGTTCAATTTTTGCTAAAGCATTTTCTCTTTCTTCAACAGTGTCAGAGCAAATCATTTCTCTAATTGCTGCAATTCTGTCTTTGTCAAAGAACATATGCTCTGTACGACATAGTCCAATACCTTCTGCTCCTAGTTCTCTTGCTTTTTTAGCATCTCTTGGAGTATCAGCATTTGTTCTTACTTTTAGTTTTCTATATTTATCTGCCCATTCCATAATTCTGCTAAATTCACCAGTAATTGATGCATCTACTTTAGGAATTAGTCCAGCGTAAATTTTACCAGTGCTTCCGTCAATTGAAATTTCATCATATTCTTTAAATGTTTTTCCACCTAAAGTGAATGTCTTATTTTCTTCATCCATAATGATGTCTTGGCATCCAGATACACAGCAAGTTCCCATACCACGAGCAACTACAGCTGCATGGCTAGTCATTCCACCACGAACAGTTAAAATTCCTTCACTTGCTTTCATTCCTTCAATGTCTTCTGGAGATGTTTCAAGTCTTACTAAAACTACTTTTTTTCCATTTTCTTTTGCTGTTTTTGCATCTTCTGCACTAAATACGATTTGTCCGGCTGCTGCTCCTGGTGAAGCTGCTAAGCCTTTACCGATTTCTTCAGCTTTCTTTAAAGCTTCTGCGTCAAATGTTGGATGTAGTAATGTATCTAAATTACGTGGGTCAATCATCATAACTGCTTCTTTGTCAGTTATCATGCCTTCATCAACAAGGTCACATGCAATTTTTAAAGCTGCTTTTGCAGTTCTTTTTCCGTTACGAGTTTGTAACATATAAAGATGTTTGTCTTCGATAGTAAACTCCATGTCTTGCATGTCATGGTAATGTTCTTCTAATTTTTTACAAATACCGACAAATTGTTCGTAAACTTCTGGCATTACTTCTTTTAGATGATCAATTGGTTGTGGAGTTCTTACTCCAGCAACAACATCTTCTCCTTGAGCGTTCATTAAGAATTCACCCATTAAGTGTTTTTCTCCAGTAGCTGGGTCTCTTGTGAAGGCAACACCTGTTCCTGATGTTTCTCCCATGTTTCCGAAGGCCATCATTTGAACGTTTACTGCTGTTCCCCAAGAATATGGGATGTCATTATCACGACGGTATACGTTAGCTCTAGGATTGTCCCAAGATCTAAATACAGCTTTAATAGCTCCCATTAATTGTTCAGTTGGATTTGTTGGAAATTCTGCACCAACTTTATTTTTATATTCTGCTTTGAATTCTTCAGATAGTTCTTTTAAATCCTCTGCAGTTAGTTCTACGTCTAAGGTTACTCCCTTTTTCTCTTTCATTTTGTCAATAAGGGTTTCAAAGTATTTCTTTCCTACTTCCATTACTACGTCTGAATACATTTGAATAAATCTACGATAGCAGTCCCAAGCCCATCTAGGGTTTCCACTTTTCTTAGCTAGTACTTCTACAACATCTTCGTTTAATCCTAGGTTAAGGATTGTATCCATCATTCCTGGCATAGATGCACGAGCACCGCTTCTTACTGAAACTAATAGTGGATTTTCTTTATCGCCGAATTTTTTGCCAGTGATTTCTTCCATCTTTGCGATATTTTCAAAAATTTCTTTTTGAATATCTTCACTTATTTTTTCACCATCTTCGTAGTATTTTGTACATGCTTCTGTTGTAATGGTAAATCCTTGTGGTACTGGTAAGCCTAATTTAGTCATTTCTGCTAAGTTAGCTCCCTTACCTCCAAGTAAGTTCTTCATATCTTTGTTTCCTTCAGAAAACAAATAAACATATTTCATAAATTTTAACCTCCTTTATTTAATCATCATTGAATTTATAAAATATTTATTATCACCCTTACTAAGTACTAGAGTACCTTTTAAAGCCACAAGATTTTTATCGTAGTCTAAAATATCTGTTTTGCAGCTTTCAGAGTTATAATCGATCATTTCAAAATAAACTGTTTTTTGATTACTTTCATCCTTTTCGTTTACTGTTTTGATGCAGTACTTTGGATCTGCATAGTTTATTTCGTATTTATATAAGCTTCCGTCGTAATATGATTCGAGGTTTTCTTTTGATAATTCGACACCAAATGTTTCATTTGTGAGTATGTTTAGTTCTTCTAAAGTCAGGCCTTCTTTAGAGTTTTTTGAGTAGATATATTTAAATATATTTTCTTCATTTTCAAAGATGTTTACGTCTTTATTTGAATAGTCTACTGAATTATTGATACCTCTAAGAAAGTTTCCATCATTTAGGAGTGTGTTATAGTTGATCTTTTCAGCATCTGTTAGCTTAGTCATTTCCTTATCATTGTATTCTGTTGTTGTCGTCGGAAGTTCATAATCATAGTTGTTTACTGATAAAGTATGGCCTATTAAATATAGGAGAATAATAATGCCTATAATTATTAAAACTAAAGCAAATATTTTCCCTAATTTTTTTGAATTATCATCTATCATATTACCACCAGCCTACTAGAAAATTATATCAATTTTTTTATAATTAATCTAGTATTTTCCATGCGGATGTGCATTTAAATATGTTTTTCTAATGGCCTCATTTGTTAAGTGTGTATAGATGCTTGTTGTGTTTAAATTAGCGTGTCCTAGAAGTTCTTGAACACTTCTAATGTCGCATCCTTCATTAAGAAGCATAGTTGCAAATGTGTGCCTAAATGTATGCGGTGTTACACGGGTATTAATTGAGCACTTTTTAATAATTCCATCTATGATATATCTGATGCCTCGCTCTGTTAGTTTACCGCCATTATTATTTATTAATAAATATTCAGAAAACTTTCCTTTAAGAAGAACTGGTCTGCTGTCTTTAAGGTAGAAGTATAATTTTTGTTTTGTAGCTTCTCTATAGTAAACGATTCTTTCTTTATTACCTTTACCTAATATTTTAATTTCGTTGTTTTTTAAATCCATGTCTGATATTTTAATACTTGATAGTTCACTAACACGTAAACCTGTTGACAAAAGAAGCTCTATTATAAGTGCGTTACGGAGTGTTAAAGGTTTATCGTCTTCTAATGTTTCTAGCATTTCTTCAAAATCACTATATTTAAAATAATTAGGCAATTTTTTTTCAGTTTTAAGATTATTAATTAGTTCGAACGGGTTGGTTTCAGTTATGTCTTTTTTAATTAAATAGTTATAAAAACTTCTTTGTGAGCTTAGTGTACGGTTTATTGATGTACTTTTATAGCCACTTTTTTGCATGTCTATGACATATTCACTGACAGCATCATATGATAGTTTTAGGTAATTTAATCTATTTTTAGTACAGTATTCTTTTAGATGATATAAATCTATTTCATAGTTTTTTATTGTTTGTTCTGAATATCTTTTCTCAAATTCCAAATAGTCTAGGAATTGTCTGATAGTATTTTCCATGTTACATTATCCTAACTTAATTTATTATATATGGATTTTCACTAGTGCCTTTTCCTGTTACATTTACTGCTGGTTTTAGTGCTATTACTGGACGCAAAGCGTTTGTATTATTAACTTTACTACTATACTCAATTTTCCCAGTTGCTAGATAAGCTACATATGCGTACCCATATGAGTAAGTATACGGCGATAAAGTCCAAAATGAATTTGAACCAGTATTTTCTTGTAAATAGTAAGCTGCGTTGTTACCTGCACTAGATGCTCCAGCAAAGGCCGCTTCATCGGCTGTTAGTAGTCCGATTTTATAAGTAAGAGCTCCATTTCCATTTGTTGTATCTTCTGTAGTGAATTTTGATAAATTACCTCCATCATTATCAGGCTGACATATTAAGCTTGGTTCTGCTGTTAATTGATTTCCTAATCTATTAAATGCAAAATAGTCTGTTGAACTTGTACCATAACCGATTCCGTCACTAGAAGTTTTTTTGTCATTACACCATATTACGTCCTCCAGGTAATCTTCATAATTATTTAGATTATTTTTATACCATGTTTCTAAATTAGTTAATATTTGACTTTTATTTGTATTTTTATGGGTATTGGCATAACTACTTGATGATGCTGTCCCATACATAAATCCGACATAAGCGTTGTCATCATTAGATGAATTAAATGCAGTGTTGTATGTGCTTCCACTATAATGAGCAAAGGCTGCAGTATCGCTATTGTTTGAAGTTGAGCAAGGGTTAGCATTTTTATTTACATTATCGTTGTGAAGAATTAATTTTATTGCACCATTACCAGTTACTCTTACTATTCTCCAGCACTTATTCGCAAATTCTACATAATTGTTATCTACTGAACCTCTGAAATATAAACTTGTTCCATAATCATCTTTTGTGCTAGCCAAAACATCTTCTGTTGAGTTTTTATTTGATGTTATTGTTTTGTATGTAAAATTTGATGTGGATGTATCTGTTACATAATAAATAGCACTAAGATTGATAGCTTTTTTTGCTGTTGCTGTGCTAGAACTATTACCGTATGCAGTTTTAGCAATTAAATATTTACCTTTTAAATTAGAATATGATGAAGAGTATGGATCAGCTGTGACACTTACTCCAGTTAGTTTAAATCCTGACTCATCTTGCTCCCAACCTGTTCCGTATGTCCAATAATATTTTTGGTATGTCGTACTTACCGTTGCAGTCGTAGAAACTTTTACATCATCGACTGTATGTGCACTTATTTCTTTGCCTGGTACAGTTAATGTTTTTTGAATATGATTATCTTCATCATCACGAATTGAAGCTAAGATTGTACCATCGGCGGCTTCGTCCCATCCTTCTGGTACTGCGTTCGGCAATGTTGGTGCTACAACTATGACAATTTTGCCTTGCCAAATTTTATTTAGTCCCTCTTCAATTGTTGTATCTTGATCCATCCAGAGTCTTAAATTGAATGTTAGGGTTTGATTTCCTTTTAGATTCAATGTTTTTAATATGTATCCTTCATCACTGCTGTCTAATTTTGTTGATGTGAGTGTGCTTAGCTTAGTTGAGATGCTATTTATTACATCGCCTTGTGACAGGTTTGCTTTTATAAAATCATCTTTTAAATAAGTACTTGATGAATCATTTTTGTAAATGCTTTTTAAGGTTATATATATTTTTACGTATGAATCACAGTTATTTGTTACTGTAAATGTATATGGCGTCAATTTCGTACCTTCGATGTCTGATATTGGAAATGCGTCTGTCATATTAACTTCTGCTGAATTTTCTGTTAATGATGTGTCCAAACAGTTTCTTGTTGTTATTTCGTTTTGATTTTGTTGAGTCTTAAACAGCCTAAAATAAGCATATGTAATACCAATTACTGTTATAACTATTGCAAGTAAGCTTGAATAAACTACTAGTAACTTCTTGTTTTTTTGATTGTTCATTGTTCCACCTTTATCCTATTAAATTATAGTTTATTTTGTGCATTTAAGCAATAAAAAAAGAAAGATTTAACTCTTTCCCATGAAGTTGTAAAATAAAAGTAGACACAAAAAAGATGTGTTTACTTTTTCTTTGGTATAATTTAATAAAGGAGATGAAAAAATGCAAGGAAGACCAAAAGGCGGTAAAAATAAATATTATTCAAAAGAGGAAAAAATTAAAATAGTACAAGAAATGTTAAATGGAAAAACAACAAAAGATATTACTAATGAATATGGTATTAATCATTCTGTTTCAAATAAATGGTTACACTTATTTAATGAGTATGGCGAAAAAGGATTAGAAAATCAAAAGAAACCAGGAAATCCTTTATGTAAATATTCAAATAAGAAAAATTTAACAGATATAGAAAAACTAGAATATGAAAATATGAAATTAAGAATTGAGAATGAACGATTAAAAAAAGGATACCTTGTGAAAGGAGATGGTTCAGTTGTAGTATTCAAGAAATAAAACAAAAGGAATTTGAAATTATAGAAATATTAAGGAAAGAATATTCAGTTAAATCATTATGTGAAGTAATGAATATTTCTAGAAGCGGCTATTATAAATGGTTAAAAACAAAGAATATATTAAATCAATATGAAATAAATCGTAGAGATTTAGAACCTTTAATAAGAGATATTCATAAAAGAAAACCAAGTTATGGTTATCATAGAATAAATTATTTAATTCGTAAAGAAACTGGTTGGGTAGTATCCGATAATTTAGTTCATAAAGTGTGTAAAATATTAAAAATAAGAAGTAAAGCAAAACACTATTCTACATATAAAAAGCCTGGTGCAGAATCTATTAAATATCCAAATCTTATTAATAATGATTGGAATACTACAAGACCATTAGAAAAAATAACATCTGATACAACAATGATATGGTTTAAAAGACAAAGATATGATTGGACATACTATGTAGATGCATTTGATGATTCGATAATAGGCTCTGATATTAAACCTTTTTATCACGGAGTAAGCATGAAAAATCATAGAGATGCCTTACAAGATATGTTAAATAACAAAATAAAAAGAGGATACAAAAGCCAAGAGACGATTTTCCACTCTGATCAAGGCGCAATATATTCCTCAATGGCATTTAATAATGCACATAAAGATTATAACATAACTAGGTCAATGTCGAGAATAGGAACTCCAACAGATAATCCAATAATTGAATCTAAAAATGGTTGGTTAAAGAAAGAGATGT
>JAUNFK010000005.1 GCA_030525085.1 bacterium
AAAGATACTTATTCAAGTACCTTATCTAAATATTTATCTATTATATTTCTAACATATTCAAAATCGTTATCATTTTGTATTTTTATACATTTTTCTAATAATTGACGATTTTTCTTTGAAATACTTTTAAATTTATTTTCTGCATCAATTTCTTCAATAATATTAAATGTAAACATTTTAACACCATTAAACTTAGTAATAACAAATGCTAATATGCTTTTAGTTTTATTTTTTTTATAAATTATTCTTTTTTTTATAACTCTTCTATTGATTTTTTTGCTTTTTAATAAAATAATCCTATCCAATTCTTTAAAATAATTAATATCTTTTTCTTGTTTATTTTCAAAATGCATTTCAATTGGATATAAATCTCTAATATTTGCATCTAGATCATACATTTTATTTTTTTCTTTATTTAATTCTATTTCAACAAATTTTTTAAATTTTTCAGTGTGTATTATAGAATTTTTTCCAGTCAAATCATTTAATGCAATAAGCTCTACTTCATATTTATAAATTGTTTTGTTAAGTTTACTTACATAGGCATCTTCAAATTCAAAAGTATCTCTTGCTAAAACACAAGGTTACAAGAGTTTTCAACAACGTTCAAAAAAGTTTCAGCACCATGACCACCAGCTTTCCAACATTTAATCCTTGCATTTTCAACAGAAATACTTCCGCCATCATAATAAGTATCTGTAAATAAATTAACCTTTTCTTCATTAATCGCACTTGCAAGAGTAATAATTTTAAAAGTACTACCTGGCTCATAACTCATCCATATTGGTAAATTTCTATTTATTGTTTCAATATCATAATTCTGATAATTATTTGGATCAAAAGTAGGCCTACTACTCATCCCAATAATCTCCCCAGTATTAGGATTCATTACCATAATAAGTGCATTTTCCGGGTTATACTTAGTCACAACATTATCAAGTTCTCTTTCGATTGCTTCTTGAACTCTAACATCTATTGTAAGAGCAATATTATTACCACTTACTGGTTTATCATAAACTTCACTCATTTTAAGTCTTAAACCTTTACCATCAGAATAATACTTTATTCCTCCATCAGTTCCTTTTAAATATTTATCATATAAAAGCTCTATACCACTTAATCCCTGATTATCTATACCAACATAACCAATAACATGAGAAAGCATTTCCTTATAAGGATAATACCTTTTAGATTCTTTAAGTAAATATACGCCGTCATAATTAAGCGCACTTATTTCCTCTGCAATATCATATGATAATCTTCTACCTTCCGGATGAATTCTTTCAATAGAAGTATGCTTCGTTAAATGCGAATAAATATTTAAATAATCCGTATTTAAAATTCTTGCTAAATTCTCTGCAACTTCTTCTTTATTCTTAATTTGAACTGGTACAACCACTAAACTTGTCGTAGTAATATTATCTGCAAGTACTACACCATTACGATCAGTTATTTTACCTCTATCAGCTAGTATAGGTAAATTTCTACTCCATAAACTATTCGCTAAATTATCGAGTTTATTTTTACTGAAAACCTGAATATAAAATATTCTTATAACAATTACTAAAAAAACTAAAAAAATTAATATACCAACTATCTTAATTCTCTTTTGCACAACATAATGAAACATATAATCACCTATTAATTTTATGCAAACAAAAACCTAAGTATCAATCCTTAGGTTTTAAAAATAACATTAATATAAAGGAAAATACGACAGCAGCTACTACTCCAGTACTAACCTCACCAAGCATCCCACTAAACAAACCTATAAATCCATCTTGAACAAATCCTTTATAAGCCCCATTAGTAAGAGTGTTACCAAAAGACACAATTGGTAAGTTAGCTCCAGCGCCAACATAATCTGCAATCTTATCATAAACTCCAATTAAACTCAAGATAGAACCAATTACAACAAATAAACTGGTAACATGTCCAAAAGTAAGCTTTGTATTTTCAAATATTATCTCACCTATCAAACATATAAGACCACAAAATAGAAATGAATAAACGAGTGTCATCTTTCCACCTCAATTTCTACAGCATGGGTAACCGAAGGAATACTCATCTTCTGATTCACCAATAATGGACTATGTAATGAACCAGTAGCAAGTAATAATATCTTTTTATACTTTTTATTATAGATAACATTATCAAACAAAAATAGTGGTAATGCTGCTGGCCCACTTGCTCCAGAGCAATCAATCGTCTTATAAAAATTTTCTCCTGCATCCATATAATTTTTTAAATTATATCCTTCTTTTTCTAAAACTTTCTTAAAAATTTTACTTCCGCAAGCTCCCAAATCTCCAGTTAATATCAAATCATAATCAGTTTCACTTTTATGGCTCCTTTTTAAATGCTCTTTAAAAGTATCTACTGCACTAATTGCCATAACCCCACCCATATTAAATGCATCTTTAACAAAAGAATCTTTGACTTTGCCTAGCGTTGCACTTATAACTTTTATCTTACCTTCTTTATTTGTTACTTTTACTCCAATAGCTCCAGTAGCTGTGAATGTGCTTCTCACGGGTTTAACAGCTCCATATTCAACTGGAAATCTAAACTGTTTTTCAGCGGCTAAATTATGACTGCTAGTAATATATATTCCATTTTTAATTTCTTTAGCTTGTATCATATTAGCTATGCTTATTAATCCTGCAGCAAAACTTGCACACGCATTATAAACTCCTAAAAAAGGAATGTTCTCTTCTTCAGCCATCAAATTAGAAACTATCATTTGGTCCATCAAATCACTAGCACATATTACATCTATATCACTACTTTTTAAATGATTTAAGACAAACTTTTGCATCTTAACTTCAGCTTTCTCAAAAGTTTTCTCATTAAAATAGTAATCATTTAATCCTAAATTATATTTCTTTAAATTACCATCACTTTTTTCTTTTGGTCCAATAATACTATACCAATCATCTATATAAACATTTTTATAATTAAACATTAATAATCACCTTTATAACTGCACATATAAAACCACTAACAATACCATAAAGTAAAACACTACCGGCAAGTCTAAAAAAATTAGCTCCTACACCAGTAATTAATCCATCATTTTTATAATCTAAAGCACTACTCATTATGGAGTGAGCAAAACCTGTTATAGGTATCACAATACCACATCTAAATTTTGAAACAATATCATCAAAAAATCCAAGTCCTGTACACAAACACGAAATAAATATTAAGATCACAAGCACATAACTTATAGCTTCACTAACTGGTAAATGATAATAATTTGTACATATCATTTTAATGCCCTCACCAAGAAAACCAATTAATCCACCAACAGTAAAGGAATTGACATAATTAATAAGTTTCTTATCTTTGGCCGTACACTCTTCTACCACTTTTAAATATTCTTGCTTTTTCATCATAATCACATTTCTATTATGAGAAAGAAATTTAAAAATTATGCAGCTATAAATTCTTTTATCTTCTGTTTTCCCTTATTTTCTATTCTTGAAACCTTAACCTGACTGATTCCAAGAGCTTTTGCTGTTTCCATCTGTGTTAAATCCTCAAAATATCTTATTTTGATAACTTTCTGTTCCATATCATCTAGACTATCTATACCATCTTCTATCATCATATTAGTAATGTAATCAGTACTTTCACCAATACACTCTTTTATAGGTAAATAATCACCATTTAAAGTCTGATATTCATCATCTAAACTCATCATTTTACTTGTTAAAGTGACAACCTCTAAGTAAAGACTAGAATCTATTTCAAGGTATGAACATATTTCATCACTGCTTGGCATCCTTCCAATACGATGTGCAAGAGCCATCCTAGCTTCTTCTATCTTTTTATAAAGTTTTAAATAAGCCTTATTAAGCTTAATATCTCTACTTTTATTAGCTAAATCATACATCTCCCCAAATATATACTTATAAGCATAATTTATAAAGGAAGCTGAAGATGCCTCATCATAATTTCGGTAAGCCTTTATTAAACCAATACACCCAGCCTGATATAAATCATCAAGTTCTACATTATAGAACTTTTTAGCTATCTTATATATTAGCTTCTCATACTTTAATGTGAGGCTATATTCATCCATTTAATCACCTATATTTTTATTAATTTTATTGCACTAAGTTCATCTTCAGTTACATGAACATTCTCAAATCTAATACAAGTATTACAAATTATACCTTCTCCTAGATTCTTTCTAACAGCGCAAATTCCCTCTAAAAGTGATTCTTTACCTTTATCATCTATAACGTTAACGTTCTCTAGATTATAGACAATATACTTAATGCCTTGGTTTCCTATAACAGGTATCAAATAATCATTCAAACACTTGTAAGTAACTTTAGTTAAATTACCACAAGGCCTAACAAATAGTATACCTTTTCGGTATTCCATATTTATCTTTAACATACTCATCTCCTATTCTAATATAAATATTATTTATTATAATTTATACCCTTTCGTCAAAATATACCTATTTTTCCCTATTAAATAAATAACTAAAATGCATAATATAATTATTACTCGTTTACACTTTTTATGTTCACAGAAAGTTGTACATTTCTTCTCCTCTAAGATAGTGCAGTTATCTAAATACTTATAAACTACCTTTTCTTTAAAACTAGGCATCCTATTTATTTTAATTTCTTTATTATTATCTGGAATATCAACAGTAACATTAAATAAATGATTATTAACCCATAAATCATAATCGCCATTTTTATTTAAATCAATATTGCTTTTAATACTACTAACATTACCCTTAACTAATGTAAAAACATCATCCACACTATTAATTACATCTGATACTTCTATCCTATTTCTTTCATAATAATCATAAACTATAATATAATCACTATAATCAAGTTCATAATCGTCATAACTTTCTTCTTTATAATCTCCTTTTATTACATTTTCTTTAAAACATCCATAATACTTCTCTTCTTTATAAAAATAATTAATCACGTCACTGTAAGGTGTTTTAAATCCTAAAGAATTAAATATCTCATCATACTCTTTATCATCAATAACATTCACATATTGCTCACTTACCCAGCGATTAACATAAATATTTGCAATGTATTTATTTAAAAGCGGTGGAACATAACTGTCATAACTAAAAAATAAAGTATAATTTGCTGAATCAACCTCAAACTC
This sequence comes from bacterium, assembly GCA_030525085.1. GTDB lineage: Bacteria > Bacillota_I > Bacilli_A > RF39 > UBA660 > CAG-533. The sequence continues at coordinate 5,158 of JAUNFK010000005.1, forward strand.
TCCATCATAATAAATAATAAAAGATAAATCTTTAAAATCATACGCTTTATTTAAATCTATAATTAAATAAGGATTACTATCAAGATACGGACTTTCCACGTCAAATAATTCATCATATGAAAGAAGTTCATTTTTATAAAAAACATCTATATGCTTTATTGGTGGAACAATATCATAATCAAATATCATCAGGTATCGCACTTTTTCAATATAACTACTTCTTAAATTTATCACTGCATTATAACCGGCCAAATAATCTTTTTTATAATCCTTTACCGCCTTATAATCATCTAATACAGCTTTTCCATCGCACTCATCAATAAGAGTATACTTATAATCCTTATTAACTTTTATATTTCTATAAAGCTTTACTTCCTCTCTTTTAAGTAACTCATTTTCCTCATAAAACTTATCAGTTCTTTCCTTAAACGAATAATCTGTATAATATACACTTCCCATAACATTTACGGGAATAAAAACAAATAATAGTAATAAAATCTTAACCATATTCACCCTCCTATTACTTATTGTTGTAAACAGTTCACTAATTTCCTTTAATTTTTTTAAAAATTTTAGAGTACTAGACTTTTTATCATATTTGTTATATAATTATTGACAGGAAAAAAGCTTTTCTTTTTATTTTTTTACAAGGAGGAATTATATGAATAATAACGAGAAAGTTACGACTATTTTTGCCTTGGGTGGCCTTGGCGAAGTCGGAAAAAATATGTATGTCGTACAACACGACGATGAAATAATAATAATTGATGCTGGAGTTATGTTTCCAGAAAGTGAATTACTTGGAATAGACTATGTAATCCAAGATGTTACTTACTTAAAACAAAATGAAGACAAAATTAAAGCCTTATTTATTACTCACGGACATGAAGATCATATAGGTGGTATTACATTCTTACTTCAAAATATTAATATACCAGTTATATATGCTCCAAGAATTGCTTGTGATCTTATTAAAAACAAATTCTATGATCGAAACATTGGTTACCAAAATCTTGAAGTTTATGATAAAGACAGTGTATTTAAATATAAATATTTTGAAATATCTTTCGTAACAACAACTCACTCTATCCCAGACAGCTTTGCAATAGTAATTAGAACACCCAACGGAATAATTTTTGAAACCGGTGACTTTAAATTTGATTTAACACCAATTGGCCCTATGGCTGATATTCATAAAATGGCTGCCCTAGGTAGTGAAGGAGTTAAACTTCTATTAAGTGATAGTACAAACGCATTAAGTCCAGGATTTTCAGCAAGTGAATCTTGTGTAGATGAAGCTTTAAGTGATGTGTTTGCTCGTCATAACTCAAGAATTATCCTAGCAACATTTGCATCTAACATCTACCGTATTAAACATATTGTTGAAACATGTCGTAAAAATAACCGTAAAATTGTTACATTCGGTCGTTCTATGGAAACTGCAAAAGAAATTGCTCTAAAAAATAATCTTATAACTGATAAAACAATTTTCATTGAAGCAAATGAAGCTAAAAATTTAAAAAAACATGAAATATGCATTTTATGTACTGGTTCTCAAGGTGAACCTCTAGCTGCTCTATCAAGAATAGCTAATGGAACTCATAAACAAATCGAACTTATGCCAGATGACATTGTTGTCTTCTCATCATCACCTATTCCAGGAAATCGTGCATCTATTAACCGCATAATTAACAAACTATATCTAAAAGGTGTAAAAGTATATACAAACACTGAATTATCCGACATCCATACATCCGGTCACGCAAAACAAGAAGAGCAAAAATGGATGCTTAGAATTATCAAACCAGAATACTTTATGCCAATGCATGGTGAATACCGTATGCTTAAAACTCATGGAGACTTAGCTATCGACTGTGGCATTCCCAAAGAAAATATCTTTATCTGTAAAAATGGTGATTCTGTCGAACTTACAAAAGATGGCGCTAGACTCGGAAAGAAATACCAAGCTGGCGACGTATACGTAGATGGTTCTCGTATCGGTGACATTGGTTCAGTCGTAATTAAAGACCGTAAACTCATGAGTCAAGACGGCATCTTAGTAACAATTTTAAATATTAACCCTACAACTAGAGAACTACTAATTAAACCAAACATTACAACAAGAGGTTTCGTATTAGTAAACGAAAATGCTGGATTAATAAATAAAATCGAAAACAAAGTTACTGAAATTGTAACCCGTACAATAAAAAATTCATACAACTATGTTGATCTTAAAAATCAAATCATCTTAGAATTAAACCCATTTATAAATGAACTAACTGGACGTAGACCAATCATCTTACCAGTAATTATGGAAGTAAAAGACAATTAAGTCTTTTTTTCTTTAACCAAAAAGGCATGCTTAGAATACAATAAAGTATGATAAAGTTTTTTAGTGAAATAAATCCAATTATTGCTGCCTTTATCATGGGGCTAGTAACATTTGCTATTACATCACTTGGTGCTGCAACAATTTTTCTATTTAAAAAAATAAACCAAAATATAATGGATAAACTCCTAAGCTTATCAGCTGGTATCATGTTATCTTCATCAGTATTTTCCTTAATAGTTCCAGCAATCGACCACTCAAAATTGCTTAATTTAACACCATGGATAGTCTGCTCTATTGGTATCCTGTTAGGTGCTCTCCTTTTATATGGAACAGATAAAATAGAAGAAAAACAAAAAAGTAAAAAAATAGATAAACTATTACTATCCATTACAATACATAACATACCAGAAGGAGCTGCTATAGGAGTTGCTTTTGGAGCTCTAGCATTAAACAACAGTCCAGAATCCGTAATGAAAGCTCTAACTCTAGCAATCGGGATTGGTATTCAAAACTTTCCAGAAGGTCTTGCCATATCATTTCCAATGCTAAAAAAAGGTAACACTAAATTTAAGTCATTTTTAATTGGTAGTTTAAGTGCAATTGTTGAGCCAATATCTGCCATGCTAGGTGCCCTTCTCGTAATTAAGATGCAGTTTATCTTACCATTACTTTTATCAGTAGCAGGTGGAGCAATGCTATATGTAATAATTGTTGAGCTTATCCCTGAAAGCATGGCAAACAAGAAAAAAGAGCTCATGGCTCTTTACACAATAGTTGGTTTTATAATAATGATGATATTAGATATTTCCCTAGGGTAATATCTTTTTTATTCACTTAAAGCACTAATTTTTCTCTTATAATCATCTATCTTATCACTTAACTCACGATTATTTCTTTCAAGTTCATTAATCTGACTTTCTAACTCTCTTATTCTCATTTGATAATCATATATTTTTTGATTCTTGATTTCTTTTTCTTCTTCTTTTTGGTTTGCTTCACTATTCTTTTTTATTGTACTAATATTTTTTTCACTTGAAGTTACTACAATTCTAACTCCACCATATAATGAATAATTGTATACTTCTTTATTCCTTAAATCCTTAACAAATATATCAAGAAGATTCTTAAAACTAAATGTATTATCTCTTTGTAAAACAGATAAATATAACTTATTATCATCAAGTTTAACATCATAATTAGTACTATATTCACTATTAGTTACTTCAATATTAACCTTATCATTTAAGCCATCATCAATCTCATAAGTAACATGGTAATAATCTAGAATATCACTATCTAAATAAAGTTTTCCATTATAATCATAAGAAGCATCATTACTTATTAAAATATCTGCACTTTCTTCATTGTGATAAGTATATTTAGAGCACTCAATTACAAATAGACCACCTGCTACTCCTATAAAAGCAAGAGAAGCAAGAATTGTTATAAGCATTCTTTTATAACATTGCACTCTATCAAAAATAAAATTATAAATAAACTCTAAAGCAATTTCATTAAGCATTATTAAACTTACTAACCCTATAAAAATACTAAAAAAGAAAACGCCTCTAAACATAAAATAAATTGAAATAATAAAAGCAAACATAAAAAATATAAATGAACAAATAAGTGGAATAGCTCCAATTAAGAAGAACATCTTTATAAAGAACATCACAATACTAACTAGAGCATCAAATATTGAATATCTCTTTTTTGTTTTAGTACTGGTTATGTTTTGCTTTTCTTCTACCTCAGCGCCACCCTTTTCATCCTGCACGTTTTCAATTATAGTTACTTCTTTTTTATCTAAAAAACCTATCTTAAATACATAAGCAAGAACAAATAACTTTAAACTATAATATAAAATATTAATAATTAGATTAAAAAAGTTAGAAGAAAAACTAAGTCCTTTACCCTCCATAAATGAATTAAAAAAACTATATAATCCACTTTTTAAAGCATCAAAAGGATACTCACATAAACCTAAAAATAAATAAACAACAATCATTATAATGAAGCATTTAAGAATATCTTTAAATGTACTTCCAGCAAAATAATGATAAGTTTTTTCAATATATTCTTCTACACTACTAGTAATATCACTTACCTTACTCTTCTTTTCTCCAGTAAACTCATTTAACTTAATTGTATCATTAGTAAGTTCTTCTAAAGTGCAACCAAATATCTTACATATTGCAAGAAGCTTATCCATCTCTGGATACGTCTGACCACTTTCCCACTTAGAAACACTTTGTCTAGTAACATCTAACATATCCGCAAGTTCTTCTTGACTATACTTTTTTTCTTTTCTTAACTTTTGCAATTTTTCATTAAAATTCATTTCTTTCACCTCACAGCCAATATACTATGAAACCCTGTTGCGTACTACCAAATTTAAGTAGAATTATGTCACTTTTTAGTTGCACTTTCAAATATTTTCTTAAAATCAGCTGGAATTTCATCTTCGATAACAATTTTTTTATTATTAATTGGATGATTAAACTCTAAATAGTAAGCATGCAGCCCAAGTCTACCAATTGGATTCTTCTTAGCTCCATATTTCTTATCGCCAATAATTGGATGTCCTAAACTAGAAAAACAAACTCTAATCTGATTACGTCTTCCAGTTTTAATTAATACATCCATTAAAGAATAAGCTGATGACACATTTAAACATTTATAATCAGTAATTGCAAGCTTTCCTTTATTACTAACATAAACTCTTAAAGTTTTATCTTCACTTAAATACTGTTTAACTTCACCCTCACCATTTAACTTGCCACAAACAACAGCATAATATTTTCTTATAACCTTATCCCAGTTATCCTGCATAATATTTTTAACTCGTTCACTCTTAGCAAATAACACTAAACCACTAGTATCTCTATCAAGTCTATGAACTACAAAAACCTTTTGATTTTTCTTATGCAAATAATCATAAACCTCACTATATAATGTATTAAAACTTTTACCATCACTTACTGTAAGAACCTTATCATCTTTTCTTACAACTATTAAATCTTTATCTTCATAAAGTATTTTTAATTTCTTCATAAACATCACGCTCATATTATACCATAAACTAAAAAAAAGATTATAAATTAATTTATAATCTTATTTAACGATATAAGGGTCTTCGCTTGTACCAGTTCCGCCGGATAATTGAACACTTGAATCAAGGGCAATAGAAGGTCTGATGCGTGCCTTCATAGCAACCGGGTCACAATCACTTCCAAGTAAAATGCGATTATTATTTATAACAAACATACATGCTTCAGCACCTGTAAACCAAGCAGGCGTCATCGACCAATATTTTATACCACCAGTATTTTCCCATAAATAATTATAATCACCATTATAAAAACCATAATTACCAGCAAATATAATCTCGTCCATTGTTAAAAGTCCAATTTTATAATCTAATGCTCCATTTCCATTAGTTATATCACTTACCGTAAATTTAGATAAATTACCGCCATCATTGTCATTCGAACATTTTAAAGATGGTTTTATATTATTTGAAGATGATGCTAACTCTGTTAATCGAAGAGTAGCATTATATCCATTTGCATTTGTTCCATAACCAAAATTAGTGTCATTTTTACTATTAACGTATGGAATGTTTATTGTAGTATCAGTTACAACACTTTTATCATTACACCATATCACATCAGCTAGTTTATCTTCATATGACATCAAATTATTTTTATACCAAGTTTCTAAATTAGTTAGCACAGTACTTTTATTTATATTAGCTTGAGCCTCTGCATAACTACTGCCACCAGCTGTCCCATACATAAATCCTACATATGCATTATCATCACCACTTGTATTAAATACAGAGCCAGTTGCTGTGTCAGAAAATTTAGCAAATGCGCCTGTATTAAGATTATTTACAGATGAGCAGGGACTACTTACCCCATTAAGATTATTATTATGTAATACTAATTTAACAGAGCCATTGCCGGTTATTCGTACTATCCTCCAGCACATGTTAGCAAATTCTACATAATTATTTTTTACTGTTCCTCTAAAATAATACGAAGTGCCATAATCATCTTCGGTACTCGAAAGAAGTGCTTCAGTTACATTTTTATTAGAACGAATTTCTTTATATGTAAGACTATCTGCTGTAGCTGAAACAACATAATAAATAGTATATAAATTAGTCGTATCCCTCATTGTTCCTGCGGAAGTGGAAGAAAATTGATAAGGTAAATATTTACCAACCAAACTAGAATATGAATTAGCATATGTATCAGTGGTTACTTCAGTTCCAGTCAAGTTTATTTTATAACCGTTTGCTTCATATCCAGTACCATAAGTTATATAAACGTTAGTATTCGAAAAAGTATCTGTAGTACTCTCTACATCATTATAGGTATAAGCACTAGGTTCGTACCCTGGATTTGAAATAGTCTTTTGAACAACATTATCAGCAAGAATCTTTTCACTTAAAGTCGGTTCATTTGAAGCACTAGTTACTACCACTATTTTCCCTGCCCAACTTTTATTCAAGCCTTGATCTGCAGTAACTGCAGCATCCATCCATATTCTTAAATCATATGTTTTCTCTTCATTAGCTTTTAGATAAATACTACTAAGAATATAACCTTTTCTACTATTATCTATATCAGTTAATGTTTGACCACCTAATATAACAGAAGGATTACTTGTAGTACCACCAGGAGATAAATTAACTTTAATATAATTATCACTTAAATAAGATGAACTAGTACTAGTTCTATATTCACTATCTATTGTTATATAAGCTTTAACATAAGAAGCACAATTATTTTTTATAGTAAAAGTAAAAGGTGTTTCCTTTAGTCCGTCAGCATCCGTTAGTGGAAATGCCTCAGTTAAAGCTATCTTTTCAGTATCTTCCGTTAGCGTTGTACTAAAACATGTCCTAGATGCTATTGTATTATTTTCACTTTGACTTAAATAAAGTCTAAACCAAGCAAAAGAGACTCCAATTATACATAGAACGGTAATAAGCATTCCATAATATACTCTAAGTCTCTTTTTATCTGCATTATTTTTGTTATTTGTCATATCTTCCTACCATTTCTATAATAGAATTATAAACCGCAAAATATTGCGAGTCAAGAAATATGACAAAATATTCACTTTTTTTATTTTATTTTACAAATTATTTTACTATGCCCTAAAATAAACTTAACTGACTAGATTCTGGCATAGCATCTAATACATGCATAGAACGTAATTTTTCAATAAGAGTTTGACTGACTTTGCCACGTAACTGTAAGTCTTCAACACTTATAAACTTACCATTTTCTCTTTCTTTAACTATCTGCTTAGCAACTGTCTCTCCTAGCCCATCAACAGATGAAAATGGTGGTCTTATACTTGTTTCATCATAAACTCCCCAAACACTTGCATTACTGTCATACAAATCAATTGGTAAAAACTTAATCCCACGAGCGCACGCCTCTAAACAAACTTTCAAACTTTCAAGTAAGCCCTGTTCTTTATTAGTTGCATCAAAACCTTTAGCTTGAATTTCAGTAATTCTTCTCTTTATTCCTTCATACCCAAGAGTCATTGTTTCAACATCAAAATCAGTTGCTTTACTAGTAAGCCATGACGCATAAAAATATACTGGCATATGAACCTTAAACCAAGCTATTCTAAATGCCGAAATAACATACGCAGCTGCATGAGCTTTCGGGAACATGTACTTAATTTTATGACAACTCTCAATGTACCAATCTGGAATATGATTATCAATCATTGTCTGTTTATGTTTTTCCCAAGTTTCTTTCTCCTTAGGTTTACTAGCTTTACCTTTACGTACAAACTCCATTATCTTAAATGCTTTAATAGGTTCTACACCTTGTTGCATCAAATAAACCATAATATCGTCACGACAACCAATAGTTTCTTTAAATGGAACTTTAATATTGCCATTTTCATCTGGAGTACACAAATCTCTAGCATTACCAAGCCATACATCTGTACCATGTGATAAGCCTGCAATCTTAATAAGTTCAGCAAACGTTGTTGGTTTAATCTCATCTACCATACCAATAGTAAAGTTAGTACCAAACTCTGGAATACCTAAAGTACCAGTTGGACACATAATCTGTTCATTCGTTACGCCTAAGGCTTTAGTGCTTGAGAAAATACTCATTGTTTCTTTATCATCTAGTGGCACTTTACTAACATCCATCTTAGTTAAATCTTGAATCATTCTAAGCTGTGTTGGATCAGAGTGACCTAAAATATCTAACTTAAGTAAACATTCCTCAATTGAGTGATAACCAAAGTGTGTTGTTCTCCATGCACTAGTAACATCATCAGCTGGATACTGAAATGGTGTAAAATCATATACTTCCTTATAATCAGGAACAACAACAATACCACCAGGATGCTGACCAGTAGTTCTCTTAACACCAGTACATCCTAATGCAAGTCTTTCAATCTCAGCATTTCTTAAAATAATACCCTTATCTTCAGCATAACCTCTAACAAAACCAAATGCTGTCTTCTCAGCAACTGTACCGATAGTACCAGCACGATAAACATTATCAACACCAAATAGTACCTTTGTATACTCATGAGCACTAGCTTGATTTAAATCTGAGAAGTTTAAATCGATATCTGGTACCTTATCTGCATTAAAACCTAAGAATGTAGCAAATGGCATATCATGACCATCTTTATATAATTTCTCACCACATTCACAAACTCTATCAGGTAAATCTATACCACATGAATAGTTCAAACTTAAATCATTACCATCTTCATCTTGAAAATAACTTTTCTTACACTTTAAACATCTATAATGTGCAGCAAGTGGATTAACTTCAGTAATACCCATCATAGTTGCTACAAATGATGAACCTACTGAACCTCTTGAACCAACCAAGAATCCTTCATCATTAGAGTGTTTAACAAGTCTTTGTGCAATCAAATATATCGGATCGAATCCTCCACCAATGATACCACCTAAACTCTTCTTAACTTTTTTATCTAATGCAGCATCACTCATCTCACCATCGTCTTCACTCCAGTGTTCTTTTACGTAATCACGAACCATTTCTTTAACATAATCAACACCAGTATAAATACTCTTATGAACCTCATCAAAAACCGCTCTCTCAAAAGATGGATCATCAGGACTCACAGTTGCACTTATCTTCTCTTTACATATTTTATAAACTATATCGCCATATAATTCTTTACCAATTCTTTCTTCAATAATAATTGGAAGCTCCTGCCCATACCAACTAGTTGCTCTATCATATACCAAATCAGTAACAACTCTTGGACAGTCCAAATAAGTCTTACCATCATCAGCTTTAACTCTTGGAGAAAATGGTGTTCCACCAGTATCTGGAATAACTTCAAATTCACTAACCATATCAGCTATCTTATTGGTATTCTCAATAACAATTCTCTTAGCAACATCTTCACCTAAGAAATTAAAGTCATCAAGCATTTCTTTAGTCGTTCTAAAATGCATTGAAGGTATCTCAGTTATACTACTCTTAGCAAGTGGATGTCTTCCTCCACCAGGAACCTTTTGATTAATTATAATCTCACGATAAATCTTATCTTCTCTAAAGAAATGATGAACATCACCAGTTGCTACCATTATCTTACCAGTTGTCTCTACCGCATCAACAATCTTTTTAATATGATTAATAAGCTCTGCGCTATTACCAAAATCACCAGTTTGTAGTAAATGTCCATAAACCTCAGGAGGCTGAACTTCTACATAATCATAAAAACGAATTATGTTAGATAACTCTTCTCCATCTTTACTTTTAGCTTCCATAAAGACTTCACTTTCGGCACATCCACTACCAATTAAAATTCCTTCTCTAAGCTCATTTAATTTACTTCTCGGAATTCTAGGTGTCTTATATAAATATGTTGTATTAGCTAAACTAACTATCTTAAATAAATTCTTAAGTCCTTCTTTAGTCTTAACAATTGCATTAAAATGATAAGTACGTCCAAATTTATATATTTCATCTTTACTAATCAATTTATCTAAATCACTTATAATTTTATAATTTTGACTAGCAAGTCTTTTAAGCATTTTATAAAATACAAGCGCGGTTCCTTCAGCATCATAATCAGCTCTATGATGTGCATCTTCATCAAATACTACATCATATCTTTTAACAAGCGCAGACAAACTATGACGAGAATGTTCCTGATCCATTGCACGAGATAACTCTAAAGTATCTACTACTGTATTTTTAAACTCACCTAAACTATACTTCTTCATCGCCATCTCAATAAATGAAATATCAAACTTAGCATTATGAGCAACCATTGGAGCATCTCCAGTCCACTCCAAGAAACGTTTAGTAACATTCTCTTCTGTATCTTTCCCTTTTAACATATCATCAGTAATATGAGTTACCTCAGTAATTTTAGCTGGAAGTGCTCTACCCGGATCAATTAATTCATCAAATCTATCTGTTATCTCTCCATTACAAATTTTAACTGCACCAATTTCAATCATCTGATCTCCACCACCAGCATTAAAACCAGTAGTTTCTGTATCAAATACAACAAATTCACTCTCTAAAAGTGGTAAATCACTTGGCCTTACAACAATATTAACTGTATCATCAACAAGCGTAAGCTCAGTACCAAATAATCCTTTAAATCTCTTACTTTCATCTTCAATTCCCTTATTATGATTTTTAATAATCTCATAACAAATAGGAAACGCTTGACAACCATTATGATCAGTAATAGCTACTGCTTTATATCCAGCATTAATTGCATTCGTAATAAGTTCACAAGAATGCTTATCCAAGTCAAATTTAGTAACTGCATCCATCTGACTCATCATTGTATGTGCATGAAGTTCAACTCTCTTCTCTTCAGCGTCATCTTTAAACTTAACTGTTTTATCAGGTATCTCGTTAACATCACGAATATTAAAAACCAAATCTTTAGCAAAAGTATCATTCTTAATATAACCTCTAAACTTATACCATTTACCTTCTTTTAAACCACTCTTATACTTATTAAATTCATCTTCATCTCTAGAAAATATTTTAGCAAGAATACTATCAGTCTTATCACTAATCTTCAAAGTTAATATTCTAAAATTACTTTTATTTGAAACAAACTCTTCAACTCCAAAAATATAAGCTTCGCAAGTAACATTATTTTCTTCACCTAAAATATCTTTTATCTCTGTAATAGTCTTACTCTTAATTTCTTCACCAACAATAACTTTATACTCTGGTTCCTCTTTTATTTTAGGTTCCTCTCTTTTTTGAATTTCTTTCTTTACACTACTGCTTGCTTCATCACTAATTGTAGAAGTTATCTCTAAATTTTTAAAACCAGAATTACTTAAAAGTTTCAATAGTTTAGAACTATGACTATTTAATAAGTCACACTCCATTCTACTAGCAAGAGCCATACTTATTACATTATCATTAATATTGATTTCTGAATCTACCAAACTCATAAGAGAAGGATTATCTATAGATAAATTATTTAAATAAAATTTAAAATAATTTTTAACATCATCATCCGTATAATTATCATAATCAATTATAATTGTTATAGTACTAGCATCCATTATTCCTTTAGAGGCTAAAACAGATAACTCATTAAAAGCAGCTACATCGATAACACTAGGAGCATGTAAATAAACATCCCAAGAATCATTTTTATTATTAACAACAACCTTAACCACCTTTGCTTCATTAAAAGCATCTCTATTATTAAAATCTAATTTATTAAAAAATCTTTCTAAAGCTTTATCCATAACTCCTCCTGCATAATTCACAACTATAATTATACCCTATTTATCAAAATAAAAAAATACTTATAAAAGCATTTTTCTCATTTAACAACCTATCCCCTTTAAAGGTTTAACATAATTACTTTCTGGTAAATTATTTACCTCAGTATGATTAAAAGTATGTACTATTAACAATAAAAATATTACTATAAAAATTAAAACAGCACAAACTATATAAACAATTTTTTTAAACTCATTCATAACTCCTCTAAATTTTCATCAGAGCTTGTAACACACTAGATAAATATTTATAAACCTTAGGGTCGATTCCCTTCATATTCTTTAAAATATCCCATATTTCACTTATATTCAAATGAAAATCAGAATCAAAATCTTTCCCTAGCCCCTTACATAATTCCTCTACAGTATCACCTAATTGTTTTTTATCAATAGCATCTAAATTTTTAGTAGTCATCTCATGAATCTGTTTACTAACCTTAGAAAGCTTACCACTAACAAAAAATTCACCATAAGTATTCCAGCCAATTGGATAATGTTCACTAAAAGCTAAATCCTTACTCTTAACAGCACTATAATTATCATTATACAAACACATCCCAACAACAGAACCTGTAGGTACAATATTAACAACTTTATTCTTTATTTTATTAAACTTATTTTCATATTCATCTTTTAAAAATCCAGGTCCGTCAAAATTATATATTTTTGCTACTTTCACTAAAACATTCTCATTCATCTCCATTGCAGAACTCATTGCTAAATTTCCACCCTTGCTATGTCCTGCAAGATAAATAACTTTATCACTATCTAGTACATTTTTACTAACGTAATCTATCGCTTTTGCTTGCGTATAAGTTGGATACTGATAATTAAGTCGTAAATTCTCAACCCAACCTATCATCGAACCGTCCGTTCCTTTAAAAACAACTAAAAGATTGTTATTAAAGCGTACGCACATTGCGCCAAACTGAGTATCTTTATTTCTAACATTTTCAAAATTACTTATTACTATATTTTCATATCTTTTACTAGATTTTAACTTTTCTAGAAGTAAAAAAGCACTTGGCTTCATAACTCCACTTAAATCATCACTTTTAAAAGTTTCTGCATACATGTAAAAATCTTTAAATGATTTGCCTTCCTCAAATGAATCTACTGGTAAATATACCAAACAAGAAAAGACTAATGCATCCATTTGATTAAAACCAATACTATCAAAAGTATAATCTTTATAATAATCTAAGTAATCACTTACCGTAAACATAATTTACACCTCAAAAACATTTTATCACATTTTTAAAAGAAATATAAATATGTTATAATTAAAATGGTGAATATAAATGAAAATAATAACTTCAAGCAAAAATCATAAAGAAAGACTAGAAAACAGTAGATACCAAAAACTCCAAACTGGTAAGTATACAATTGATGACTTTGCCCTAGTAAGGACAACAGACTATCTTCCATCAGATAAAAAAATACTTCCATTATGTGATACGCCATTTTTAACGCATACCACAAATGTCCCAAACAGTGTTATATTTAAAATTTTACAAGAAAAATATAACTTAAATCCATTCGATGAAGAGGACTATGAAAAACTAAGAGAAATGGCAGACCGCTATTCTCCATTATCATCTCAGTATAGATCAACTATACATTTTACATTAAATGGCCTAGTATCAAGTCACAGCAAAGGAAACTTTGACGGTAGAAAATTTATAATAATTGACAAACTATCATCACACCTAGGTAAAGAAAACTTTAGATCATTAAGAATGGAAGATTCATTTATCAAAGGTCCATTTGAAATATCTGATGAAGCCATAATTCTTATAAACAAAGACAGATATGAAAAACTATTAGAAGAAAATCCTTGGCTTCAAAATTATAATGTTACTCTTTATACAGGTGATGAAAAAGAAGCTGTTGAAACTGTGTTATTAGATTTAGGCATTACTCCTGAAACTATCGGAGAGCATGGCGCAGAATACTCAAAAAGAACACCTCTTTATAAAGCTGCTTTATCTGATTTAGCCAAATCATACAACTGCTCAGAAGAAAAACATTTCTATTCAGAAGAATATAAAGAAGACGATCAAAAATCACTACAAATATGGGAAATATTTAATCGTAACTTCTACGAAGAACTATGTAAAACCTTTAAAATAGAACCAAGCGAAGAAACAATAAACTTTTTATCATCATTTGACTTTGCTCGCCCTAAACTTGAAGAAAAATTAAAAGAACTAATAAACCAAATTGGTCTAGAAGAATACTGTGAATTTGTCTTATCATATAATAAAACACTAGAGGGCAGTTTAAACGGTAAAACTTTCCCAACAAATAATGAAATCCTAAAGCAAGGAAAATTAAATACATCCACAAGTATTATAGATGAAAAAACATACCAGTAAGGTATGTTTTATTTAATTGGAATAAGTTTTTCTTTACCCCCCATATAAGGTCTTAACACATCAGGAATAGTAAGTGTTCCATCTTCATTATAATTATTTTCAAGTACTGCAATTAATCCTCTAGGGCTAGCTACAACTGTATTATTTAAAGTATGTAAGTAATAGTTACCATTTTCTCCTTTAACTCTAATACCTAATCTTCTAGCTTGAGCATCCCCTAAATTAGAACATGATCCAACCTCGAAATACTTTTCTTGTCTAGGACTCCAAGCTTCAATATCACAGCTCTTAACCTTTAAATCAGCTAAATCACCACTACAGCACTCTAACTGTCTAACTGGTACATTCATATTTCTAAATACTTCAACGGTATACTTCCACATTTCATCATAGAACTTCATTGAATCTTCTGGTTCACAAAGAACAATCATCTCCTCTTTTTCAAATTGATGAACCCTATATAAACCACGTTCCTCTAAACCATGAGATCCACCCTCTTTTCTAAAACAAGGTGAATAACTAGTCATCTTAATAGGTAAACTCTTCTTATCAATAAGTTGTCCTTGGAATCTACCAATCATTGAGTGCTCACTAGTACCAATTAAATATAAATCTTCTCCCTCAATCTTATACATCATTGCTTCCATCTCAGGAAATGACATAACGCCTGTAACAACACCTGCATGAATCATAAATGGTGGAATTGCATAAGTAAATCCCTTATCAACCATATAATCCCTAGCATAAGCAATCATAGCTTCATGAAGTCTAGCAACATCACCTAATAGGTAATAGAACCCTTCGCCACTAGTTCTACCAGCAGAATCTTTATCTAATCCATTATACATAGCAATAATATCAGCATGATAAGGTATCTCATAACTTGGCTTATAAGCCTCACCAAATCTTTGAACCTCAACATTTTCACTATCATCTTTTCCAATTGGCACACTTTCATCTATAATATTAGGTATCACCATCATCTTCTCTTTAATCAATGCATTCTTCTTCTCAAAAGAAACTTCTAATATTTTTATTTGTGCATCCATTTCAGCTATTTTCTTCTTAATGTTTTCAGCTTTTTCTTTCTTACCTTCACGCATTAACTTACCAATCTCACCAGATAACTTATTTTTCTCTGCACGTAAATTATCACCCTTAAGTTTAGCATCTCTTACAGCTTCATCTAATTCATAAATCTCATCAACTAAAGGTAATTTTTCATCTTGAAACTTCTTCTTAATATTCTCTTTAACTAATTCTCTATTTTCTCTAATAAGTTTAATATCTATCATTTTATACCATCAACCTTTCTATCAAATAAATTATTAAACATAAGTATTCTATCCGATCGTTTATTCATAAAACCCTCTCTTTCCCTAACAAAAAAAGAATGGCACTAAAGGAGCATATAAATGCGGTACCATCCTCAATTTAACTTAATTCATATAACGGCTATGCCGGATGCTATTAACATCACTAATAGGTAGATTCATTAAAGTCCTTATTAGTTCTCACCAACCACTAACTCTCTTAAAATTATCTTTAACTATAATCCTATATCTTCGCTTTATAAAGTGATTTTAACACTTTAAAACCTAAAAATCAAGTCTAACTATTTCATAGTCTTCTCTAAAAATATTTTTTGACTAAACCCGCCTCTTTTTTCTCTTTTGCTATTCATAACCGAAATTATCTTTTCTAAATCTACACCTTCAAGAGCACCTATTGCACCTAATACCTCAAGTACGTCAGCAAGCTCTTCAATTATTTCATCATGTCTTACTGCACTTAATACTTCATTACACTCTTCTAGAAGTTTCTTTTCTAATTCTAGCTTATATTCAGCCTCATCTAATATCCTAGTAACTGCTATTTCACCATTACCTTCAATTATCTCAGGAATTCTATCTCTAACAAGTTTATTAAATACCTTCTCTTCCATCTATCACCTAAAATGGCATCTTAAAATTACCATTGCTCATTTTCTTCATCATGTCTTTCATCATCTCAAATTGCTTTAATAGTCTATTAACTTCTTCAACACTTCTTCCAGAACCCTTTGCTATTCTAATCTTACGACTAGCTTTTAATACTTCTGGATGTCTTCTTTCATATGGTGTCATAGATAACACAATTGCTTCAACATGAGCCATATCTTTTGGATCAATATTAATATTATTAAGCCCCATATTTCTTGCACCAGGAAGCATCTTTAAAATATTTTCAAGTGGTCCTAACTTTCTTATTTGTTTCATATTAATAAGAAAATCTTCTAAATCATAAGAACCCTTTTTCATCTTACGTGTTAAATCTTTAGCTTCTGCTTCATCAATAACACTTTCAGCTTTCTCTGCAATAGATAAAATATCTCCCATATCTAAGATTCGCTCTGCCATTCTCTCTGGATAAAAAGGACTTAACCCATCTAACTTTTCACTATCACCAACAAACTTAATTGGTATATTTGTTAAATGCCTTACTGATAAAGCAACACCACCTTTAGTATCGCCATCCATCTTAGTTAAGATAGCACCAGTAAGTGGTAATTTATCATTAAAGCCACGAATAACATTTATTGCATCTTGACCCATCATCGCATCAATTACTAAAATAATTTCATCTGGCTTAACTATTTCTTCTATATCTTTAAGCTCATTCATTAACTCTTCATCAACATGTAATCTACCTGCAGTATCGATAATAACATAATCATTATTATTAGTCTTAGCATACTCCAAAGCTTCCTTAACAATAACTCTTGGGTCTTCCTTACCCTTAGTAAATACAGGCACACCTAAACTCTTACCTACTTCACATAACTGATCAATAGCAGCAGGCCTATAAATATCACAAGCAACAAGTAATGGACTTTTACTATTTTTCTTACGAACTAAATTAGCTATCTTACCACAAGCAGTAGTTTTACCAGAACCTTGTAAACCAACAAGCATAATACATACAAACTTTTTATCTGTAACAAGTGGTACATAATCAGAACCTAACAAACTAACAAGTTCATCCTTAACAAGCTTTATAAAAACTTCATCAGGTTTTAAACTCTTACTAACATCCATACCTAATGCTTTTTCTTTAACATTATTAGTAAACTCTTTAACAACTTCATAGTTAACATCAGCTTCTAATAAAGCCATCTTTATCTCACGAATAGCATCACCAATATTTTCCTCAGTAATTCTACCCATTCCTTTTATATTCTTAATTGCATTACTAATACGGTCTCCCATATATTCAAACATATTTATCACCTAAAAACTATTATACTAAAAAAAAGCCCATAAATAAAGGCTATTTTACAATATATGGGTCTTCTGAGGTGCCAGAACCTCCTGAAATTGTTGTCGATGAGACGAGACTAATTGCGGGACGAACCCCAGCACCGTTGCCAACGTCGCTGGTCGCCAAATCGCCCGAGCACGTGAACCAAACGTTAGCCCCGCTGCTGTCATAGGTGTTGCGAGGCGACAAGGACCACCAACAATTACTAGTAGAATTTTCATGTAAATATGTAGAAAGATTACGAGCATAATATTCAAAACCAGAAAATGATATTTCATCAACAGTTAATAATCCGGCTTTATAAGTTAGGTTTCCATTTCCATTTGTTGTATCATCTACAGTAAATTTAGAAAACTTTTCTCCATTATTATCATTTGGACATTTTAATGTTGGCTGTTTAGTATAAAACAATCTATTAAATGCAGCATAATCAGTTGCATTAGTTCCATACCCAAGACCTCCACTTACTGTACTTTTATCATTACACCATATTGTATCAGCAAGTTTACTTTCATATGGTGCTAAATTATTTGTATACCATGTCTCCAAATTTTTTAGTATTGTACTTTTATTAATATTTGCATGTGTACTTGCATAATCACTTGTTCCGGCAGTACCATACATGAAACCTACATAAGCATTATCATCAACTTTTTCATTAAATTTACTTGTATATTTTGTACCAGAGTATCTTGCAAATGCTGCATTAGTACTATTATTTGCTGAAGAGCAAGGATTAGCTACTTTTGAAGTATTATCATTGTGAAGAACAAGTTTTACTGAACCATCACCTGTTATTCTTACTATTCTCCAGCATTTACTAGCAAACTCAACATAGTTGTTTTTAACAGCTCCTCTAAAGTAGTAAGATGTTCCATAATCATCTTCTGCACTAGCAAGTAATGCTTCTGTTGTATTTTTATTTGATGTTATTTGTTTATATGTAAAACTATTTTGTGTAGCACTTACTACATAATATACACTATTTAAATTTGTTGTTGTTTTCATTGTTCCTGCAGCGTTTGAGCCAGAACTTGATATAGATTGATATGGTAAATACTTTCCAACTAAACTAGAATATGAATTAGCATATGTAACACTTGTTACTGCTGTTCCTGTTAAATTAAAATTAGTACCATTTGCTTCGTATCCAGTGCCATAAGTTATAAAGTATGCTTGATATGTTGATGAAACACTTGCTGTTGGTGTATAGGTTATATCATCTTTTGTATGAGCACTTACTTCTTTTCCTGGTGTTGTAAGTGGAGTCTTAACCTCATTATTTGCTAGTATTGCATCAGCTAAAGTTGGAGGATCAAATGCTACAACGCATTTAGTATTACCACTTGTTAAGTTAGTTACACCTAAACTCCACTTAGATCCAGTCCATTTTATAGCCGCACCAATGTCTACTGTTTTATTATTTTGAGTACATGATACTGATGCAGCATATAAACCAGTTTCTGGAAATGTGCTACTGGCCTTTCCATTTATAGTTGTTGCAATTACTAAATCATCTTTAGGTCTTGTTTTAACTGTTCCTACTACTGATATTTTAACTTGATATGTTTTATTTTCTAATTCTTCACTTGTCCAGCTAGTTTGATTTTCCCCATCTAACCACATTCTAAAATTAAAGGTACGTGTTTCATCTTTAGTAATTCCGTCCCCTTCTTTTAAAACATAATTTTCTTTTATATTATAGCTAGATAAACTTTGAGGCGTTGAAATTTGTTTTAATGATGTTATTACAGATGGCGACATATCATTATCACCAAGTAAAGATACTTTTATATATTTAGAATCAGCACTAGTTGACGCATTTATTACAGATGCTATTACATAATACTCTATATAGTTATCACAGTTATTTTTTACTGTAAATGTATAAGGTGTTTGTTCTAAACCTTTTAAATCCTTTATTGGATAATTATTTGTTAAATTAATTTCATTAATACCACTAAACTCCAAGTCGATACATGTTCCAGCTAAAGTATTTGTATCAGTCTGACTGCTATAGCCAGTAAATACTGCGTAACTTACTCCTGCTAGGAGTACAATAGCAAGCAACATAACATTTAGAGTAATTAGTCTCTTTTTGTATTTTTGCATACTAGTTTTCACAAAGTTCCTATTCCTCCTTTATCCTAACATTAAAATTATATAACAAAATCTAAATACTTTAAAGTAAAAAAAGAACTATTAACAGTTTTCTTTAATCTTTTCACTAATAGCTACTAATTTTTTCTTATTTTTAACAAGTATCAATATTATTACTAAAAACAAACCTAACGATAAAGCAGCAAGACCATAAATAATTCCTTCTTTTAAATCCTTATCCTTAACTTCTTTATTATAGTCATCGACATCAAACTTTTGCATTACTTCACCATCAAACTTATAATATGCTTCTTTACCATCTTCTAAATTAATAGCATACACTATAGTTATTTTACCATCTGTAAAAGCACTAATTTCTTTTTCATTAATCGTAACTGTTTTAGAAGTAAAACCATTTATTCTATCCTTTGGTGTTACAAAAACTAATGTAAGCCTCTTAGTTAAATATTCATCATAGCTCTTATATTTACCGTCATCATATATAAATAAACTTATATTACCACTTTCATCTTTTAATCCAACTAAAGTATATCCAGTTGTTTCATTCTTAAATGCCGGAATATCAAATTCACCAATTTTTACAGTAGCTTCTTCAAACAACTCTGGCTTAGTCAAATTTTTACTTTCCTTAACAACAGTATACTTTTTATTATCAACTGTAACCTCAATTGGATTTTGATCTAAAACATTAACCTTTAAAGAATAAATATTCGCTACTCCCGTTTCACTCGTTACAGTAATGTCAAAAGTATTAACACCTTCACTAACTTCTTTTTCACCTGTACCACTTATAGAAGAATATGAGTCTTCTTTAGTTGCTATAATATTAATCTTACTAACAGTAGAAGGAACACTAACTGTATACTCACTAGTCTTTTTATCAAAAGCTGGACTTATCTCATAACCTTCAACTGACAAACTTTTTAAATAATTATTACTAGATTTTTCTCTAGGCTTTACAACAGATACATTTCTAGACCCACTTACAGTAATATTATTACCACTAGCATCAGTAATATCCCCAGTCATTGTAAAATTAATTGTTCCAATACTCGTTGCTTTACAAGTAACAGTAAAATACTTCGTCGTATTCTGACCATTACTAGTAGCATCCGCAAACTTCTGCGTGCATCCACTAGTAGCTCCACTAGAAGATATTTTTATATTCCAAGCAGCTGTACTCTTAACTGTAACAGTTGCACTAACTGAGCCACCATTTTCAACGCTACTCTTATTAACTGAAATACTTGCACTTGGTGCAGCATAAACTACAGAAAGATTAAACCCTAAACAAAATATAAACATTAATAACTTTTTCATAAAAACTCCTTTTTATCCCTGATTTATCAAATATTGTCTTAACTTTAATAAATCTGCTGAATTAATACTTGTTCCACCAGCCATTGATGCAGCTTTCAAATATGAACCACTAAGCATATTAGTCTCAAGTAGATGCTGACGAACCTTTAATAAATCTGCTGAATTTATAATTCCGTCACCATTAACATCCCCCATTAATACATACTCATAAACTTCATTTTGATTACCATTAATGCATTCTATCTTCATTCCAGTACCTAATAAACTATCACCTAATACTTCTTCTCCATTATCTCTTTTAACAGTTATTTTAGCATTACCTGTAGCTTTACTAGTTATTTCACTTACCTTTGTTCCTGGATAATATCCACTATAATAATTTCCGTTTTGTGTTAGATTAAGTAAACTTATAAAGTCTATTTTAACATTTTCATCTTTACCATCACTTGGACCAGGTTCTACTGGTACATCAATCTTAGAACCATTATTCTTGCCCTTACCACCATTAGCGAATACTAAACCAGCTAAAGCCGGATTAGACTCACCACTGCTAGCACCTATATTATAAAAATTATATAATCCAGAATAAGTATATCCTTCATAAGTAAATTCTGCTCCATTTGTAGTATTAGATAACTTTGTTCCAGCCTCTTGTCTTGACAAACTAGCCAGATATAAAGCAGATACTTTAGCATACCTACCAGCTTCTAAAAATAATGATGAATACGTTTTATTACTAATCGGTTCTATATTATCCATAAAAGTGCCAAAAAGAACACCTTTAATTAAACTCTCATCAACTTCTCTAAAACCTAAATTCTCAAACATAAAGATATATCTTTCATTTAAGAAATTACGTGGATCTAAGAAGAACGCAACAGCTTCCCTAGTAGCAATACACCATCCTTTTTCAGTAACATATTGTGGTTGAGCACAATGACCACTACTAATTTCAATACTACTAACATTATTTTCAACAGTAACACCTTCATAAAAATCATAATTTGTTTTCATTGGTGTAAAAGTCCAATTACTATGAATACTATGAATATATCTTAAATATGGTTTATAACTATCTGGAAATCCTTTAATAGATTCTTCAAAAGCTTCATCTGCTACAGTATCAATCCTATTAAGCTCTATCTCTTTAAACTTACTATCATATGTAGTTTCAGGCATATTTTCAAAATATGGTATTACAAAATCATAAGCTTCATTTAATTTGTTATTCTTACTTAATGAATTATAAGTAGTCGATGCTTCACTAGATGGTGCCCTTAAATTAGCCATATACTCATGGTTAAACTGAGGATAATAACCTTCAGGATTAACATTAAACTTCTTCAAATAAGAAGTATACTGGCCTTTAGAAATATAACCACTACTAATAAATAACGCTCCACCCGTAATTGCTTTAGCTGGCGTATTCCATGGTCTTTCATAAGATGTACTTTGCTCACCAACTACTCCAACTAATGATGAACAAACATAGCCATACTCACCACTATAATAAATATAAAACCAAGGTTTCCCACAACCATTCCCAGCTGGAGTGTCCTGATTAATAATTTCGAATTCAGCACCCTTAGGTATTTCCATAATCTTTTTTACTGAACTATCTGTAGAAGGTTTATCTCTCATAGTAACCTGACTTTTAACATAACCAGTATCAGCAAAAACATTTACATATAGACATGACAAAAATAAAAATAATAATAACTTCTTCATTTTCATCACCCTACCTCAGCACTAGTATACCAAAAAAAGACATATTTTTTAATATGTCTTCAATATATTTATGACAAATCCTTGTCAAAAAGAGAAACTAAATAATTATTTTTCCTTTTTAGCTACAGGAATAAGTGGAATATTATTCGCTTCTCTAACTTGATTTTCAATCTCAATAGCTAAATCTGGATTTTCCTTTAAGAAAATTTTAACATTCTCTCTACCTTGACCAATCTTTTCACCTTTATAACTAAACCAAGCACCACTTTTATCAATTACACCAATTTGACTAGCCAAATCAACTAACTCTCCAACATGGCTAACTCCCTCTCCATACATAATATCAACTGTAGCACTTTTAAATGGAGGAGCAACTTTATTTTTAACAACTTTAATATTAGTCTTATTACCAGCAACACTATCGCCGGCTTTAATTTGCTCACCACGTCTAACATCTAATCTAATTGTTGAATAAAACTTTAAAGCTCTACCACCTGGAGTAGTTTCTGGATTACCAAATAAAACTCCAACTTTTTCTCTTAACTGATTAATAAAAATAGCAGTAGTTTTAGTCTTAGATATTGTTCCAGATAATTTTCTTAAGGCTTGACTCATTAATCTAGCTTGTAAACCAACATGAGAATCTCCCATCTCACCTTCAATTTCAGCTTGTGGAACTAATGCTGCAACAGAATCTATTACAACAATATTAACAGCTTCACTCTTAACTAATGCATCACAAATTTCTAATGCTTGCTCGCCTGTATCAGGTTGACTTAATAATAATTCATCAATATTTACACCTAACTTCTTGGCATAAACAGGATCAAGTGCATGTTCAGCATCTATAAATGCGGCAGTTCCACCAGCCTTTTGTACCTCAGCAATAGCATGAAGTGCAATTGTTGTTTTACCACTAGACTCAGGTCCATAAATTTCAATTATCCTTCCTTTTGGATATCCTCCAACCCCTAACGCAATATCTAAAGTAAGCGAACCTGTTGATGTAACATCAATATTTATATGTTCACTACTTCCAAGTTTCATAATAGCACCCTTACCGAATTGCTTTTCGATATCAGCCATTACCTGTTCTAATGCTTTACTCTTTTCTTTTGTATCAATTGTTTTCAAGTTATTTCACCTATTCTTTCTCTTACACACTAATTGTATAATACCATATTTTATTTGTCAAGCATTTTTTCAAACAAATGTATGACAAATTTTAAAAATTACTAATCTTTAAAATTTGTCTAAATTTTTATTAGATAATGCCTTCATTCTAAGTCGGTGACAATGTGTCACCAACTTAATCATCTTCCTTTTTATTATCTATTAATAAGCGCTTTCTTTCTTTTTCTAATTGTTTTAAAGATTTTTCTGGAGTTGGATAATCCTCTGGCATAGTGCCACCCATTTCTTTTATTGCTTTTCTAACAATTTTTCCAACATTATAATGAGTAGTTGTCGCAACTTGCTCACTAGGCTCAATTTGTTTTTTTAATAAATCTTCTGTTTGAGAGATTCTAAATATATTAGCACCTAATTCAGCACTTCCCATATTATCTAAAATATCTTGCCTATATCTAAGTTTCTTTCTTCTAGCAATATCATTAGCTGTCTCTCCATTATATAACCCCCTATATCCGGCATTAGTAAATTTATCAAAATTTTTAACTCCAGCATTCTTAGCAGCAATATTTAATGAATAATTCCCTTTTCTTGTTATATTTCTTCTATAAAATCTTTTCTCATCTTCACTTAATTTGTCATACTCTTCTTCAGTTAATTCCATTTTTCTGGTTTGAACTGCAAAATAAGTTTGGCCTAAAGCAATAGCTTTTTTTCTAGAGTCTCCATTTTGAACTATTAAATAGCATGCATACCTAGACAATTTATAATCTAACACGCTTCTTTTAGCTCCCTTTGCAAGGTTTATCATTTTCCCGACCTTGGGAAAATGATCCTCAACATTATAACCGCTATTTTCACATGATTTTTGTGCGTTATCAATAGCATTAGAAAATCTTTCCCATTTACTATATTCAAGTAATGGCATTAATTCTCTAGCATACCAAAATTCATTTCCATTCTCATCTTTATGTTTTATTTTTTCAAAAACACTTTTATCATAATTTTTTAATTTATTTATATATAATCATCTCACCTTTCTTTTTATTAGTTTTGAACTCTGTATTATTAAATAACAAGCATATCTTGATAATTTATATTCTAATATATTTTTTACTCCATCATTAGGCATTTTAGATGTTTTACCAAC
The DNA here is from genome assembly GCA_030525085.1 of bacterium. Classification (GTDB taxonomy): domain Bacteria; phylum Bacillota_I; class Bacilli_A; order RF39; family UBA660; genus CAG-533. The sequence goes on from JAUNFK010000005.1 coordinate 30,429, forward strand.
TTGGGTAAAATGTTCATCAATCATGAATTTACTTCGCTTGCAAGTTAACTTTGCGTTTTTTATATTCCAGAACTTGTTGTAATTCTCTAGCATACCAAAATTCATTACCATATTCTGCTACATGTTTTATCATTTACATACAATCAAATTTCATATGCACGGCATTTTACCATCTAATGACTTTAATTTTAACCGTCCGATTTTTTCGGGCACTACATTTTCTTCCAGTTTCAATCTGTATCTTAAAACTTTCCAATAATTTCTTAGATTATCACTTTCTAATAAGACCCAACTAAAAGTATTTTTCTTGACTCGCACCCCATACAATTCTAAATGTTTTACTAATTATGTCCAAGCCTATAAAGGCCATTTCACTAACCTAAATCATCCCATTATCTGAAGTCATGCTCTCACTCCTAAGCAAGACACCTAAATTGTAACCTTCAAAATTATACTTGTCAAGCATTTTTGCAAACACTTGTACGCAGATTTTTAATATCTGAAATTCTAAAAATTTGCATACAAAAAGAGCCTAATTTCTTAAACTCTCTATCGCCTTTTCGTAATCTTGGCTCTCACATACATAAGACCCACTAACCACCATATCAGCACCAATAGTTAAATCAATAGTATCTTTATTTACTCCTCCGTCAACCTCAATTAAGAAATCACTATAATTATTTAATTCCTTTATTTTATCACTTGACTCAGGTATAAATTTTTGACCACCTTTTCCTGGATAAACACTCATAACAAGTACTGTATCAACTAAATCTAAATACTTTTCAATTTGCTCAACTGGTGTATCAGGATTAATTGCTAGTCCAGCTTTAATTCCATAACTATGTATTTTGTTAATCGTCTCATAAATATCCTCATCTGCTTCAGCATGAAAAATAATTTGTTTAGTATTTAAAGACGCATAATCTTTAATATAATCAAGTGGATGCCTAACCATTAAATGCACATCTAAAAGTTTATTAATACCCTCCATAAACGCTTTTATATCACTAAAATCATAATTCTTAGTGCTAACAAACTCTCCATCCATAATATCAACATGAATATAATCAGCACTTGTACTATCAATTAACTCGATTGTTTTCTTTTCATCATATAAACTTTTTATAAACGAAACTGCTACTTTCATTTCTCCCCCATAAACTTTTTATAATCATCATATCTACTTTTAAGTATCTTACCAGCATTTACATAATCTTTAACCATACAGTTCTTCTCATTCATATGCTTGCAATCTTTAAACTCACAATTTAAATCAAACTCTACAAATGTATTCTTTAATTCATCTTTAGGTATATGCGAAATATCTAAAGCACTAAAACCAGGAGTATCAGCAATTAAACTATTTTTATATTTAAATAACTCAGCATGTCTAGTAGTATGCTTACCTCTTCCTAACGCTTCACTTATTTCATCTGTCTTCAAATTAAGATTTGGATTAAGTCTATTTAAAAGTGTACTCTTACCAGCACCAGTTTGGCCAGTAAGAACAACTATCTTGCCATCCAGTAATTTAGTAATTTTATTAAGTTTATTGTTAACTGTGCACTTTATACCAATCTTATTATAATATTTTATAATCTTTCTAAGTGCCATCTTTTCTTTAAAAGTAAGTAAATCAGTTTTACTAAAACATATAATTGGTTCTATTCCCTTATATGTTATATTACTAATCATCTTGTCTAATAAACTCAAAGAAAGCTCTGGCTTCTTAACACTCGTAACAATTAATGCAGCATCTACATTACTAATAGATGGCCTATCTAAATAATTCTTACGCTCTTTTATATCTAAAATATAATTATTAACTTCATCAATTACCACATGATCACCAACCAAAGGAGAAATATTTGTGTGATAAAACTTTCCCCTAGGTTTACAATCATATAAAGTGCCCCCACAATCAACAGTACATAAATTACTAATTATTCTAACAATTATGCCTTCCATACTAATCTGTAGCATCCTCAGGTGTATCAGCAATAACTATCTTTAAAGTCATATTACTAATAATAGATGAACCTGCTATTCTAGACTGACTAATAATAGCGCCTTGCTCATATTCATCAGTCATCTTATATTCAACCTCAAGTTTCAATTTATACTTATCACAGAATGCTTGAATATCACTTAAACTATAATTACCTTTAGTAAAATCAGGATAACTATCAGTAATATCAGGTACATATAAAGTTATAGTATCTCCCTCTTTAACCTCTGTACCAGCTGCTGGTTCCTGTCTAATTATTTCATCTTTTTCATAATTAGAATCATTGCTAACCTCTTCAGTCTTCTGAATTACAAACAACTTATTAATCTGTTCTAATATTGTTTTAACTTCAATATAATTCTTACCAGTATAATCTTCTAAAGTAATAGTTCCAGCTCCACTTGATTCATATATAACAATCTCTGAGCCTTCCTTAACTGTTCTTCCCTTATTAGGGCTAGTTTTAACCACTTTACCTTTTTCAATAGTATCACTAGTAATTGTTTTATTTTCTGCACTTATCTTAAGCCCCATCTTAGTAAGAGTATCAACAGCTTCATCTATAGTCATATTTGAAACATCAGGAACAACTAAATCCTTAGAAGATGTTAATTTAGGAAGTAACACAACTACACTAGTCGTAATAATCGCAAGCGCTGCAAATACAAAACCTAACACAATAAGAACTTTATTTTCTTTCTTATGATAATCTTTTTCAGTTATCTTCTTCACATCGACTTCTTCTTTCTTAGCCTTAACTTTTTCTGGCTTTTCCTGTTTCTTTACTTCACTAACCTGTTTCTTATCCTTTTCATCAAGTTCAGGATAATTATAAACATACTTTGGTTCATCTGCTCTGCTCTTACTTAAACATGTCTTTAAATCTTCATGCATCTCTCTGGCATCAGCATATCTATTTTTAGGATTCTTAGCACAAGCCTTTAAAATAATATTTTCAACAGGCTGAGGAACATTTGGTAGTTCTTCTCTAATACTAGGTAAAGGATCCTTTAAATGCTTTAAAGCTATCTCAACAGCATTATCACCCTTATATGGAAGCGTACCAGTCAGTAACTCATAAAACAAAATACCCATTGAATACACATCACTCTGAATAGTGCATCCTTTACCACTAGCTTGCTCTGGAGGTATATAATGAACACTACCCATAACACTATTAGTCTGTGTAAGCTGAGTACTATTAAGTGCCATTGCTATACCAAAATCCGTAATCTTAACAAGACCATTTTCTAAAATCATGATATTCTGTGGTTTAATATCTCTATGAATTATATATGAATCATGTGCACAAGCCATACCATCAGTAACTTGAAGCATAATATCAACTGCTTCTTCTAAAGTGAGTTTACCTCTTCTTTTAAGAAGCTGTTTTAAATGCTTACCCTCAATATACTCCATGACAATATAATAAATACCATCATCTTCACCCACATCATAAACTTCAACTATATTAGGATGAGATAATGAACTCGCACTTAAAGCCTCTCTTTGAAAACGTCTAACAAACTTCTCATCATTTGCTAAATCTCCTCTTAAAACCTTAACTGCAACATTACGTTCTAAAATAGTATCAAACGCTAAATACACATTAGCCATTCCACCTTCACCAATAGACTTAATTATTTGGTAACGGTCATTTATTTTTTGCCCCTTTTGTATCATTCTATACCACCTTCTTTAACAAGATACGCTACTGTTATATTATCTGTTCCCCCTCTAGCATTACATTTCTTAATTAACTTAATAAGTTTTCCCTCCTCATTAAGTTCCTCATCTATTAAAACCTTCTCAATCTGATCTTTAGTTAGCATATTAGTAAGACCATCACTACATAAAAGTACAGCATCAACATTTGGATCAACATCAAATATATCAAGTTCTTGCTTTTCAGCAGCTCCGAGTGCTCTCATTAGCACGTTTTTCTTAGGATGATTAGCGGCTTCTTCAGCACTTAACTCACCGGATTCAACTAGTAAATTAACAAGTGTATGATCTTTAGTTATCTTATGAAGTTTACTATTCTTAAGTACAAACCCACTAGAATCGCCAATATTAGCAAATATCAAAAATTCTTTAGTAAGTAAGGCCATAACAACTGTAGTTCCTAAACCTGTTGCTTCTGGATTTTCCTCAGCATACTTAATTATATTAGTATTAATCTCACCTATATTTTCATTAAGCCAGCTAGCAGCATCTAATTTACTACCAATAGTAGAAAGCTCACTAAATCTAGAACCCATATGAGTAACTACCATTGAACTAGCTATCTCACCAGCTCTGTGTCCACCCATACCATCAGCTACGATCATTAAATGCTCACCTGATGCATTTTTAACTATTGTAACAGAGTCTTCATTATGACTTCTAACTCTTCCTGTATCTGTTAAATAAAATGATTTCATTTTTCCACCTCTTTAGCTCGTAACTGCCCACATGCTGCATCTATATTAGAACCAAACTCACGTCTTACAGTTACATTAATTTTATACTTCTTTAAAGTATCATAAAAAGAGTTTATTTTATTGCTTCTTTTAAAATCCAAATGACTAGTCTCATTATAAGGAATAAGGTTAACATACACATTCATTCCCCTAAGTAAATTAGCAAGATTTCTTGCATCATCTAAACTATCATTTACATTATTAAGCATAACATATTCTATAGTAACTCGTCTATTAGTTTTTGCAATATACTCCTTTAAGGTGTTAACTAAATCGTCAAGTGGATAAGCATTATTTATTGGCATAATCTTACTTCTAAGCTCATTTGTTGGTGCATGCAAACTAATCGCTAAATTAACCTGCAAATCAAGATTCATAAACTCCTTTATCTTAGGAATAATTCCACATGTACTAACTGTTATGTGTCTAGCCCCAATTGCTAAACCAAACGGATTATTAACAATCTTTATAAAATTAATAATATTATCATAATTATCAAATGGTTCCCCTATTCCCATTATAACAATACTGCTTATTCTCTCATTTATGTCCTCACTAATAAGTAATATCTGCTCTATTATCTCAAATGCTTCTAAATTACGTACCTTTTTAAGTCTACCACTCTCACAAAAAGCGCACCCCATATTACATCCAACTTGACTAGAAACGCATACACTAAGTCCATAATCATGTTTCATTAAAACAGCTTCAATAAAGTTTCCATCATTAAGCTTAAATAAATATTTATTAGTGCTCTCACTTCTTTGAGCAGTCACTATTTTTATATAATCAAAACTAAAATTATCCTTAAGTTTAGAAATAAGATCACCGCTTAAATTTCTCATCTCATCAAAACTCTTAACTTTTTTTTCATAAAGCCACTGCCATATTTGACGCGTTCTAAACTTTTTCTCACCCAAAGATATAAGTTTCTCTTCTAAATTTTCATAAGTAAAATTATATATATTTGGCATAATCCACCCCAACTTAATTATAAAGCAAAAAAGACTTATTTTAAAGTCTTTTTAACTAACCTTTTACTCTCAGAATTAATTCTTTCTAAGTCATTATAACTTTCCTTATCACTAGGTAATTTCTTATCTAATAGCTTATTTTGAACTAAATTATCAAAGTATCCATAAACAAGAGCAAACACTGGAACAGCCACAAGCATACCAACTATTCCAAAAGCATTACCAAATAATAGTATTGATGCTAAAACCCAGAAACTCTTTAATCCAGTTCTAGAACCACAAAGCCTTGGCTCAATTAAATAACTATCAACCTGCTGAAGAGCAATAATAAATAATATAAATATTAAACACTTAGTAGGACTATCCATCAAAATAAGAAGTGCACTAGGAATAGTACCAATATATGGTCCAAAATAAGGAATCATATTAGTAAGACCTATAATAACACCAATTAATAATGAATAAGGATAACCAAAAATCGTTAAAAATATAAATGTAATGAAACCTACACTAAAACCATCTAATAACTTACCAATAATAAAATTACCAAATATATAATCAGTGTGTCTTGCATTATCTAAAATCTTATTAACTGTCTTTGTTGGAAGCATCGCATAAAGCATTCTCTTAAACCCACTAACAAAGCCTTTCTTATCAAGTAAATAATAAATCGAAATAACAAACCCCATAACTATATTAAAGATAACTTTAACAGCGCCAAATACACCATCAGAAAGTGCTATTAACCAAGTTTCTACCTTAGGTAAAAGTTTAGTATTAAGCATTGTTGTCAAATAGTTATTAATCGCATCATAATTATTTAAAACAACCTTCTGAATCTCTTTATGATCTTCTAATTTACCAACTAAATAATTCTTAGCTTCAGTAATATATCCTGGCATATTTACCGCAATTGTCTCTATACTCTTAAGAAGTTCTGGTAAAATGAAACTAAATAACAAAACAATTAATCCAAGCATTAACACAACAGTAAGTGTAATACTAAGCCCATTACTTACTTTATAACTCTTATCATCTTTTTTCTTAAATAATCTAATAAATACCCTATCTCTAAAAAAATTAACGATTGGATTTAATAAATAAGCAAATATAAAACCAATAATAAATGGTGTAAAAAAACCAACAAAAGTCTTTAAATACCCATAAAGCATTCCTATCTTATAAATTAAAAAATAAAATACAATCGCGCAAGCAATAACCAAAAATGCTGTAAGTCCAATTTGAAAATATTTATTTTCTTCTAGTTTTCTTTTCATTTTTCTTCTCCTCTCCTAATCTTTGAAGTAGCGGTACCCCCCTAGTATCATTATAATAATCAGTATCAAATAATGCAAAAATCAAATCATCTTTATTCTTAAGTTTAAATTCCTTAGCATTTAACCCATTCTCTTTAGCTTTCTTAATTTCATTCTTATTTCTCGAACGATAATCAGCAGCAACCATAATATCTGCACCAGCAGTAATACTAGCAAGAATCGCCATAATATTATCTTTATTATCTATAATATTATTAAACACATCAATCATATATAAACCATTTCTAGTCGTATCATTAAATAAAGTAATTATTGACTCACTATAAATCGTACAAAAACCAACTACTATCGCAATACCAAAAAGCCACGTCTTGAACTTACCTAAAAAAGAACTTTCAGTAGAACTTCCTCTAGCAGCACCATTAGTATTAATCAAACAAATAATTGTCTCAGTAATAATTGGTAAAAACATTATCGGATAACTAAATGCGAGTACAGCAAGTGTTGCAATTCCTAAAAGTTTATCTGCAATCGCATCCAATAACGCTCCAAATATCGTACAAGCATTAAGCCTTCTAGCCATAATTCCATCAATACTATCAGTAAGAAGTAAAATAATAATATAAAAAATTAACTCTCCTGGACTTAAAAGCAAACTTATAAAAGGCATTAATAAAGTGCCTATTACTCTAGTCATAGTAATAGAATTAACAAATATCTTAGCACCCTTATTCTTCATAATTCATCACACTACTATTGTACTAAAATAATAAAAAAAAGTCTATATTAAATAGACTTAATACCAAAGCTAAACCACTTTGTATGGATTTTCACTTGTACCAACACCAGTTACAGTAACAGATGCTTTAAGAGAAATCGAAGGACGGACACCGAGACTGCTACCGACACCACCGTTGACGTAGAAGAAACCACTCGAACCGGCAACGTACCAAACACGAGCGCGTAAACCAGCGAAATCAACAGGAGACATAGAACTCCACAGAACATCGGTAGCATTTTCTTGCAAGTAAGTAGTTGTATTATTCTGAGCAAAAGCATAACCAGCAAATGCAAGTTCATCTGCTGTTATTAAGCCTATCTTTGTTGTTATTTCACTCAATCCTTTATTACATTTTAAACTTGGACCAGTTCCACCAGCACTACCGCTTGCACTGACTAATCGTTTAGTAGCACCATAATAAGTTACATTTCTAGCATATCCTAAACCAGTTGGGAACGAAACAAGCGGAGCATATGTTGTATCTGTTATATTAGTTTTATCATTACACCATACTGTATCTGATATTTTGTCTTCAAATAGCACAAGATTATTACTATACCATGTTTCTAAGTTTGTTAGAATTGTACTTTTATTTGTATTTGCATGGGTGCTTGCATAATCTGATGCTCCCACTGTTCCATACATAAATCCCACATATGCGTTGTCCCTTTCATTCGTATTAAATGCACTTTTGTATGTTGTCCCAGAATATCTTGCAAATGCCGCACTAATATCATTATTTGCTGATGAGCATGGACTAGCAACGCCTGTTGTATTATCATTATGTAAAATAAGCTTTACTGTACCATCCCCATTAATTCTCACAATTCTCCAACACTTATTTGCAAATTCTACATAATTATTCTTAACATTACCTCTAAAATAATAACTTGTTCCATAATTATCTTCTGTACTTGATAAAAGAGCCTCACTAGCAATAGACACTGTTGTTCCTGGTGTAGTAACAGGCACTTTAACTTCATTGTTATATAATACTAATTCTGATAACACTCCATTGATTTTAGGGGCTTTAGTACTTTCAATTTCTACATGTGCACTAAATTCTGCACCTTGATTTGCATTTTGGCTAATAGTTTTTTTGGGGTAATATATCTTTAAAAGATATGTATGTTTAGCATTACTTGCTTTTGCAAAGTATCCCTTATTTAAATCAATAGACAAACCAGTGATATCAGTTTTATTTACTGAAGGTATCACCTCTCCATTTGTACTTGTATTAGTACTTACTAATTCATATTGTAATGGATCAGATGTTTTAAATGTATTTAAGTCTACTACTAAAGTAAGTTTGTAGTACATTTCTGCATCTGTTGTATTATTTCCAGTTACAGTAATATTTTTAGTAGCCCATACTTCATCCCTTGGATATATTCCATCAAGACTAATATTTTTCCCACCATCATATGTTATTTTCATAGTTCCCGCGTCTGCTCTAACTGTAGTTGATGTTTCTGAGGATAATCCAGCCGTGAAGAAAGCGTAAGAAATTCCAGCTACGCAGATAAGTGATATAACCATTGCATAAATCATTATTTTCTTCGGCATTTTTTGTTTTCTTTCTTGGCTCATAAATAATCCCTATCTTTCTATAGAAAGTATATAACAACCTCCCCCCCGTGTCAAATTAATATTTTATATAATTTATTTTATAGAATCAGACTATTTCTAATAAAATAATAAAATAAAAAAAGATAACAACTCGTTATCTTTCAATTAATCTAATTTTGTTCCGCAGTTAGAGCAGAATTTACCAGAAGCTTTAGTTCCACAGTTAGGGCAGAAATTCATCTTACCTGCTGGAGCACTTTCCTCTTTCTTTTCTTCTCCACTTAAATCTGCTTTAGAGCCTTCAGTATTAGTAAATGCTGCGCCCATTGCATTATTCATCATACCATTAGATGCCATATTTACCATACCAACACCCATCATACCAGTTGCAGCTCCATTACTATTATTAGCAGCATCAACTACAGCTTTACTCATACCACCAACAATAGCACCTTGTTGCATGTAATTATTACTTGATAATTCATAATTATCAATCTTACGGTTAGATTCTTCATCTAAAGTTACTGACTCAATAATGAATGATTTAATACTCATACCACGGTCTCTGATATTTTGATCAAATACCTTCTCATCCATAATTTCTTTAATTTTATCTGTATAAGATGGAAGTTCTAAAACTGGTGCTTTATTTTCAGAATTACCTAATTCATTAAGTACCTTTTGAAAACTAGCTTGAACTTCACTACGCATTTGTTCACAAATATCATCTTTATAATAAACATCAGCAGTTCCAGCTACTTCTCTCATAAATACTGCTGGATCAGTAATCTTAAATGTATACTTACCAAAACATTTAACATCTACTCTAAGTGGAGTAATTGTATTTGTCATTTGATTTGGAATTGGATGTGAATAATCCTGATAAGGTACTGGAGCTGGTGTTCCAAACTTATTATCAATAATCTCTTTAGCATTTATAAAGTAAACTGCTTGATCTTTATTAGTTGCTCCATTAAATGTAAAACGAGTCCACATTTCTTTAAATACTGCTCCAAAGTCACCTGCAAAAAATGATGGAGATGAGCTTTCATCAAAAGTATAAATACCTTCCTCAGCAGTAGCATCTAAAATTTTTCCACTTTGGAAAATTACTGCTATTTGTCCTGGTGCTACCTCAATAGCACTCTTCTTAGTAATAACACCATTTTCAGTTGTTTTCTTAACCATTAATGTGTTATTATCCATATTTTCACACTTAATAAACTCTTTCCATTGGTCTTTAAGTGTACTTGATACTGCCTTTCCAGCTGCTTTAATTAATCCCATAATTTACCTCTTTCCTTTATTTTAAACATCACTTATCGATGTTAAAATCCAATCATAATTTTCATTATCAAATGTTGTTCCGCAATACTCACAGTGGCCACTTCGGTTAACATCTATTGATGCACCACACGATGGGCACTTGCTAACTATTCCTTTATCTTTAACATTCTTTTTTTTATGAAACTCTAAATAATTAGTTTTTTCTATTCTTCTGTCATTAACACCTCTTTTATATTTAAAAGTAGTTTTATCAATAACATAATCCATATATCTACTTACTAGAGTAACTTTGATAATATACTCATCATCTGTATCTATTATATCACTAATCTCGGTTGTTTTAACATTAAGTTCATCAAACATTTCTCTTTCATTTACTGCATTTAATTTAGCTATTCTATCTTTCATATTTTGATAAACTTCATCTGACAAAAAGTGAGCAACTCTCTTTTCATCATCCATCATTATAGCAGTATAATACATAACAAATATATTATTAACTTTAGTGATAAACATTTGAAGAGAAAAATCTCCTCCAAGTAATCTTATTTTTTCTTCCATTATCTCATCCTTTGACCAATACAAGTTTTCTTACTCATTACATAATCCTTTGGTCCGACAACAATTGTACTACCACAGTACTCACACTTGCCACCAGCTACACCTTCAAATGGAGCTCCACAATTAGGACATTTCTCTTCAGAAGATTCACTAGCTTTAACAAATGTAATTGAGTACTCAATATCAATTTTATGATTATCTTTTCCTCTAACTGTTTTCTTATCATTATCAACAACATAATCATACATAGCAGTATGAAGATATACTGTTACATTTACCATTCCAGACTCTTCAGTAACATTTGTAATCTTAACATCAATATACTCAAAGTCCTTCATAATATTTTGTTGTCCTTTAACCTTTAAGGCATCAAGTTGCATCACATAACTATTATATAATTCATCAGTTAAATGCTTTCTAAGACCATCATAATCAAAATTCATCCACTCGTTTTGAATTGATTTATATAACTCAAAGGCTAACTTTTTAAACTCATCAGCACTCATACCAATCTTCTTTAATCTATCATCCTTTATATCAGAATAATTGTTAAAGCTTCTGCTTGATGATGAACCACTGCCACCTTTACCACCACGGTTATTATTGTTTACAATTACATAAATTACGATAATCATTATAACAGTAAAAGCTATTAAACTTGCTAAACTAGTATCCCCAGAATAACTTCCACCAGATGACGAACTCCAACTACTTCCTGAATCCCAACTGCTGCCAGAGTCCCAGCTTCCACCTGAATCCCAGCCACCGCCAGAATCATAACTTGAATCCCAGCCACTATCAGCTTTAACCAAACTAACCCCAGAAAATAACATTCCAATAACTGTTAAAAATATTATAAACTTCTTTTTCATCTCTACCTCTTCTTTTTATCCTATAAATAATTATACTCTAAAGTATAAACTAAATTGTCTTTTTCATATGTAACTTTACAAATTTTATCTTCTTTTATATAAACTACATACCTAGCTCCATCAATATCATAACTATAGCTCTTTTCATCATTAACATTTTTAAGAAGCCCATTATAACTATCTATTAATGAAACAATATCACTAGGCAAAAGTAATTTAGTATTTAAATCTGCAAATAAATCAGTTAGAACTTTATTATTCTTATTTACTAAATACATTTGACCATCATAATATACTTTATTAGTAACTTCACCACTTTGAATTGTTCCACTAAACGTATTATCTTTTATAACTCCCGTAACATAATAATTTTCTGTCTCCATAGTTAACATCAGTGAATTATTAGTAAACTCTTTCTTAATATCACTATAAGTTACTGTCTTAGGTTCTTCTTCTTTAACTTGTTCTTGCTTAGGTGAAATCCTTATAAAAGTAATAACTAAAGCAAAAAATATAAACCATAATCCAAGTCTTATTAAAGCATTATATGTTGGATTGTTCCATACTTCTTTTAACTTATTCATTATTTCCTCCACTATCGCAATGTAATGCATCAATTGATAATACTATCTCTAAAATAAGTAGAGCATCATCTTTATTTTTTATATCTAATTCATAAACATCAGTAAAACTTAACTTTCTCGAAACTCTTGCAATCACTTCACCATGCCTCTTAATTTCATAATTCCATCTCCAAAAGTTTCCAGTCACTTCTATACCCAAATCCTCTATATTAAATACTTCTTTTGCCAAAGCAAACTTTTTAAGTAATACATATTCTTTGCTTCCAACGTTTAAGAAAAATTTTGGAAACCAAGTAAACATTTTTTGCTTTATAAAACCAAGCTCGTTATCATTTTCATCATAAATTCTTAATAAATGTCCCCAAGCAAATTCGCCTTTAACTTTATAAACAATATTTTCATTTTCGTCAAAGATATTATAACTGTCAAACCAGCTAAATACCTTTTGCTTTAAAAGAAGTTTCACTTTAATGCCTTTCCTAAAAGACTTCCATAACCATTCTTAAAGTCTCTTACACTCATTATATTTTTACCAGACGGTTTAATTTTAGTAACCTTTAAAGACCCACTAGCACAACCAATAACAAAATAATCTTTTCCTTCACTAATAATGCTACTAGTTTCTCCTTCTTCATCACTCAAATAACACTCTGCAATCTTATATTCTACATCATCCATTATAAAATTTGGTAAAGGATTAGGGCTTAATGCTCTAAACTTATTAAATACATCCTTATTACTTAAATTAAAATCTAAATGTTCATCACTTCTTTTGATAATTCTCGCAAAACTTGCCTTTTCATTATCTTGTTTTATTCTCTCTATTTTTCCATCAGTAATATCCTCTAAATACCTACTAATCATATCAGCACCTAAAAGAGATAATTTATCACTAAGCGTTTCAATATTATCATTATCCTCAATTTTAACACTTTCACTTACAAGCATATCTCCAGTATCCATTCCTTCATCCATATACATAAGAGTTATACCTGTTTCTGCTTCTCCATTAATTAAAGCATAATGTATAGGTGCTCCTCCTCTATATTTAGGAAGAAGTGAAGCATGAATATTAATACATCCATACTTTGGTATATCAAGTATATCCTTAGATACTATCTGCCCATATGCACACGTAACAATCACATCCGGTTTAGCATCTACTATAGTACTAAAATCTTTACAAACCTTCTCTGGACTACTTACAGATAATCCAAGTTCTAATGCTCTTTTCTTAACTGGGCAAGGAGTCAAAACTCTCTTTCTTCCAATATAAGCATCAGGCGAAGTAACTACTAATACTACATCCCATTTGTTATTAAGTGCCTCTAAAATATTAACACTAAATAAAGGTGTTCCCATAAACACAACTTTTAATTTTTCCATCAGTCTCACCTTCCAATACTATTCTACCAAAATAAAGTCTAAAATAAAAGAAAAAAGAGACTATATATTAGTCTCTCTATAACTTTTACAAGCATCATCTAGTGCTTTAAATAATTTATCGATATCATCTGGATTTTTTATTCTAGCACCAGAAGCAAACTTATGACCACCACCATTAAACTGCTGAGCAATCTCATTTATAACTGGCCCTCTAGAACGAATATTAACTTTATATAATTCTGTTTTCTCATCATAAGAAACAAAACTCCAAGCAATAATTTCCTTAATAAAATTAAAATTATTAACCATGTTAGACGCACTACCTGCATCTACTCCATATTCATTTATCATATCTTTAGTTATTTTCATATAAGCAAAACCATTTTCAGTTACTGTCATATTAAGAGCTAAAAACGCTTGAAATTTAAACTCGTTAAGTGGTCTATCATAAAGCATTTTATAACTATTATTTAAATCAAAATTATAATTCTTAACTAAATATGAAGCAACGTCTAATGTTCTTGCAGTTGTTGTTGAAAGTAAAAATCTATCACTATCAGCAACCATTCCTAAATAAAGATTTTCTGCTATCTTATCATCCATTTTAAGTCTAGTATTTTTTATAAGTAAAGAAATAAGTTCACAAGTAGATGAACTACTAGTATCAACTATCTCTAAAGAACCCATCTTATCTTCATATGGATGATGATCTATCTTAATAACATCAGCATAATTATTTATATTAGCACTATCTATTCTAGAAATATTAGGTACATCCAAAACAATAAGTAATGGCTTTTCTAATAAAGAATCATCAATATGATCTAAATGACCAAAATATTTAAATCTAGAAACACTAAGTCCAACCGCATATACATTCTTCTTAGGAAATGTAAGTCTAATTGAATCTCTTAAAGCTAGCTGACTGCATACAGCATCTGGATCCGGTCCAACATGTCTAGCAATAACTATATTATTATACTTGCTAATTGCCTTATATATGCTTTTTTCTAGCATATCATCACTTCCTTACTTCGCTAAATTATAAGTATCAGTAGCAATCATTAATTCTTCATTTGTTGGAATAACATAAACAGGAATCTTACTATTATCAGCACTAATTAAAGCCTCTTTACCTCTTACATTATTTCTTTCTTCATCAGGTTTAACACCTAAACAAGCTAATTTTTCCATAACTTCCATACGAGTACTAATTGAGTTTTCACCAACGCCAGCAGTAAAGATAATAGCATCACATCCACCAAGTTCAACATAGTACTTAGCAATAAAATCAACTATTCTCTTAACATACATTTTTTGTGCAAGAATACATCTTTCATCACCATTTTTAATACCATCTTCAATATCTCTTGAATCTGATGATACACCACTAATACCTAATAATCCTGATTGTTTATTAAGTGCTGTATCCATTTCTTTAGCACTCATTCCAGTTTCTTCCATAATATAAGGAAGAATTGTTGCATCAATATCGCCACATCTAGTACCCATCATAAGACCAGCATTTGGTGTTAACCCCATAGAAGTTTCAACACACTTGCCACCCTTAACAGCACTAATAGATGCACCATTACCAATATGACATGTAATAAGTCTAGCTTCATCATTATCTAAAATCTCATTAGCACGCATACTAACATACTTATGACTAGTACCATGAGCACCATATCTTCTTACAGCATACTTAGTATACCATTCATAAGGAACAGGATATAAATAAACTTCCTCTTCCATAGTTTGATGGAAAGCAGTATCAAATACTAAAGTTTGTGTAGCATTTGGAAATACACTTTGAGCTGCACGTAAACCAACTACAGCAGCTGGATTATGAAGTGGAGCTAAACTAGATAACTTCTCAACAATTGAAATATTATCCTCAGTCGCTAAAACAGTCTTATCAAAGTATGAACCACCTTGAACTATTCTGTGTCCAATAC
This sequence comes from bacterium, assembly GCA_030525085.1. Lineage (GTDB taxonomy): Bacteria > Bacillota_I > Bacilli_A > RF39 > UBA660 > CAG-533. The sequence goes on from JAUNFK010000005.1 coordinate 46,151, forward strand.
CTGCAATTTCATCTAAAGACTCAACAATCTTATTATTAATTAATTCTTTAACTAATAACTCAAAAGCAGCTTTATGATCTTTTAGTTCTGTCTCCTTTTTAATTTTTTCACCATTAAACTTAATAGTATAAAATGAGTTTTCAATTCCAATTCTCTCAAAAACTCCACTAATAAGTTCTTTTTCTTCTGGCATCTCAAATAAAGTAAACTTTAATGAAGATGAACCAGCATTAACACTTAATACTTTCATTTCTAAATCACCTATGCCTTATTATACTAGAAAAACAAAGAGATTACCATAATTTTTTTCTGCAAAAGAAAAAAACATGCAATTCGCACGATTATTATTTTTTCTTAAAACCATCACTATATTTCGGTTTAATATAACTCTTAAAAATATCTTCTTCTTTATCCTTTAAATTAAAACCATATAAATTATTATATTCATTCATAAGTTTATCTTTATTATTACAATCTAAACTATAACCCTTCAAAAAATATCACCCACTTTTATTATGGGTGATATCCTATAAAATATTATCAAACTCTTCTTCTTTTCTAGGTAAAGTAATAGTTTCTTTAGTCTTAATCGCTTCTTTAATTAATGAACTATAATCAAATCTTCCTTCATACTCTCTAGCAAGTTCTTTTTCTGGATTAATAACTGGATGCTCTGGCACAAATATTGTGCAGCAATCTTCATAAGGCAAAATACTTGTTTCATAAGTACCTATTTTCTTAGATATATCAATTATTTCTAACTTATCTAAACAGCATACCGGTCTAATAACTGGCATCTTCACCACTTCATTAATCGCATTCATACTAGTTAATGTTTGACTAGCAACTTGCCCAATACTTTCTCCATTAACAATACACTTACAGTTCTCTCTATGAGCAAGCATTTCCGCTATTCTATACATACATCTACGCATAATAGTAATCATATATTCCTTAGGACAATTCTTATAAATTGCTTCTTGTATATCTGTAAAATGAATAATATGTACTTTTATATAATTACTATAATCTGATAACTTCTCTGCCAAAGTAAGAACTTTATTTAATGCTTCTTTGCTAGTATGAGGAGGACTATCAAAATAAACACACTCTAATCTTACTCCTCTTTTCATTGCTAAATAACCAGCAACTGGAGAATCTATTCCACCACTAAGCATAAGCATACCTTTACCAAGTGTCCCTAAAGGATAACCGCCTAATCCCTTTTCTTTATCAAAATAAATTAAAGAAGAATCTTTTCTAATCTCAACATTAACAAGAAGCTCTGGAGTATTTACATCAACACTCTTACCAGGAATATTCTTTAAAATAACTCCGCCTAAATATTTACTTACTTCCATACTGTTCATTTCATAAGATTTATCACTTCTTTTTGTACTTACCTTAAAAGTATTAAAATCTCTATCCTTAACTAAATCACATAACTCTTTAGAAATAATATTAATATCATTAGTATCTAACTTATAACCAATCTCATACTCATGAATACCAAAAGTCTTATTTAAAGCATCTTTTACTTTATTGTTAGTCTGACCAAAAATAATCATTCTTCCATGATCATATTCTACATCATTATCTATCTTTTTACTCAAATCATTTCTTAAAGCTTTTATAAAATAATTTATGTTATCTTTCTTTGTATTAAGTTCACCATACTTAATAATTACTACTTTTTCCATACAATCATCCCTTTAAACAAAAACTATTATAATAAAAAAAGTGTTTTCAGTAAACACTTTATTATGAATTTAAACTAGATAATTTCTCATAAACATTATCAAATATTCTCAAAAACTCAGTCACTTCTTCACTAGTAGTAAGATAAGATAAACTAATTCTAATAGTTGTAAGAGCTCTTGTTTTATCATGGTAAAGATTAAAAACTGCTGTACTTATCTTGCCACTACTACACGCTGTATTTGAACCAACATATACTTCATGTTTTTCAAGTGCATGAATAAATGTTTCTGGTTTTATATCCATTAAACTAATATTTAAAATATGTGGAATTGAATAACTAGTCTTATTAATTAATATTTTAGGATACTTCTTTAAATCTTCCAAAATCCTATCATTATACTTTTTAACTTTTTCACTTCTCTTATCAATATCTGTTAAGCTAATTCTTAACGCTTTAGAAAATGATGCAATAAGTGGTAAAGGTGGTGTTCCTGGTCTAATCTCTTTCTTAGAGCCATAAAATAAAGGTTTAATTCTAACTTTATTACTTTTATAAAGCATTCCAACCCCTTTAACTCCATATATTTTCTGACTATCAAAAGACGCCATATCAACATCAGCTAAATTAACTGGTACTTTACCTATCGCTTGAGTCATATCACTATGAAAAAAGCACTTAGGATTTTCTTTATTAATCACTTGTTTAATTGTTTTAAGAGGCTGTCTTATTCCAACTTCACTATTTACTGCACTAATCGTAACTAAAATAGTCTTATCACTAACTTTTTTCTTTAAATCCTCAAAATCAATTACTCCATTATCATC
>JAUNFK010000024.1 GCA_030525085.1 bacterium
ATTTTTAATAGTTGCATTATTTAGGTTAGAAAATAAAGCGTATTCACAGTTACCGGTATCTGCATTTGGACTACATGTATTAAAGTTTAAGTTTGATAGTGTGTACCCGTTTCCGTTAATGTTTCCACTAAAGGTTTTGGTAGAGTCAATAAATGAAAAATCACGATTATCAAAATCTATATTATTTTGGATTTCATAAAATTTATTAAAATATGACGATGAGTCTTCACTCTTTAGTTTGGTAAATAGAAAAGCAAATTCTGAACCGTCGCTTATGATATATGGGTTAGATTCACTACCGTCTCCTTTAGAAAAAGATGTAGCAATGCTTCCGTCCCAAATACTTGATGATAGTTTTTCAGTGAATGTTGGATAAAGTTTTATCGCTGCAAAAACAGCAACTATAATTACTAATATTGTTGTTAAAGATATGAACATATTTTTTTTATTTTTAATACGCAATACTTTCATAATTTATACTCCATCCAATTATAATATCATTATAACATTTAGGCTATTTAAATACAATAAAACATTAAAAAAAGTCTACTTTAAATAGACTTTTTATTTTTATAAAAATTCACAATAATTTATTAATCTGCGCTTGAATTTTGACTTAACGCAATATTTAATGAAATCCCAGTACCAGATGCATTGTTTTCACAGTCAACATCTTGTCCTTCTACCCAGAAGTATATTCTCATTTTAGTAATACCTGCATTTAGTGAGAATATAGCTGTATAAGCAGTCGGTGTTGCTAATGTTCCAATTGTATCAACTGTTACATAGTTATCGTCTTCATAAGTTAATTCTTTTTTCTCTACTGGTGCTTTTACACCTTTGTAAGTTAATTTTGCATTACCTGGTGTTGCTGTTAAACTGTTAATACCATAAACACTGCTTGCTTGAGTTACACCATAACTTGTATGATCATCGTAGTTTGGTTCCCAAACAACTACATCAGCTTCTGTAGCTCCATTTAAGGCATAAATAGTGTTTACAGCAGCATCGGCAGTAGTGTTTCCTTCTTTAACGAAAGCTACACGAGAGGCATTTTTTAATCCTTTTTCTTCACTTGTTGCATCTTTAGTTACGTTAGCAGCGGTAGTTAGATATATTTGACCTGCTGTTTCTGTTTTAAAGAATACATCAAATGCAACATAGTTTCCTGAAGTACCATTTGCTTCAGGGGCTGCTTTGCTAGTACTTAATTTTAATACTCCACCATCGCTTGTTACTTCTCCATCGTACATATCTAATGCACCAGTTTCAGTAGCATCCATAGTTTTACCTGTTGTTGTGTTTGTAATTGTTCCAGGTAATTGGTTTTTAACACCTGTCCATGTAGATCCTGTTAAGTCAACATTAGTTATAGTTGTCTTCCAAGTGGTAGCGTCAGATGAAATTAATAAACCAGAACTTGTAGTCACTTTAACATCGATGCCTTCGATAGATACATTTTTATTAGATGTGAACCATGCGTAGGTTGATGTTCCTAGTAGTACTACTGAAAGTAATAGCAATAATATAAGTGAAGATAATTTCTTCTGTTTTTTTCTTTTCTTCTTCATAATACACTCCAAACAATTTTTATTCTCTTATATGATCTTCTGTAATGTCCATGTGCATCTTTACTTCTCCACCTAATAGTGAATTAGTACACTCTGGGTCGTCTCCTTCAATCCAAATAACTATTGTGAATTTATCTAGTTCATATGGTTTTATATTTTCTCTTTTTTGCAATATTATTGTACCGTCTTCGTCTTTTAGAAAGGCTGTTGTTCCTGTTTCTGGTTGTCCATCAGTTGGGCTTTCTTTAGCATAAACGATTTTTTCGTCATTTCGAATTATCATTACTCTGATTGCTTCATCAGCATCTTTGATAACATCATCCATGACCATTTTATACCAATAGTGAGTTGCTTCTGTTCCTTGATTTTCAACATAAAAGGTATAAGCAATATAGTTATCGCCATTATGTGAACCATCTGTTTCACTATCAATATTTTGCGGCAACCATTTTATTGATATATTTGTCATAAATCTAGACCCATCAGCAAATAATCTTCTTTTTGAGCGTGGATCATTCACACTTTCGTAGATTACGATACTACTGTTGTCTCCATCGTTATATATGCTAAGCGTTCCTCTTTGAAAGATGGATACAAGTACTAAATATACGACAATAAGTACAAATAGCAATGCAATTAAGGATATTTTGACAATACGCTTGAATTCACGCCATTTTTTGATTCTATCCGCAGTTTTGATTACTTCTTTTGCCATAAATCCTCCTCAATCCTGCTAGATATACACATGATAGATTACACTCCCTACCATACAATATGATTATATTATAGTTTTTTTATAAATGCAATATATTTTGTCGAAATATGTCTTTTTTAATAATTATAATTTTTTTGATTTTGAAATATAAAAATAAAATTTTGTTCCTTTATTTTTAGTGCTTTCTACACCGTATTTAAAGTTATGTTTTACAAGAATGTTTTGAACTATAGATAATCCTAAGCCTGTCCCAACAACATTTCTCTTATGGTTCTTTTCATTTTTATAGTATTTTGTCCAAATTTGATCTAAGTCTTTTTTATCGATTCCTTTTCCTGAATCAATTACCTCAATTAAGTAATTATTTTTATTTTCGGTAACGTTAATCTTTACCGTTAAATCTTCTCCAGTATAATTTATTGCGTTATTGATTAGGTTGTATAGTACTTGATTTATTTTATTTTTATCTGCGTGAACTACAGCGATTTCTGGAGCATTAAGTAATAATTTATAGTTTTCTGTTTCTTTAATTATTTGATATCTATTTAGGATTGATTTTATTTCGTCTACTATGTCGTAATCTTCCATAGTAAGTTCATCTTTATTATTTTCTAGTTTTGACAAGTTAAGGATGTCATTTACTAAGACGTTTAATCTATCAGCTTCTTGAATTATAACACTTAAATTTTCATTTCTTTTGGCTTTGTTATTGTAATTGATATCACGTGCCATTTCAGCATATGCTTTAATCATTGTTAATGGTGTTTTTAAATCGTGTGATACGTTTGCCATTAGGTCTTTTCTTAATTCATCTGTATTTTTTATTTCACTTTTTGCATAGTTTAAGGTTGTTGTTAATTCATCTAATTCTTTGATGTTGTATACTTCTTCGTCTGGCTCGTAGTTTCCTTTAGCCATTGCTTTTGCTTTGTTAGTTATTTTTAATATTGGTTTATTTAACATGTTTGATACAAGTATAGACATAATTGCAGAAAGAATTATTACAATAAATGTTATATATATTAACTGACCACTTAAAACATTCGTTGTGCTATTAACATCTTCTAGTTTAGTATTTAAAATTATATAAAGATTATCATTTAGTTTTACGCCATACATTATACTTTTTGAATCATATCTTGGGTCGATTATTTTAATTAGGCTTTTTTTTGAAGATCCTGTGATAATTTTATTTTTGGCATTTATAATTTTGGCGTTGTTTGAGCTAAGGATGCAATCTTTATTTTGAGTGTTGTATCCATATATTTTATCTTCGTAGTATACTTCGGCACACATGTCATTATCATATATTTCTTTTTCTAAGTTTTCTAGGTTACTTTCGGTTATTTCTGATGCTACTTTTACTATTTTATTATACTGATATCTTTCAAAGAAGATCTTTAAAAAGACTATTTGAAATAGCCATAATAAAAGAAGAATTATTGCAGAATATGATAAAAGGTAGATAAAAGTTTTTTTTCTGATACTATTACTCTTTGTATTCAAATTTATAACCTACCTTTCTGATTGTTTTTATGTTATCACGGTAGTTTTTAAGTTTGCTTCTAAGAAGTTTAATGTGAGCGTCAATTGTGCGATCATCGGCTTCATAGTCGTATCCCCAAATTTTATTTATGATTACTTCTCTTGATAGAGCTATGTTAAGGTTAGTTAAAAATAGTTTAAGAAGTTCAAACTGAGTATGGGTTAGTTCAATTATTTCGTCGTTTATAGAAACTTCTCTTGTTAGGTTATTTAGCTTGATTGTACCAACTGAAATGATGTCCTCGCCTTTTTGTCTTTTGGTTACTGCTTTGATTCTAGCAATTAGCTCTTTTGGACTAAATGGTTTAATTACGTAGTCATCGATTCCTAGGTCAAAGCCATTAAGTTTGTCTTCTTCCATGGTGCGGGCTGATAGGACAATTACTGGTACGTCTTTAACTTTTTTAATTTCTCTTATTGCACTAAAGCCATCTCTTTTTGGCATCATGATGTCCATAACGATAACGTCATAATCTTTTGATAAAGCTTTTTCGATTGCTACATCGCCGTCTTCTGCTTCATCCACTTCATAATTTTCTAATTTTGCATATTCTTTTATTACGTTTCTGATTAGTTCTTCGTCGTCAACAATTAACAATTTCACATTTATCACCTTGAGTTATATTATATCAGATTTATGAAGATTATATGAAAAAAACTAGAATTAATCTAGTTTAACGTTTGTGTAGATTGCACTTACATCATCAATTGCATCTAGTAAGCCATATAGTTTGTCATAAACTTCTTTATCTTCACCTGTTAGGGTTACTTCTTCTTTAGCAAACATACCAACTTCGTCGTAAGTGTATTCAATTCCAGGGATAATCTTTTCTAGTTCTTCTTTAACTTTGTTGATATCTTTTGGATTTGCAGTTATTGTTATTTCACCATCATTTGATTCTAAGTCAATAATTTCAATTCCAGCGTTAAGAAGTTCTTCAAAGATTTTTTCTTCTTCAGTACTTTTGAATGATATGATAGCTAGATAATCATAATTATATGATACTGAGTTAGTTACTCCTAAACTTTTATGTACTTTATTAAAAGCAGCTCTTATTTCGCCTACTGTACGATTTACATTGTCTGTTAGAGTCTTGATGATAAAAGTACTTGCACCAGGGCCAAATCCTTCATAGATTACTTCTGTGTAGTCTTCACCACCCGCTCCTTTAGCTTTATCTATAGCTCTTTTAATAATGTCCATAGGTACTTGTTCTTTTTTAGCTTTTTCTACTAAATGTTTAAGGTTAATATTTGATTCTAATTCTGGTACACCCTTTTTAGCAGCTAAATAAATTTCTTTGGCATAGTTGCTATATAATTTGGCTTTTACTGCACCATTTTTTTGAATACTTGCTTTTCTTACTTCGTATGCTCTTCCCATACTTCTCACCTTCCGTTCTTATGTATTATAATAAAATTTATAGTATTTTACAATCTTTTATAAATGTTTTTAAGCTTTTGTCTTTAATTTCTGTGCGTTTTAATTTAAATATTAAATAAGTTGGATTATATAGTTTGAAACGTTCTAGGTTTTCTTTTTTTAGAATGTCTTCAAGTACTTTTATTACTAGTTCTTTATTATCTAGCGTGCGATATTTAAATTTTAATTTTATTATTAATTCTTCATCAATGTTTTTAATTAATTTTTCATAATATTTATTTGGTTTTCTTTTAAAATAGTATTTATGACCATCTAAGTTATCTAGTACTTTTAATGTATCGTAGTAACCTAATTTCATGTTATGAGCATTACTTTCTTTATCAAAGATAATTATTGAGCCTAGATTTTCACTTGGGGTTATTTCGATAACTTTAGTTTCTTTTTTTAGTTTGTTATGACTGATGCCGATTCCTTTTATTCTTATGCTGTAGATAGTGTCACAGCCGTAGTTTTCGATAAGTGACAATGGAATGTTGTTGTAGAAGCCTCCATCAATATAATAGTTATTATCGATTATTGGTTTATAGCTAAATAGTGGTAAGTAACATGATGCTAGAATATACTCTGCAAGTTTTCCTTTAGGAATATCATCTATAGTTAGTTCAAGAGGTTTTAGTCCATCTAATTTTACTGTAATTAGCCCAAATTTGATTTTACTTTTGCGAATCTTTTCTTCATCTATTGATTTTTTTAGAATGTTTAAAAATTTGGTTGTATCTATTCCTTTATTCTTTAAAATCTTTTTTAAGTCGCTTATTCCATTTTCAATATCTGTGATTTTTAGATTTTTACTTTTTATTTTTTCAGCTAAATCATTACTTATTCCGAAAATATCTGTAGTTGTTGTAAGCCATAAGTTTACCAGTTTTTTGATATCTCCTTGCACCATTAAAGCAGCATTAACTGAACCAATGCTTGTTCCTGCAATAATTGATGGTTTGATATGTCTTTTTCTTAAGGCAATGTAGGCACCTGCTTGATAGGCGCCTTTTGCGCCGCCACCTTCTAGAGCAATTCCTAGCATATTAGACCTCCTATAATAATTATTAGTATACCAGTAATTATTCCAAAGAGTGTTTCTTTATTCCAGTTTTCTTTTAATTCGGTAATTAATTCTGCTAGTAATAAGTATAAAATCATTCCGATAGTCGTACTTAAAAGTATTCCTAGAACAAGGTCTGTTAGCAGATTTTTAAATGTCATTGTTAATAAGCCACCAATAAATGTGCTTAACGTTAGGATGATAATATATAATTTTTTATTCTTGTTGTGAGCTCTATTTAACATACTGGTTATTTCTAGACCAAATGGAATATTGTGCATACCAACTGCTACAGCGTATATTATACCAGCCTTTATTGAATTGCTTGCTACTCCGTAGATGCCAATTCCTTCAACGATGTTGTGAATTATTAAAGCAAGCGAAGTCATGATGCCAATGTGTTCTAAATGGTTTTCGTGATGATGTTTTTTACTTTCTTCAAAATGGTCGTGATGAGGTACAAGTTTTTCTAGAGATAATAAAATACCGATACCAATAAGGATTCCGGCAATTATGTAGATTTTATTTTCTAATAGTTCAAAAGTTTCAGGTATTATGTCTGTAACAAGTAGTAATATTAATGATGAAAAAGCCATACCGACTGAAAAACAGATAATTTTTTTGCTGCCTTTATTAATTTTTGTGATAGCTACGCCAATCAAGAAAAATAGTCCGGCAATTAATGTTAGTAATAGTTCTTTCATAGTATTCTCCTTTAAAAAAAGACTTTAAAGTCTTTCGTATTTTAAGCTCCTGATGGTGTATTTATCATTTCAGCATTCATAGTTACTTTAACTGATAATGTTCCATTTAATAAGCTTATTTGATTTGTATTTGTTTCTAGTAAATAGATTCTTAGTTCATAGTTATTTACACTATTTGAATCAATTACTATATTATCTTTTAGTGTTAATGAAGTTGTCGCGTTTTTAAATGTTCCACTTGATAATTTAGTATTATTATCAGTGTTCCAAAGTTCCCATTTTAAGTCATCAGAGGCTTTTATGTTATCTGATATTTCGATATTTGTTAGTGATAGACTATAGTTTATTTTATAATCGTTGCTTCCTGTTTTAACTGCAAATGTTCCTTTTGCTGCTTTTTCTGCTGCACTTGCTTCAGTTATTGGTAGCATATCTGTAGCATTAATATATCCGTCATTTGATGTAACAAGGTCTATATTAAATTTGCTGGTTGCTGTTCCGTCTATTACAGTACTATCACCACTTGCTTTTGCTAAGAAGTAAGCGTATGATACACTTAGAACAATTGGAATTATTACAGCTATCATTATAAGTAGTTTGTAATTTAATTTACTTTCCTTTTTATCTTTCATATTTAACCCTATCTTTTCTAATATAATATTACTATACGATAGTAGTTTTTGCAAGTTATTTTAATTTAAGTCCATGGTGCTTTCAGCATTGAGAGTAAAGTCTGCAAAATCTTTTTTTAAGTATAGTGGATATGCAGCGCATCCGATCATTGCTGCGTTATCAGTGCAATATTTTATTGGTGGGACTGTCAAATCAACGTTATATTTATTAGCTAATTTTTCCATTTCACTACGTAAATATTTGTTAGCAGTAACGCCACCGGCAACAATCATTCTTTTGATGTTATATTTATTTATTGCTAGTTCAGTTTTTCGTGTTAGTTCACCAACTGCCACTGTTTGAAATGATGAAGCTAAATCATATTTACGAATTTCGTTACCTCTTTGTTTTTCGTTGTGTACTAAATTTATTACAGCACTTTTTAGTCCACTATAAGAGAAATTTAGTTCTTCGTTATTCATAGGTATTGGTAAATCGTAGGTTGGTTTACCTTGTTCAGCGTATCTTTCGATATTTGGACCACCTGGATATGGAAGGTCAAGAACTCTTGCTACTTTGTCATATACTTCACCTATAGCATCATCTAAAGTTGCACCTAGAACTTTAAATTTATAATCATCTTCCATTAATACTAATTCAGTGTGTCCTCCACTTATTACTAGTGCTAGAAGTGGATACTTCATTTTTTGAACTAGATTATTAGCATATATATGTCCTGCTAGGTGATTAACTTTTATTAATGGTTTGTTGTAAACAAGGGCAAGTGTTTTAGCTGCTTCTATTCCAACTAGTAGACTACCTAATAAACCAGGAGCATAGGTTACAGCTATTGCATCCATATCTTCAACTTTCATGTTTGCTTTGGTAAGAACATCTTCTAAAACCATTGTAATATTTTCACTATGCATACGACTTGCTATCTCTGGAACTACTCCACCAAAAGCTGCATGAGTGTCCATTTGAGTTAGAATTGTTGTTGCGATGTTATCTGTACCATTTTTTATTATTGCCATACTTGTTTCATCACAGGATGATTCAATTGCTAAAATGTAAACATCTTTTTTCATAATATCATCTCCATTATTATTGCATCACCATCTTTATAATATTTTGGCCTGCGGTTAATTTCATTAAAGCCATGTTTTTTGTATAAGGCTAGTGCTTCTTTGTTATTCTCATTAACTTCCAAAATCATTTTTGTCGTGTCTTTATTATTTTCTATTAGTGTTTTTAGTAAATTTGAAGCAAATCCTTGATTTCTCCACTTTTTATCCACAATTATATTTTGAATTTCAATACATTCGTATATTTTTGAGTAGTGAATAAAGCCGGTTATTATTCCATCTTTTTTTGATACCAATATGTTTTCTGTTTCTGGTAGGTTATCAATATGAAATAATTCCTTAAATTTTGGGTTAAGCAAAATACCTAGTGTATTAATCTGCTCTATGTCTTCTTTAGTGTAATTATCTACCATTTAGTGCTTCTATTCCTTTTATGTATCTTGCTTTAATTGTGTGAGCATTTTGTTCTTCAATATCTTGAGTATATTTGCAGATTGCTTCGATATTTAACGCATCATCATTTACTTCTGTAAAGTCTTTGTAGTTTTCATTTATAAATTTTTCGTAATCACTGTTTGATAGATATGCAAGCTCGCTGATTAGTTTGCCATCTTCAAAGGCACCAAAATATTTGCCTTTTGGATCTTTTATGTTAATAATCATTTTGTTTATATTTTTTCCAGCAGCTAATGCTTCGATACTTGAGATGGTTTTTATTTTTATGTTTAGGGTATATGCAAGCATTTTAGCTACAGTTATTCCTAGACGAACTCCGGTAAAACTACCTGGACCATCAATAACAATTATTTCGTTAAGGTCTTTTGTTGTTAGGTTGTTTTCTTTTAGGATTTCCTCTATTAATGGAACCGTGTAGATACTATGATTTCTATTTGAAACTTGTTCTTTTTTTGAAATTAATTCTTGATTTTTTAGTAGTGCGATTTCAATAAGTTCGCGGAATGTACTAATGAATAATGTGTACATTTAAATCACTTCCAAACTGGTTTATATTATACATCTTTTGCGTGAAAATTGCAAAAAAGAAAAAAGTAAATTCACAATACGGAATTTACTAAATCTTCATATTTACTACCATGGGGTTCTAGTATTAAAACCCTGGTATTTTCATCTATAATTTTAAATTTTATTTGAAGTCTTTCTTCTGGTAAACAATCGCAAATCATATCTGACCATTCAATTATACATACTGCGTCTTTATTAAAGTAATCATTGAATCCTACAGTTTCGCAATTATTCTCTAGACGATAAACGTCCATGTGATATAATGGCATTTCACCACTGTTGTATTCTTTAATTAAATTAAATGTTGGACTGGTAATAGTTTCTGTAATACCTAAAGATTTGGCAAACCCTTTTACAAAAACCGTTTTACCACTACCAAGTTCTCCGTCTAGGCAAATAACCATTCCTGGAAATTTTTCTGATTCGATATTTTCTGCTAATTCCATTGTGTCATCAATACTTCTTGATGTGTATTTATATTCCATTTTCTCACCCTATTTTCATTATATATAAATCTTTAAAACTTGTAAATAGTTCTTTACATAATTTCGTTAGAATAAAAGTTTGGCTCGCTTGTTATATTAATACTTAATGATTTTAGAGCTTTTAGGTCTCCATTATTTACAATATATGTTGCATGAGCTTCACAGTCCTTTAACATGTCAAGTTTTTCTAGTGCACTTGCAATTGATGGATTGGTAACACTACAAACCGATAAAGCAATTAGTACTTCTTGAAGGGTTAATGGGTTATTATTTTTACGTAGTTTTAATATTGGTTCTAAAATAGTTGGACTTAATAAGTTTATTTCATCGGGAATTTTTGATAATTCTTTTATAGCGTTGATTATTACTGATGAAGCTGGACTAAGTAATTCAGTTTCTTTACCTGTAATAATTTTTCCTTTTGGTAATTCAAGTGCAATGATATTAGATTTTTTCTTTTCTGAAGTTTTTTTAGATACTTCAACTACTTTTAAATAAGTTTCATCTATGTTTAATTCGTTCATCAACAGTTTTATTTTTTGAACAGTGTCTATATCAGAGATTCCTAATTTGTAATTACATAGCTCATTAAAGTATCTTCTTACTACTTCTTTTTTTGCAGCTGTTTCCACTACTTCATTATTTTTAATGCAGAAACCAACCATGTTTACACCCATATCTGTTGGTGAGTAATAAATGTCCTTGCCAGTTATATGATGAAGGATATTTTTTAGTATAGGGAATGTCTCAACGTCTCTGTTGTAATTTACAGCGTTAATATTATATTTTTCTAGATGAAATGGATCAATCATGTTTATATCTTTTAAATCTGCAGTTGCTGCTTCATATGCTATGTTCACAGGATGTTTAAGTGGTAGGTTCCATACAGGGAACGTTTCAAATTTGGCGTATCCTGCGTTTACTCCTTTTTTGTGTTCATGATATAGCTGGCTTAGGCACGTTGCAAGTTTTCCTGAACCTGGCCCTGGAGCGTTTACAAGAATTAATTTTTTTGTTGTTTCTATGTATGGATTTGCACCATAACCTTCTTCACTTACGATTGTATCAACATCTGTGGGATAACCTTTTGTATAAGTGTGAATGTAAGTTTTAATATTTTGTCTTTCTAATCTTTTAATAAATTTGTCAACACTTGGCTGATTTTTATATAATGTTATAACAACTGAATTGACGGAAAAGCCTAGGCTTTTGGCATTATTTATAATGTTTAGCATTTCTAGGTCGTATGTTATTCCAAATTCAGAACGTATTTTATTTTTTTCGATATCATTGGCACTTATACAAAAAATTATTTCTAAATCTTTTTTTAAGTTTAAGAACATGTTGATTTTAGCGTCTGGCTTAAAACCTGGTAGGACGCGTGCTGCGTGATTATCTGAGAAGAGTTTTCCACCAACTTCTAAATATAATTTATCAAACATTTTAAATCTTTCTTTAATTTTTGCACTTTGAATTTTTACATATTTATTATTATCAAATCCTATTTTCATTTTTACCTCACTCTACTATTAATTTAATAATAATAGATTTTGAAAAATTTTTAAAGTGTTTTTTACAAAAAAAAATCATCCGATAAGATGATAAATTTTTACAAAAAAAAAAAATATTGGCAACTCCCTATTTTCGCATTCACTATCGTCGGCGTATTAGTGCTTAACTTCTCTGTTCGGGATGGGAAGAGGTGTATCC
>JAUNFK010000006.1 GCA_030525085.1 bacterium
ATATGATGAATATAAAGAACTAAAAGTAAGACTACAACAAATAATTAACAGTGAAAATAAGAAATTCTTCGAAGTAAGCGAGACTAGAATAACAAAAGATACATACATAAGAAATTTATTTAATAATCATCTAGGTAGATACCAAATTATTAATATGAACTTAAATTATATAGATGAGCGCTTTGCTAAAACTTTAACTAAAATATTTGCTAAAATGTTCTTCGACTTTGCAACTGAGTTAGAAGAAAGAGCAAGCTACCCAATTCATATAATTTTAGAAGAAGCTCATAGATATGTTCAAAATGATAATGACGTTAACGTTTTAGGTTATAACATATTTGATCGGATCACTAAAGAAGGAAGAAAATATGGTGTAATTCTAGGTCTTATCACTCAAAGACCAAGCGAATTATCTAACACAGCACTATCACAATGTTCTAACTTCATTGCTTTTAGAATGTTCCACCCAGAAGACATCAAAATAATAAAAAACATCACTAGTTCAGTAAGTGATGAAACAATCGAAAAACTAAAAAATCTAACTCCAGGAACCGCAATAACATTCGGAACAGCATTTAAAATACCATTAATATCTAAACTAGAATTACCAAACCCAATGCCAGAATCAACAAGTGTAGATATTGCTTCAAAATGGTTTTAACTAAAAAAATTAACTTGACGTGTGTGGTGGATGATTCTATGATTATTATAGAAAGATAGGAATTATATATGAACAAGAAACTACCAATAATTAGCTTTATAATAATAGGATTAACAATAACTTATTTAATAAGTAGGCTTAAAGGACAATTATATGAAGCAAAGTGGAATAATAAAAGCACTCTTGCAATAACAATAAATGGTGAAATTAGTACAACATTTCCAACTACTGCCGCATATGAGACAAGCGTAGAATGTACTACAGGAACAGGTAAAGTAGAATGGAATGGGAGCAAATGGATTCTCACAACGAGTGGAATAACAAAAGGAAATACTAAATGTAATGCGACTTTTGTTACAGCAGCACCTGCACCAGATGGCTGGTATAGTGCTGGAAGTGGTACACTCCTTGCATCATTAAGAGATAATAATGAACTAAAAACACCTCTTACAACTCCAGGAAAAGAAGTAAGTGCTCATACTAAAGATGATGTTGAAAGCGAAACAGCAAGTGTAGATACAACCGAACAAGCATATTATATAACTTATGGTACTGGTTGGGAAGCAAATGGTACTAAGTTTAATTTAATTGGGGCAGCAGTAACAAGTGGTACATATCCAAATTCATATTCTAGTTTAGTTGGTAAGTACCTTGTGAGTGATTATATTCCAAGAACGGGTTCAAGTACAGCTGGAACTATGAAAACAACAACTAATTTAAGCAGTGTATATTATGTGGTAAGTGCTACATCAAGTAGTTTTACATATAAACAAATCACTTCAAACAAAAATACAACTGAGGCGCTTTTAGCAAGTACAGAAGATGATTATGGAACAAGTTATTATTTTAGAGGTGCTGTAAAAAACAACTATGTACAGTTTGCTAATAAGTGCTGGAGAATAGTAAGAATAGTAGGTGACGTTTCTGTAAAACTTGTTCTTCATAATGATAATACTTCAAAAGCAGCCAACCCTTGTTCATCAGCAAATAATAGTGAAGATGCAGCATTTGCTAGATACTCTGGTACAACGTATAGAAGTGCATTTAATACAAATTATAATGATAATGCGTATGTAGGATTTATGTATGGTCAAGTCGGTGCAAGTGATTATGCAAGCACACACGCAAATACTAATAAAAGTGACAGTCTTAAAAATTTGGAAAAATGGTATACAAAAAATTTAGCACTATATGAAAGTAAACTTGCTGATACGATATGGTGTAATGATAAAAGTACAGTAAGTGGAGGACTTGGGAAAGGAACTAATGTAACGAATTATGCTGCATATAAAAGAATTAATGGTGGAAGCCCTAGTTTAATTTGCCCTAATGATAATAATGGTGGAAAATTATCTAAATTTACTGTTGATGATACAAAGAATGGTAATGGTAACTTAACTTATAAAATAGGATTATTAACTGCAGATGAAATAGCATTTGCTGGTTCTGTTTATAATACATATAATCTTTCTACGTATTTACGAGAGAATACTGGAACTAAATGGAGTTGGTCTTTGTCGCCTAGCTCCATGACTGGCAATTACGCTTTCGTTTGGGAAGTGGGCAGGGGCTACTTGGGTGGCAGCTACGTTTACAGCGACGTCGAAGGCTTTCGACCTGCCATTTCTCTTATATCTTCAACTAAAGTATCTAGTGGTTCTGGCACCTCAGCAGACCCATACATAGTGTCTATTTAATATAGACACTTTTTAAATGCATAAAAAAAGTATCAATTCTTTGATACTTAAGCTACTTTCTTTAAAGTTCTAGCTTCTCTTGCTGTAAGTCTAACTTTAACTCCATTAATTTTATAAGTTTGTAAATTAGGATTTTGTTTAGTTCTTGTTCTATTTTCAGCATGAGATACTAAGTTTCCAGATAAAGGTTTTTTATTAGAAATTTTCTTTGCCATTATATTTCCTCCTTAATTCGAATTCTTCTAGATTTTATCATAAAATAAGCCACCTGTCAAACTCTTTTATGGTAACTTTAAAATAAAAATGATATAATCATTTTGAAAGAGGTGATAAAGTTGGATGCAATAAGTATCAAAACAGATTACGAAGTTCTAAAAAGCCTTATTAAAATCAAAGACCTTATCACCTATGCTAAAGAAAATAACATAGATACTCTAGGCATCATTGACAATAACTTATCATCATCAATCGAATTTTACGAAGAATGTAAAAAAAATAATATTAAACCACTAATCGCCTTAGATGTAACCCTTAATGAGCATATTTATATTTATGCTAAAAACTACCAAGGACTAAAAGATTTATTTAAATTAAATACTTACTTACTAGATAACGAGCTAACATTAGATATCTTAAAAAAATACATTACTAATGCTTATTTAGTAACGACTGACATTAATCTTTACAACGAACTATCAAAAATCACATCTAATCTATTTTTAGGTGTTAAAAATATAAATGAAGTTAAAGAAATTCAAAATAAAGTTATCTTCAATATAGCAAGAGCTTTAAAAAAAGAAGATACTAAATACATATCATATTTAAGAGAAATAGAAGGCGAACCTAAAGAAAATCTAGACATATACAAAAACGACTATTTAATACCAGCAGACAATAAACACTTTACCGATTTAATAAATATCGAAATAAAAGGAGAAGACAATCTAATTCCTCACTATGACATAAATATTAAAGACAGTTACAAATACTTAGAAAGTTTAGCTGTTAAAGGCTTAACCAAAAGATTAAATGGTATTGTACCAGATAACTATAAACAAAGACTAATCTACGAATTATCAGTAATTAAAAAAATGGGTTTCACTGATTATTTCCTAATCGTCTATGATTATGTAAAATATGCTATTACTCATAACATTTTAGTCGGCCCAGGAAGAGGTTCTGCAGCGGGCTCTCTAGTAACGTATTCTCTAGGGATAACTCAAATAGATCCAATTAAATATGACCTTCTTTTTGAGCGTTTCCTTAACCCAGGAAGAATCACCATGCCAGATATTGATATCGACTTCGATGCCGAAAAAAGAGGCGAGATGATTTCTTATGTCAAAGAAAGATATGGTGCATCTAATGCTATGCCTATAATGACATTTGGTACATTTGCCTCTAAACAAGCATTATTATCTGTATCTAAAATTCTAAATATCGATATAAGTACACTTTCGCCTTTAATAGATGCCAAAAAAACTTTAAAAGAAAACCTAACTAAAGAAGTAATAACCCTTTTAAATAATAATCCAGAACTTAAAAAAGTATACTATGAAGCAACTAAAATAGAAGGATTAAAAAAGCATATCAGTACTCATGCAGCAGGTGTAGTAATCTCCAGTAAAGCACTTGATGAAGTAATACCAATAATTAAAAGTGGAGATAACTATTTAACTGGATACACCATGAACTACCTAGAAAGTTTAGGTTTACTTAAAATGGACTTCCTAGCTATCAAAGATCTAACCACCATATCTAACATCCTAGAAAACATTAATCCTAAAACAAATATTAATAAAATAAATTTAAATGATGAAAAAGTATTTAATGCTTTTAGTAACGCTCAAACAGTTGGCATCTTCCAGTTTGAAAGCGAAGGTATGAAAAGTTTCTTAAGAAGACTTAAACCAAATACCTTCACTGACCTAAGTCTAGCCCTAGCACTCTATAGACCAGGGCCTATGCAAAGCATTGATTCATTTATTAATAGAAGAAATGACAAAGAAAAAATAACCTATATTGAAAAAGACTTAGAAAGCATTCTAAAAGAAACTTATGGTATTATCATTTACCAAGAACAAATAATGCAAATCTTTAATAAACTAGCTTCATATACATATGCTGAAGCCGATCTTATAAGAAGAGCAATCTCCAAGAAAAAAGAAGACATTATCATAAACGAAAAGGAAAAGTTTATAACTAGAGCAGTAAATAACGGCTATCAAAAAGAAAATGCCGAAAAAATATATGAACTTATTATGAAGTTTGCTAGTTATGGTTTTAACAAATCACACTCAGTAGCTTACGCCATGCTTGCATATCAAATGATGTACTTAAAAATAAACTATCCAAAAGAGTTTTACGCATCACTTCTAACAATTAATATAAACACAACTAAAACTAAAGAATATATTGACGAAGCTAAAACACTAGGTCTAAAAATATTAAAACCAGACATAAACAAAAGCACTGACGCCTACACATTTGAATCTGGTGGCATCAGAATGCCTTTAACAATCATTAAAAACATTGGCCCAGTGGCTATCAAAGAAATAACTGAAGAAAGAAAAAAAGGAGAGTTTACTGACTTCACAAACTTTGTATCAAGAATTTATAGCAAAGGCATAAACATTAAGATGATTGAAAACCTAATTTATGCCGGAGTCTTTGATGAAATGGGTGAAACTAGAAACACGCTTTTAACAAGCCTAAAAAACGTTCTAATCTATGCTGAACTTGTAAGTGGAGTAGGTGATGCTCTAGTATCTAAACCAGAACTAATAAAAGAAGAAGAACTACCACTAAGCGCATTAATGCAAAAAGAAATAGAACTATATGGATTTTATGTTAGCAATCATCCAGCGAGCAAATATAACTGTGTAAAATTTAATAACATCCGAAAGTATTTTGATAAAAATATTGAAACAGTTGGCCTTCTAGAAAAAACAAGAACTATCAAAACTAAAAAAGGTGACACAATGGCATTCTTAGAACTAACAGACGAAACTGGAACTATATCTGCAACCATCTTTCCAAATAGAATAATCTATGTAAACCAAATCAAAGAAGGAGACCTTTTAAAAATACATGGTCACGTTGAAAAAAGGTTAGACAGATACCAAATAATAATTAATAAAATAGAAATTATGAAAATATAAACTATAGACTTTTAACAAGTATTTTAGTAAAATTGATATTAGGGTGGATTTATGAATAATATAATAGTACCTAATCATATCGGAATCATTATGGATGGTAACCGAAGATGGGCAAAAGAAAAAAACAAAAAAACTATCGAAGGACATTTAGCTGGTGCAAACAGAATCATCAGTCTAGCTAAATACATCTTTGATAAAGGAGTTAAATACTTAAGTATCTATGCTTTTTCAACTGAAAACTTTAACCGAAGTGCTGAAGAAGTTAGTTACCTAATGGGGCTAATAATAAAATTCTTCAATGAAAGAGTAAACGAACTTCACGATTACAATATCAAAATAGTAGTTTCTGGCTTAAGAGATAACCTAAGCAAAGAAGTTCTAAAATGCATTGACAACGTTGTGGACTTAACCAAAAACAACACAGGTGGCGTTCTGAACGTATGCCTTAACTATGGTGGAAGAAGAGAAATAGTTGATGCTGTAAACAAAATAAAAGAAGCCAATGTAACTGTAACTGAAGAAACCTTTGGTAAATACTTATATAATGATTTACCAGACTTAGATTATGTTATCAGAACAAGTGGCGAAGAAAGAATATCAAACTTCATGCTATGGCAAATTAGCTATGCAGAATTTTACTTTCCAAAAGTATACTTTCCAGACTTTGATGAAAAAGAATTTGATAAAGCTCTAGAAATATACAATAATAGAAATAGAAGATTTGGAGGAAATTAAAATGAAAAAAAGAGTAATTAGTGCTGCAATTATGATTGCAGTTATCCTACCACTAGTAATAATTGGTAAAATACCATTCGCTATCTTTGTAGGTTTAGTTAGTGTTATGGCCTTTAAAGAAATGAGTGACCTATATGATTACCCATTACCAGTAAAAATAACTGGTTTTCTTGCCCTAATAACACTAGTATTTAGTAACTTTGATGCAAATAACATCTTCCTAGGTTTAAACTACGGAATTCTTGGTATTGTAATGCTTCTAGTTCTAACACCTATTATTTTTTATCAAGTAAAAGGAAAATACACAACAGAAGACGCCTTTAAAATGTTAGGATTTATCCTTCTAATTGGTCTAGGACTTAACTATTTTATCCTAATTAGAGCATACAGTCTAAAATACTTCATGCTAATGGTTCTAACACCAATTATAACTGACACATTTGCTTACGTTGGCGGTAGTCTTATTGGCAAACACAAAGTAACAAAACTAAGCCCAAACAAAAGCTGGGAAGGCTACATAGTTGGCTCACTTATGGGAACATTTATGATGAGCATGTATTATTTCAATTTCATAAATATGCAAGCTAAACTAATGCCAGTAATTCTGATTATCTTCCTAATGACAGTTGTTGGTCAAGTAGGAGACTTATTCTTTAGTGCAATCAAAAGAAAACATAACATCAAAGACTTTAGTAATCTAATCCCAGGACATGGCGGTGTCTTAGATAGACTAGATAGTCTAATCTTTGTTGCTATTATATTTATGATATTTATAGAAAGGTTATAGGTAAAATATGACAATATTAGTATTAATTTTAATTTTAGGAGTACTTGTATTTGTTCATGAACTAGGTCACTTCATTGCAGCTAAAATGATTGGTGTATATGTTCACGAATTTGCAATAGGAATGGGACCTAAAATTTTCTCATTCAAAAGAAAAAATAAAAAAGACCCAACACTTTATTCAATAAGACTTCTTCCAATTGGTGGCTTTTGTGCAATGGCTGGAGAAAATGAGGAAGACGCTGGCGAACTAAAACTAAAAAAGAATCAGTACATGTGCAACAGAAGTAAATGGGAAAGATTTCTAATACTTATTGCTGGTGTCACAAACAACATGATTCTAGCACTTATAATCTTATTTTTCCAAGGACTAATCTGGGGAAGCACAGAACAAAAATCAATTGTTGGTAACGCTCCAGAAGGTTACCCAATAAGTGAAGCTGGTATCGAAGTAGGAGATACAGTTACAAAAGTAAATGGCTATAAAGTAAATACTTGGGATAAACTTACAATAGTTCTAAATTTAAAACATAAAGAAGATACATACACATTCACTGTAAAAAAACAAAACGGTGATATAAAAGAATATAAAATAACCCCAAAAACAGTAAAAGACGAAGAAGGAAACGAAACAAAAGTATTTGGTATTGGAGCAAGCAGTGAAGTACACAAAGGCTTCTTCAGTGCTGTAAAATACTCATTTGTAAAAATGGGCTCAATCGTATCAAGTATGTGGCTAACCTTAGCATCCCTATTTACTGGTAAACTTTCACTAAATAACCTTGCTGGTCCAGTTGGAATGTACTCAGTAGTAGGTGAAACAATGAAAGTCGGATTTGTAAACGTTCTATATTTAACAGCATATCTAAGTATAAACTTAGCTGTAATTAATGCCTTACCATTCCCAGCATTTGACGGAGGAAGAGTATTCTTTATCCTAATTGAGTGGATAAGAGGCAAAAAAATCGACCAAAAAGTAGAAGGCTGGATTCATACAATTGGCTTTGCATTGCTAATGTTTTTAATGCTTTACATAACATTTCAAGATATTCTAAGACTTTTTAAATAAAATTTGCATTTTTTTAAGAGTTTTGCTATATTATAATTATAGAATAAAAAGGTGATATAAAATGAAATTTCTAGACAAACTAAACGGATTATTAGATAAATTATATACAAACCAAGAGTCAATGATATACTTCTATGTAGCTCTTGGAGCTCTTGCAGCACTACTTATATTATTAATAATAATTACAAGTATCAGAATCAAAAAGACTCAAAAGAAAATGGCAAAAAGTGAAGAAGTTTTAATCGCAACTGATACTCCAAAAATTGAAGAAACCAAAGTAGAGGCTCCAAAAGAAGAAGCTAAAGAAATAACTGAAGAAGTAAAAACACCTGAAACTCCAGTAATAACAGAAGAACCAATCAGTAACCTTGAACCGGTTGCTGAAAAAGAACCTGTTATAACACCGGAACCAGTAGCTGAACCAGCTATCGAAGAAGTAAAAGAGGACCCTCTAGAAGAAGAAATTCCTACTGTAACTACAGAACCAGTACTAGAAGAAACTCCTGTATTACAAGCAGAACCTGTCATTGAAGAAGTTCCGGAAATAGAATTACCAAAAATGAGTGAAAACATTGAAACGAATACAAATGTTGAACCAGAAGATGAAATCAGTAAACTAATTAACAGCGATGCTGAACCTGATGTAATTACAGATGCTCCAATCTCAGAACTTCCAAAAGAAGAGCCAGTTAAAGAGGAGCAAGAACAAACTCTAGAGCAAACTCAAACGTTAGTTGATTTAAGAAATAGACTAAATAATATAAGACAAAGATAGAAGCGTTAAAGCTTCTTTTTTTGTGAAATAAAATTGTTCTGGTAACAGCATACGCATCAAAAAGATTGATGTGTAGAATAATAAAGTATAAAAATTAACTAGACATGGGGGGGGTATGTTATATAATAAATATAGAATGGTAGGGATGATTTATGAACCATGACTTGCGAAAATATAAAAAGAGAATATTAATTTTATGCATAATGCTAGCAGTAGTTCTTGTTACGAGTGGCATTAGTTATGCAGTATTTACTGGTTATAGCACGCAAACAGACACAAATACTTTAGCTGCCACTTGTATTGATTTCGAATTTAATGGAACAAACGAAATTAATTTAACAAATAGTTACCCAATAAGCGATTCTAAAGGTTTAGAACAGACTCCTTACATATTTACAATAAAAAACAAGTGTGATAATTATATAGAATATTACGTAGTAGCTTCTGTAATTAATACATCAACATCTGCAGAATCTAAATACATTAAAGTATCACTTCTAGGCGATAATGATATGAATCCTTCTGTTATAACTAGTCTAAAACAAATTTCAACACCGCAAAGTTTATCTAGCTATAATATCAAAGAAAATTATATCCTAAAAGAAAGAGACGGAATCACAAAAAATGAATCAAGGACATTTAACTTTAGAATGTGGCTCGATGCTAATAATGAAAGCATTTGGACAACCGAGAGCCTAGAAAACAAAACTTATCAAGTAAAAATATCTGTTATTGGAACAGTCAAAGCTAAACCAGTTGATGACCTTTTTGCTTCTGCATTAATCGATGGTAAAGAAAGCTTAAAATTCCCAACAACTTCAAAATATACAGCTTCTGTAGAATGCACAAGAAACGGTAAAAAAATAGATGCTAATGAAAGTATCACATGGAACGGTACAGAATGGGAATTAAATGCAAAGATCACTAATGGTAACGTAAGATGCAATGCAACATTTGAAACCACAGAACAAGTAACTCTTAGAGATGCAATACTAACAAATAATGAAATAAGTACACCAATAACTACACCTGGCGAGCAAGAAGCCGCTGGCTATGAAAGACTATTAGCTGAAACAAAAGATGATTATGGAACATCGTATTACTTTAGAGGAAAAGTGGATAATAATTATGTACAGTTTGCTAACATGTGCTGGCGAATAGTAAGAATTACAGGTGATGGGTCGGTAAAACTCGTTTTATATAATAACAATTCAAGCAACAAAACTGATCCTTGTACATCTGGCACTGGCTCAGTGACAGCATATGCAATCTATGATGGAGATAAATATATGAGTCTTTATAATGAATTATACAGTGATAACACTTATATAGGATTTATGTATGGTGATGAAGGGGCAACAAATTATGCTACAACTCATGCAAATATAAATAAAAGCATAGTGCTATCTAATTTAGAAAAATGGTATGAAAAAAGCTTATCATCATATGAAAGTAAACTTGCTGATACCATATGGTGCAATGATAAAAGCACAACTGCAGGAGTTGGATATGGTACAAATTCATCAACTTACGGTGCATACAATAGAATAATTACTACAAAAAAGCCATCATTAATTTGTCCGAACGATAATAATGGTGGAAAACTTTCAAAATTTACTGTAAGTGACACAACAAATGGTAACGGTGCACTAACATACAAAATAGGGCTTCTAACAGCGGATGAAGTAGCATTTGCAGGTAGCTATTATGGTGACTTCGACGATAGTGGATTTACATATCTATATGAAAACGCAACAAGCCAGTGGTGGTGGACCATGTCGCCAATGAATTCTACAGGTTCTGCATTTTTAATGTTTGATGTTGCACTTGATCATTTAGGACGCAATTATGTTATGGGTGATGGAACAGGAGCTATAAGACCGGCTATTTCATTAAAATCAACAGTAATTGCAACAGGTGATGGTTCATCAGGAAATCCATATATCATAAAATAAAATCATTTCTCGGGTAGTTCTTGCATACGGCTACCCGAGTTTTTATTTGTCTTTTTATAAGGTATTTGGTATAATTTATTGTGGTGATACAAGATGAATAATAAGTATGATGAAAGTTCAATAACCATATTAGAAGGATTAGAGGCAGTAAGAAAAAGACCAGGTATGTACATAGGTAGTACAGACAAAAGAGGATTACATCATCTTGCTTGGGAAATTATCGATAACTGCGTTGACGAAATTATTAATGGTTTCGGTAATAAGATTACTGTAAGAATAAATAAAGATAACAGCTTAACTGTAGCAGATAATGGCCGTGGTGTACCAACTGGTATGCATAAAAGTGGCAAAAGCACACCAGAAGTTATTTATACAATACTTCATGCTGGTGGTAAATTTGAAACTAACGGATATAAAGTATCTGGTGGACTTCACGGAGTAGGTGCAAGTGTAGTTAACGCTTTATCAGAATGGATGGAAGTAACTATTCTAAGAGATGGTGCTATTCATCAAATAAGATTTAAAGATGGTGGAAAAGTAGATATCCCACTTCATAAAGTAGGTACTACTAATAAAACAGGCACTATTGTTACATTCATGCCTAATCATGAAATATTTAAAAACTTAAACTTCAGTTACACGACTATCTGTGAAAGAATGCAAGAAAGTGCATTCCTACTTAAAAATTTAACATGTGAAGTAGAAGATGTAGCTGATGAGAAAAAAGTTACATATCACTATGAAAATGGAATCACATCATTTGTTGAATACATTAATGAAGGAAAAGGTGTGCTTCATAAAGTTGTCCCTATTCATGGAGAAAAGGGTGGTATGGAAGTAGATATCGCTTTGCAGTACACAGATGAATACAGTGAAAACATCATATCATTTGTTAATAACGTTAAAACAGGTGATGGTGGAACTCACGAAGTAGGTTTTAAAACAGCTATCACTAAAGTATTTAATGATTATGCTCGTAATAATGGCATGCTAAAAGCTAAAGACAATAACTTAGAAGGTACAGATGTAAGAGAAGGTTTAACAGCAGTTATTAATATGAAAATACCAGAAAATCTATTACAATTCGAAGGACAAACTAAAGGAAAATTAGGTACCCCTGAAGCAAGAAGTGTAGTAGAAGCTATCGTTACAGACGCTTTAAAGTATTACTTAGAAGAAACTAAAGAAAGTGCAGTTGCTATCCTAGATAAAATGTTAAAAAGTAAAAGTGCTAGAGAAGCAGCAAGAAAAGCTAGAGAAGACGTCCGTAATGGTAAAAGCAAAAAGAGTGAAGCAAGAAGCTTAAGCGGTAAACTTACTCCTGCTCAAGCAAGAAACCCTAAAATAAATGAGTTATTCATCGTAGAAGGAAACTCAGCCGGTGGAACTGCTAAAAAGAGTAGAGACCGTAAATTTCAAGCAATCCTTCCACTAAGAGGTAAAATAATTAATACCGAAAAAGCAACAAGTGCAGATATCTTTAAAAATGAAGAAATAAATACTATGATTCATTGCATTGGTGCTGGCTATGGAAGTGACTTCCAAATAAAGGATATTAACTATGATAAAGTTATTATTATGACCGATGCCGATGATGATGGAGCACACATTCAGTGCTTACTTCTAACATTCTTCTATCGTTTCATGAAACCTCTAATTGAAGAAGGCCACTTATACATTGCAATGCCACCTCTATACAAAGTAGACTTTAGCAAAAATCATATCTACTGCTGGACAAATGAGGAATTAAAAGCAGCAACTAAAAATAAAGAAAACTATAAAGTTCAAAGATATAAAGGTTTAGGTGAAATGAACCCTGAACCACTTTGGGAAACAACAATGGACCCAGATAGACGTAACTTAATTAAAGTAAGCATTAATGATGCAGTTCTAGCTGAAAAAAGAGTAAGTGTTCTAATGGGAGACGTAGTAGAACCTCGTAAAGAATGGATTAACGAAAACGTTGAATTCTCACTAGAAGATGATTACAAGATCTAAAAAAAGACTTTTCAAAAGTCTTTTTTATATTTCTCTCATAATATCTGAATTTTTATAAGGATTCTTCTTATCTATCTTATCTACAAATAAAATACCATCTAAATGATCTAGTTCATGTTGAAAAGCAACTGCCATATCCTCACGAACTCTTATTGTAAATTCTTTACCGTTTTCATCAAAAGCATCAACTGTAATTCTTGCGTGTCTTGGAACAATACCTTCAACATCTCGGTTAACACTTAGGCATCCTTCGCCCTCACCAACATATATTAATTCAGCACTTTGACTAACTACTTTAGGATTGATAATAACATATCTATTGAACTTGTTATTCCCCAAATCCTCACTAACAACAAAGATTCTTTCTAATATACCTAACTGTACAAAAGAAAGTCCCATGCCTGGTCTTAAATCATACTTCTCACTATATTCTTCGATTTGGCTCATCTCTAAATAATCAAGAGCATCATTTATTAATTTTTTAGTTTCTTCTTTCAAAGGAAATGTTACATCACTTGACTTTTGATGGATAACCTTATTAGATTCGTCTAATATTTTTATATTTGGCAATTTATCATACTTCATAATATTTCTCCCCTTTAGCACCTATAGTTTAGCAGAAAATTATAAAAAAATAAAGGTTAAACTTAAAATTTAACCTTTTGTCCTATATGATAACGTTTGCTTTCCCCCCTAGGAAGTTCTAAAGTATGCTTAGCATTCTTAAGAATAAGTATTTTATTTGGCTTAACATCCTCATAAATAGAAGTGACTACCATCGCATCATTTAAGCCGATTACATCAATGCTTTCCTTCATAAAGAAAGTGTGAATAGAAGAAACTTCCGGGAAAAACATTCCATAATTAATATTTTTCTTACCCATTAAACCAGTAAGTTTTTGCATATATGTTTTAGCAGTAATAATTTTCATATATTCACCTACAAATATTATATAATATATTTGACAAAAAAGCCAAAACAATATATTATTATAGTAGGTGAGTCCTAGATGAAAAAGAACAATAATCGTGGTCAAGCCTTAGTAGAATACGTTCTAATTATTAGCTTGATTACCGTTTTAGCTGTAGTCCTAATTAAATATCTAGGTGGTTATTTAAAAGATGCAATTACTAAAGCCTCTTGTCCTTTAGTTGGCGAAACATACGTTGAAGGAGAGAAAAGGGGAGAAGGTAAATGTGTAAGTACCGAATCAAATGGTTTATGGGATTAAATAACCATGTAAAACTCGCAATTTACTAATTGCATGCATAGGGGCTTTTTGCGCTCTTTTTTTATGATTAACTTGACTAAATACCCCTAAATCTGCTATAATTAAGATCCGATAAAAAGGTATCAAAAGTGTCAAATTTGACAAAATGCCCTAAATATGCTATAATTAGTATGTATTTAAGGGTAATAGGGGGTATTAAATATGAAAGGATTTATTTTAGACTATATTAACGAAAATGAATATCGTAAGTTAGAAAGAGCATTAAAAAAATATAATATGCTTGCATTCAAAAAGTTAAACTTTGAGTATTATCCATCATTAAGAAATGGAGAATTCATTGGTGAATTAGTATCAAAAAATCAAAAAGCAGGTACTAAAACTTACGAATTAAAATTGCCAAGTGACCATATGTTTAGTCAAGTACACGGTGATATTAAGTTACATTATATAGTTTACGAAAAAGAGAAGGTTGTAATGTTAGATACTATTACACCATCAGATATTCTTTTAGAAGGTCATATGGCTGAACTTACAACATATAAAGGTGTTATGATTAGTAAAAATAATGCTGAAAAAGATATGTTTAAAATTGATTTATTAAATATGTTACAAAATAAATAAGCTTCGTTTGAAGCTTATTTATCTTTTTCTTCATTAATATATTTTAATATTTTATTTTGATTAGCAAGTATCTTTTTCATTTCATTATGTAATTCTTCTAAAATAAGTTCACTCTTTAAATCGGTCTTGTAATCATTGGAACTTCTTAATCTATCTTTTTTAGCTTCCCTGTTTTGACTCATCATAATAATAGGAGCTTGAAGTGCAGCAATACAAGACAAAAGCAGGTTGAGCAAAATAAATGGATAAGGATCAGCTTCTTCCAAAATATAAACATTTAAAACAACCCATAATACTAAAAATAAAACCATTCCAATAATAAATGCCCAGCTACCAGCAACTTCAGTTATCTTATCCGCAAGCCTATCACCAAAACTTCTATTTTCATCACTTTGCTTATCAACATCAACACTTATTGGCTCATCTAAAAGCATATTAATTAGTTCTTCTTCATCTTTTGTATCCAGTTTCTTCTTTAAAAGCATTTGAACTATTTCTTTTTTAGTTTTCTTAGTTTCCATATCTAATCACCAATAAAATTATAATATAAAAATTATTAATTATAAACTATAAATTTGCAAATAAAATAATTTACACGTTAATAATGTTAATAATTATGTTTTTCTAATTTAAAATAAACAATACATGTTATAATAAACTAAATAAAAGGAGAAACAATGAAAAAGAAATATACAATAATAACAATAATTGCAGTTATAGTATTAAATAACTTTATGTGGTATAAAATTTATAATAAAGAAAAAGAAAAATTAAAACACGCTATCATACCATCACTAAAAGACGACTATTTCACTAATCAACTAATTTTATCAAAAGCATCTTACAACTTAAACGAATACGAATATAGTGATATAATGAACAAATACTATAGCAGATTAATTTATAGTAACGTAACTGATGTACCCTTAATAAATCAAAATCCAGATTACCCAAACGGATGTGAAGTAGCAAGTGCAACTATGTTACTAAACTATTTTGGAATTGATATCGATATGAAAGAATACATTGATTCCTATCTTCCTAAAGAGGAAGTATATGAAAAGGGTGGAGTTCGTTATGGCCCAAATCCAAGTATCAGCTACGCCGGTGATCCAAGCAGCAAAACAGGAGGCTGGGGAGTATTTCTTCCTGTTATAAAAAATTCAATATATACAATTTTAAAAGACAAACTTCCTGAAGATGCGATAGGGCATATCATAACTTCAGAAGATAAAATGCCATTAGAAACATACGTTCAAAACGGAATGCCAGTTCTAGTCTGGACAACTACGGACTACGGAACTGCGACAGACATATACGAATGGTTTAGCTATGATAAATCAAAAACCTACACATATCCTAAAAATAGTCATGTCGTAGTAGTAACTGGTATGGATAGTAAATATTATTACATAAATGACTCATTAAAAAATGGAAAAAATATTAAAGTATTAAAAAGCAAGTTAAATAAAAGTTATGACTCAATGGGAAGACAAGCACTATTTATAACAATAAGTGAAATGTACAAAAGCTAACCACGAAATAAAAGTGGACTACAAAGATAATCCACTTTTTAAATTTTTATAAAAACTAACACATAAGAAAACTCGAACTAAATAATAGTCCGAGTATAACTCTTATTGGTGCGGGTGACAGGACTTGAACCTGCACGGATATATCCACTAGATCCTAAGTCTAGCGCGTCTGCCAGTTCCGCCACACCCGCAAGTTTGGTGGATCTTGTAGGACTCGAACCTACAACCGCCCGGTTATGAGCCGGATGCTCTAACCAATTGAGCTAAAGATCCGCATTAACATCCGTTAACAATTAATAATATACCATATTAAAAATATTAGTGCAAGAATAATTTTAACAAATTTAATAAAATGCTAAAAAATTCTTTAACTGTAGTTTTTTTGCGGGTTATAGTGTATAATAAAAATAACAACAAACTAGGAGGGTTACTATGAATTTTTCAGGTATTTCGTTTATTTTTTACTTTTTACCAGCACTACTAATATTATATTATTTATTACCTAAAAAATATCAAAATACACTTCTAATTATCTTTAGTTCATTCTTTTATATCTACGCTGATATTAAATTTTTTCCATTATTA
Source organism: bacterium (assembly GCA_030525085.1). GTDB lineage: Bacteria > Bacillota_I > Bacilli_A > RF39 > UBA660 > CAG-533. The sequence continues at coordinate 16,809 of JAUNFK010000006.1, forward strand.
ATTATTACTGGAATTACTAATTATCTTCTTAGTAAAAAACTTAAAAGTAAAAAGGTTTTAATATTTGGTATTATTTTAAATATATTGCCATTATTTTACTTTAAATATTTAGATTTTATTTTTGATATTATAAATAATATTACTAACGCTAATATTGACCCGCTAAATTTAATTTTACCTTTAGGTATTAGTTTTACGACCTTTAGAATGATAAGTTTTTTAGTAGATGTTTATAGTGGAAAAATTAAAAAACCTAAATTTAAAGAAGTGATGTTATATACATTATTATTTACTTACCAAGTTCAAGGGCCAATTATTAGATTTAATGATATAAAAGAGGAACTAACAGAAAGAACTTTAACCAATGTTGATTTAGAAAATGGCTCAAAAAGATTTATTATTGGTTTAGCCAAAAAAGTTATTCTAGCTGACACATTATCACTTTTCATAACTGCCATTAGCTCGGAAGTTACTGTGGTAAGTTCATGGCTAACTGCAATTTTAAATATTTTAAGATTATATTTAGATTTTTCAGCCTACAGTGATATGGCTATTGGAATATCCTTGCTATTAGGATTTCACTTTAAAGAAAACTTTAACTATCCATTTCTTAGTACAAGTATGAGTGCTTTTTGGCGTAACTGGCATATATCACTTACTTCCTGGTTTAAAGACTATATATATCCCTCTAGGTGGAAACAGAAAAGGATATTTAAGAACTATTATTAATATTCTAATAGTATGGCTTTTAACCGGATTATGGCATGGAGCAAACTACACATTTATCATTTGGGGACTTTATTTTGGTATTATTCTTATTTTAGAAAAATTTGTTTTCCAAAGTTTTGTTTCTAAACATAAAATTATCTCAGCTATAGCTACCAACATTTTAGTTATTATTGGGTTTGTATTCTTCTATGCTGGTGATTTAAATGAAGCTGTTATTACTCTAAAAAATATGTTTGGCCTAAGTAACATCCCTTTAATAAACACTGAAACATGTTTTTATTTAAAAAACTATTTATTTGTATTTATCATAAGTATTGCCACATCATTAAAGTTTTCAAAATTATTTAAAAATAAATTTACAAATCTCCCTATAATTTATTACATTATTCTACTAATTTTATCAACAGCATACATTGTGGATTCTTCATTTAATCCATTCTTGTATTTTAGATTTTGAGGTCAATATGAAAAATAAAATACTAACAAAAATTTTAATAATTTATACAGCTTTAATTGGCATTTTAGGTATCATTATCAAAGATAAAGAAATAAGTAAAAGCGAACGCCGCAAACTAAAACAATACCCAGCGCTTACTATAAATAAAGTAACTGACGGCTCATACTTTTCAGAGCTAGATACTTATCTTCAAGATCAAATGCCGGCTCGTGATGCTTTTAGAAAATTAAAAGGCTACACATCCAAATATATCATGCAAACTAAAGAAGAAAATGGTGTATACGAAAAAAACGGGTATTTATTCGAAATTAACAAAGAAAGCTCAAACTCACTAGACCACTTTGTAAATAAGATTAATGAAATAAGTAAAAACTTTAAAAAAAATATCTATTTTGTTAAGATTCCAGATAAAGAATATTATGCAGAAGGTATACTAAAAAAAGACTATAATTTAATAGATGATAAATTAGCTAATTTAGATTCTAAAATAAAACAAATAGATATAACAAATGATTTAAGTTTAGATGATTATTATAAAACAGATATCCACTGGAAAAACAATAAAATAAATAATGTGGTCCAAACTATAAAAGATGCTATGTCAATAAAGACAAAAGCATCTAATTACACAGAAGCAAAACTTTCGCCATTCTATGGTTCTCTTTATGGAAGAACCGTATCTAGTGTCACACCAGATGAACTTGCGTATATCACAAACGATACTATTAATAACATGAAAGTTTATAACTACGAAAAAGAAAAAGAAGATAAAGTATATAATGAAGATTACTTTCACAACATAGACGGTTACGATGTCTTCTTAGGTGGAGCGACACCAGTGCTAAAAATTACAAATAATGAAGTCGAAAGCAAAAAATTAATTGTCTTTAGAGATTCATACGGAAGCTCCATAATTCCATTCCTTGCTGAAAGTTATCATGAAGTTATTGTAATTGACTTAAGATATGTCAAATATGATGCCTTACAAAACTTAGACGTTGATTTAACAAAGCCAGATGATGTATTATTCTTATATAGTATAAATGTTATAAACAATAGTTTTTCATTAAAATAGGAGGTATTAAAATATGAAAAAATTAGGTATATTAATAATTGCAATGTGCACCCTTTTATTAGCAGGATGCTCAAATAAGAAAGGCTTAGATGGTTCATTAGATGATATAATGACCAAAGTTTATGAAGGAATACCAAGTGATGATCTTCCTTCATCTTTAGAAACCGTAAAAGTAACAAGTGAAAACCAAAGCTATTATTTAGGAGATATCACATTCGACTACAAAGAAGCTGTAGCAAGTGAGCCTTTAATGAGCTCTATCGCACACTCAGTAGTCCTAATTAGACTTAACGATGCTAAAGATGCTGACAAAGCCATGAAAGAAATAAAAGAAAAAGTAAATCCTCGAAAATGGGTTTGCGTAGAAGTGGCGGAAGAAAACGTTATAGTAGTAAATAGAGAAGATCTTGTTTTACTTGTTATGGACGATGAACTTGCTCAAACAATCAAAGATAACTTCTTAAATATTGAGTAGGTTTAGCATGTATAAAGGAGTTATCCAAAAAGGTTTACTTTTACTTTTAATAATTCTTTTAGGACTATTAATCTATTTAATAAAATTATCTTATAAAGAAAATAATGACGATAAAACTCAAAATACAACAAGCACAGTAAAAACAACCAGTACGCAGACTACTACAACAACTACAACAACGGTAATTCCAGAAACAACAACCACTGCGGAAACTACAACTAGTAATCCAACAATTTATTCTCCATATCACGTTGAACCATATGACAGTTATAGTATCGATAATATTTCATCAGAAGAAATCCAAAGAATATTCACTGAAAAAAGAGCGGTAGTTGCAGGAGACTCGATGGCTGAAGGACTAACAGCTTATCAAATCCTTGATGAATCAAATGTCGTTTGGCATAGAGGCAGAAGAATAGATAATATGGATAAAGACTTAGAAAAGATAAAAGAATTAAATCCTAATTATTTATTTTTAACTTATGGATCAAATGATTTGGAACTATGGACAGGAAGAATAACTTCGTTTATTAATGCCTATACTAAAACATTAGACATGTTAAAAAGTGAGCTTCCTGGCGTAACAATTATTATAAATTCCATACTTCCAGCAAGTGCTAAAAAGACAAGTAATGAGCCGGCTTTTGCTTATCAAGAAGAATTCAATAATGCTCTTAAAGAACTTGCAAATAATCTTGACATACCATTTTTAGAAAACAGTCCTTACTTACTTAATAAAGAAAAGCCATATTCAAGTGATGGCGTTCATCCAAAGAGTTTCTATTACTCATTATGGGCTAAACATATGACTAGTTACTTAGAAACATTGTAAAATGCTTCAAAAGAACTAGTATTTTTATTTAAAAAGGGTATAATATAGTTGAACGTAGGAGTATTACATGGAAAAAAGAAGTATTATTACAACCGTATTAACTGTTATTCTATTATTATTAATAAGTTTACTATTTTATCATTTATCAAACAAAAAAAGCGATGTTAGCTTAAATATTGACTATCCAGTGTTTCATGATAACAGAGATATAGTAATTAAAAAATACCTTAAAGAAATAAACAAGAAAGATATTACTGATATAAAATACGATTTAGGAAAATCTAATGACGTAACAACCATTTTATTTAAATTATATAATGGGGAAAACCTAAAAAAAGTTGAAACACTAATTTTAAACAAAAAGAAAAAAGCTTCGCTTGCTGAAATCTTTAATATTGATAAATTAAAAACTATAATTGAAAATAATGGTAATGAAATAAGCAAAGAAACAATTGAAAACTCACAAATAGATATTCTATTTAACGACAAAACAACAAATATTTATATCTCAAACGCTGAAACAATTGATAGTTTTGAAATAGTTAATAACAAATTAGAAGAAGCATCTTTAATAAAGTTAAATTTAGATGAAACATATCATGAAGAGCATACAATTGAAACTGGAGCCAAACTTGTAGCATTCACTTTTGACGATGGCCCAAGCAAATATACGTTAGACATAATTAATATATTAGAAGAATACAACGCAAGTGCAACCTTCTTTGAAGTCGGTTATAATATCAAAGCAAGACCAGAAGTTGTAAAAGAAGTATCTGATAGAGGCTTTGAAATTGCTAATCACACAACAGATCACTCAAAACTTACTAAACTTTCTGGCGATAAATACCTAGAAAAAATAACCGAGAACAATGCCTTATTTAAAGAAATAACAGGAAAAGACATGCCATACTTAAGGCCACCTTATGGGTCATACAATACTAAAATAAAAGAAAATGCCGGTGTTCCGATTGTAACATGGAGCTTAGACACTAGAGACTGGGAAAGTAGAGATAAAGATAAAATTAAAGAAATGGTACTAGAAAATATTCAAGAAGGCGACATTATACTATTTCATGATTTATATGAAAGTACTAAAGATGCTGTAAAAGAACTAATGCCAATTCTAAAAGAACAAGGATATCAGGCTGTTAGCGTCGGAGAACTATTCGTAAATAAAGGCATAACATTAGAAGCAGGAGCAAGCTATCGCAGTGCAAGATAACTTGCTTTTTTCATATAATTGTGTAAAGGCGAACAAAAACTTGCATTTTATAAAAAAATGTGATATGATATGGGCGCAAAAAGAGGAAAAGTTGCTTTAGTTAGAAAGAGGGAATTGGTATGAAAAAGAAACTTTTATCAATATTATTTTTACTATTAAGTGTATTTGGATTAAAATTAAATGCAAACGCAGCACCATCTACAATTACAACAGCATCATTAGGAAAGGGATATACAGTAATTAGTGGAACATCTACAGTTTATATCAAACAAACAACTAGTGGTATCTACTTATACTGTGAAGAAGCAAATAAAAAGTTCCCAGCAAACATGACATTAAAATTAAAAGGTACTGCACCAAAGGGAATGATTTACATTCTTAAAAACAAACCTAATACAGGTAATGTTGGAAACGATTACTATATCATGCAAACTGCAGTTTGGTGGTATAAAGACGTTTGGAGTGGAACAAACAATCTAAGTCAATCTGCTAAAAACACACTAACAAACTTAAGAAATACTAATGCAATCGCAGGTAAAATTTACAACTTAGTTGAAGGAGCTAAAAACTATTCAGAAGTAGTTGGTTCAATCAAACTATCCGGAACAAATAATTTCACTATATCTGGTTCAAATTATGTATCAGATGTAATAAAAGTAACAAAAATGGGGTTAGCAACTTATGATTTACAATTAATTGGTGCACCAAGTGGAGCAAAAATTATTAATAAAACAAATACTTCATTCCAAGTTTCAGTACCAGTAAGTTCAGTAAGTAATGGTCAAACAATTAGTTTTGAAGTTAAAGCTAGCGGAAGTTATGATATTAATACAGCTTACGAATACGAATACGGTAGTGGATATCAATCAGTATTATATGAAAAATATGATACAGAACATAAAACAGTTAGTGATAGTATTAAATTTAGTATCACAAAACCAAATGAAAATGCTTTAAATGTTTATAAAGTTGACGAAAAAGGTAACGCTGTAAGCGGAGCAAAATTAGCTTTATACAAAGGAGATTGTACATCAACAACTTGTGCAAAAGCAGATTTATATCAAAGTTGGACATCTACAACAAGTCCTAAAACATTTGTAAATATTCCAAAAGGAACTTACACATTAGTTGAAGAAGAAGCGCCAAACGGATATAAGTTAGCTGCTAAACAAAAAGTAAGTATTACATCTTTAAATGGAACATTTAGAGTTACAATGGTAGATAACAAAATTACTACTACTAAAGTTAAAATTAGTAAAACAGATATTACTGAATCAAAAGAATTACCAGGAGCAACATTAGTAGTTAAAGATGCTTCAGGAAGTGTAATTGATAAATGGACAAGTACTAATGAAGCACATTACGTAACTGTTAATCCAGGTGTTTATACACTAAGTGAAACAATCGCTCCAAAAGGATACAAATTAACTACAACAACAATTACATTCAAAGTTGATGAAGACTTAAACATCTATGAACTAAAAGATGGAAAATATGTAAAAACAGATCATATTAAAATGGTTAATGAGCTTTTAGATAAGTCAGCAATCAAAATTAATAAATTAGATAGCAAGACTAATGAATATGTTAGTGGAGCAATCTTAATGATTAAAAATAATAAAGGGGAAACAGTAGCAACTATTACTACTACAAATAGTGCTAGCTATATTACACTTGATGAAGGTGAATACGTATTAAGTGAAGAAGCAGCACCAAATGGTTATGAAAAAACTGATGCTAAGATTTACTTCTCAGTAGATGAAGAAGGAAAAATCAAAATTAAAGGTTCAAGCGGATATGTTGACGCTGTAGAATTAACTATTTATAACCAAAAAGAAGAAGCAGAAATTATTGTGGTACCAACCACTGGATTATCTAGTACATTAACATATGTTGTTGGTACATTAGTAGTATCAGCTGGCGCTGTAATGTTATACAGAAATGGAAAACAAAACTAGAAAAAAATACATAAGTACTGTAATATCAGTACTTATCCTATTTATAGGAATATGCATTTTAGGTAGTACATATTTTAATACAATAAAGCATGAAGTCTTTGATGATATGAATGAATTGTATTATGAACAAATTGCAAATGAAATTGAAGGTTTAGACGAAATTGATGATGAACCAGTAGTAACTCCAGAAGAAGATGAAACAGAGCCAGAAGAAACTCCTACTGAAGAACCTACAACAACTAAACCTGTAACTACAACTAAACCAGTAGTTACAATTGACTATACAAAATATTACATAGGAAATATATCTATTCCAAAAATAGACTTAAAAAGAGGGTTTGTTAGTAAAGATTCTAAATATAACAACGTAAACCGCAACATTTACATTGTTCCAGAATCAGACTATCCTGATAAGGAAGGTGGCAATTTTATTCTTGCTGCTCATTCAGGAACTAGCTCAATATCATATTTTAAAAATTTATATAAACTATCTTTAGGAGATAAAGTAGAGATAACCTATAATAATAAAAACTATACTTATATTATTACAAATATCTATACAGACTTAAAAGATGGCGATGTTGCAATTAAAAGAAATAAAAATAAAACGACGTTAACACTTATAACTTGTACAAAAGGAGACAAGACAACACAAACAATTTATATTTGTGAACGTATATAAGAATAATTTAGGGGGAAAGAGGTGATTTTATGGTAGAGTTTACTTTACTTGAAAAGATTAGAACAATATTTAATCTAATTTTTTCATCACCTCTTTTTTTAGTCTTATTATTTGGATTAGTTTTAATTTTAGTAGATATTAAATTTATTTCCAAAAAAGACAAAAAAACTAAGGCTATTTATTCAGTAGTTAGTTTACTAGTAATTGGTATATTAATATCAATGTACTACGATTCATTATTAGTACTATTTAATACAATATCTAAAAACTTAATATCTTTAATATATTTTCCAACTGTTTTAGAATATATAATTATGCTTATCATTAGTTTAATAATTTTAATATGTTCACTAGTAAATAAAAAAATATCTGCAAATGTAAAAACATTTAACGCATTAGCTTTTATATCAAATAGTTATATATTCTTCCTTATACTAGACGAAATAGAAAATTCTAAAGTTGATTTATCTAGTAAAATAAGCATCTACACAAACGATCATTTAATGATCCTATTTGAAGTAAGTTTAGGCATATTTATCTTTTGGATAGTATCACTTATCTTAATTAAGATAATTAAAACATTAGCTAAACCTAAAAAAGAAGAAAACTTTTATGAAGAACCAGAACTTCCTAAAACAATTGAGGAAGTACAAAGAGAAATTGTATATGAACCAAAAGTAGAGTATGTTGTAGTAGAAAAGAAAAATGAAAATGACATGTTTACTTTAGATGAATATAGACAAATGAGAGCAATTTTAGAAGTTATTAAAGAAAATCAAAAGAAAGCTTAAATTAGCTTTCTTTTATTAATTTTGCATGTACTACAAGTCTTTTATCATTACCACTAGCACAAGTCGATAAAGTAAGAATTTTATCATCAGTACCTACAGAAATATTAAAATCATAAATACTTCTTCCTTTAACTAAATCTATATAAGCTTGAAATTCAGCGCTTCCTGGGAATGTAACATCTAAATAGTCATTAGTAGTAGGAACAGTGTATATTGAGAAGATTTGAAATTTCATATTAGCATTAGGTGTATTAAAAGTAATAACCTGATTAGCACTCTTTTTATACCAATAAGAATTTAATGCATATCGTAGTGTACCAAACATGGTTTGATTAGCAAGATTATGAGCATATATTATTGTATTTTCATTTAACTCATCTGGATTATTTCTATAATCCATAAATACCCATCCATGTCTATTTTTATTTTGATAGAAGTCTCTTTTTAAATAATAATCATTATCTTTAGCTTGTACAACTGGATAATCAATTTTGGTATTATTAACGGTTAACCAGCCAACAGTATCTTTATTTATTTCTTGAAGAGAAGAAAATACTTGCTCATACTGAATATCATAAACAGAAGTAGTAGTCGTTGTAGTTGTAGTATTATCATCATCACCTGGCTCAATAATATCAAGTGGAGACTCATCTTCATTTTTCTTTTGATTTGCTTTAATAATTTCCTTTAAATTATTTTCAATACCAAGGTAATTTTGCTCATCAACATAATTCTTATAATAATTTATGCCAATCATAACAACAATTACAAGAATAACTGCCCCTAAAGATACCTTAATAAAATTTAAATTAATTTGTTTAAATAAATTCTTTTTCTTATATTCATCACTGTAATTAATCTTAAAAGTAATATTACTATTTATTAATGTTCTCTCATTAACTTTTTTATACTTACTTATAACATTAATCGATTCATTATTAAGCTTATCGTAATCGAATGTAATTTTTATATTTTCTTTAGAATTTTGAATAAGTAGATTCATAACTAAATCAAATACTTCGATACTAAATTCTTTAAAGTTAATTTCCTTAAGATATTTATTTATTTTAATAAATGTTATTAAATCATTTTTATCTTCTTTAGCAAACTCTGATATAGCAATACTTTTTTTATAATAAATATCAGAGTAGGTATTTAAATTATTTATCCTCATAAAATTGCTTATAAATAATATTTCAGTTCTAGTATTAACAACAATCTTTTTGTTTGTATCTAATCTCTCTAAAAGAATTCTAGGAAAATCATAAACATTTAAATTTTCCAAATAATTATTCTCTAAAAGTTTCAAGAAAATATCATAATTAACAGCTTCATCTGGTTTAATATATAAATCAGTGATATTTGGAATAGTTTTAATAATATCTAAAATAAGAATAGTAATGTCAAAGTCTTTTATAATCATCGTATTTATCTTACGTTTAATAATTATAACATTCAAAAATGAAGATACAAGCTCAAGATTATTTTTAATATAAACGTCTGAAAATACTAACTCTTTAGTATCAATAACATTCGTTTTATTTAAATCTTCTTTCGGTGTATCTTTTAATAATTTGTAAGCATTTATTCCACTACCATTTATTTTAAATACTATCTTTATCATAAATTAATAATAACATAAAATTACTTTAATGTGAATAATAAAACAAAAATTTAATCATTATAATGTAGGTGATTTTATGAAATTATTTGTAGCTATCTTTAGAACAGTATTTTTCTATTTTTTTATAATGCTTAGTTATAGATTAATGGGAAAAAGAGAAATAGGACAGTTAGGTGTAATAGATCTGATCGTATCTATTCTAATCGCCGAGTTAGTAGCAATAAGTATAGAAAATATTGATGAACCAATGATTCTTACAGTTGCCCCAATTTCGATTCTTGTACTAATTGAAATCCTTTTTGCATTCTTATCAATTAAATCAAGAACATTCAGAAATCTTTTAGATGGTAAACCAAGTATTATAATAAATAAAGGGATTTTAAACTACAAAGAAATGATAAAACAAAGATATAGTTTAGATGATTTACTTTTAAGTCTAAGACAAAATAATATTAAATCAATCGAGGATGTTGAATATGCTTTTCTAGAAACAAATGGTAAACTGAGCATCTTTAAATATAATTTATTTAAAACAGAAGGTACTTATCCTTTAGCACTTATCGTAGATGGCGTTATTCAAACTAAAACCTTAAAAGAAATAAAGCACAGCAAGTACTGGTTATTAAATTATCTAGATAAGCAAAGCACTGAATTAAACAATGTTTTCTATGCTTTTTATAAAAACAAAAAGATTTATTTAATAAAATATACAGATTTACAAAGTGTCTAATTTTGTCAAGAAAGTTGTAAATTTACAATCTCTAGTTGCGACCAAAAAACAAATGATTTATCATTAATATAGTAGGGAGAAGTTATGAAAGATTTTGTAGTAAATTTAATTAGATTACTTATCAGTTTTATTATATTATTATTTTCCGAAGAATACTTTTATAAGTTTCTTTCACTATTTAAAATCAATATTAGTAAAAGTATTTCAAGTATAATTTTATACATTCTAATATCATTTTTTATTTATTTGATTTATAAACCAGAACTTAAAAGCGAGTTCAAAAAATTTAAAAGAAAGTTTACTAGTAATATTATTTATGCATTTGTAGCTTTCCTAATAATATTTGTAACTATGTTAGTAACAAATTATATCTGCTCAGTTATTGCTAAAAGTTTTTATCTAACATACCATAGTATAAGCTTCTATAATATTTTTAATAAACCATTCAACTTAGAACTTATTTTAGAATTCGCAAAAAATATAATAATAGTGCCTTATTTAAAGGTTACAATATTTGATTTAGGAGTAAACAGATTATTCAGTTATAGTGGTAGCATCATTGCTTCTGGTTTAGCCGCTGCACTATACCATGCATATCTAATAAAAGGAACAATAGGTTACATGATAATTAACTCAGTGCCAGCATTTATAATGTTTATGCTACTATCAGTTATTTATCGCAAAAACAATAATATAGTAACAAGCATCGTAACATATAGTATTTATATTTTACTTGCAAGCGTCCTATATAGTAGTATAATGTGAGACCAATATGAAAGAAAGAATAATTAGTATTATTAAATTATTTGTAGCACTTATTACATTTTTTACACTAAGCTCAGTGCTGGCATACTTCATTAAAAGAATGGGCTTTATAATTGCTGACTACAAAGATGCGGTTATCATTACATCAGCTGCTGAAGTAATACTAGCAGTTATTATCTTTGCACTGTATAATCGTGACCTTGTAAAAGACACATCAATTACTAAAGATAAAGAATTTATCAAAAAGATAGTTAAATATTTCTGCATTTTCTGGGGCATGAAATTAGTAAGTAGTGTAGTTATGTCTGTCTTATGTCTTATGACTGGATATGAAGTTGATGTTAGTGAAAATCAAGAAGCAATCAACTTATATACTACAAGTGCTCCAATCATCATGCTTCTAACAACAAGTATTACAACTCCAATAGTAGAAGAGGGCATCTTCAGATTAGGCATTAGTAAAGTTATTAAAAATAAAAATTTATTTATTATCATAAGTGGCTTATTCTTTGGCTTCCTACATATATTTCCGACAGAATTAGAACTAACATATGCCTTAATAAGCAGCATCCCTTATGTAACAATGGGCTTTGTCCTAGCGTACATTTACAAAAAAGAAGACAACATCTACTATCCAATGATATTACATGGATTAAACAACTTTATAAGTATGATTCTCTTCTTTTGCTCTTGAAAAAATAAAAAAATATTGTATAATAGAAAGAAATTTTGGTGTTAATTATGAAAGAATTATTAGAAAATTTAATGGGGTTTATTTATTCACTTAGTATGGGAGATTATTTCTTCTTTATAGGTACAATTTTACTAATCGTATTATTAGTTTATATTGTATACCTAATTAAGTGTGGTGATGAAGAAGAAACAGTTATTGGTAAAGATGGTTTTGATATTGAAGCAGTTTGCAAAAATATTGAAAAAAACTACAAACCAGAAACTATTAAACTTACTAGCTACGAAGAAGAACAAGAAAATAATGCAATCATTAGTTATGATGAACTTATTAAAAATAAAGATAAAATAAACATTAGTTATGACGATGAATATAATAGTCCTGTACCAGAACTAACGGTAAGAAAAATATCTATTAGTGAAGACAAAAATGAAAATACACTTGAGATGCCAAAATTAAATGTTAAAATGTTTGAGTATGAAGAAGAAGAAAATTTTCTAAAGGCATTAAAAGAATTACAAAAAGATTTAAGCCATTAGTGGCTTTTTTTTAGGAGGTAAAAATGAAAGTAGCAATTGAAACATTAGGCTGTAAAGTAAACTTTTACGAGTCAGAAGTAATCAAGGGAATATTTTTAGAAAACAACTACCAAATAGTAACATTAGATGAAAACCCAGATGTTGTAGTAATTAATACATGTTCTGTAACTAATCAAAGTGATGCTAAAGACCGTAAAATAATTAGAAAAGCAAAAAGAGAAAATCCAAATTCTATCATAATTGTATGTGGATGTTACACACAGCAAGATCCTAAAGAACTTGATTCATTAGATATCGATATTATTCTAGGCAACAAAGATAAAACTCAAATCGTAACACTTCTAGAAGATTATTTAAAAAACAAAACTCAAATTAAAAAAATATATAATTTAGATAATATTGAATTTGAAGAAATGCAAATTGCTAAAAGTTATGATAGAACACGTGCTTTTGTAAAAATTGAAGATGGCTGCGATAACTACTGCTCATACTGCATAATTCCATACGTAAGAGGAAATGTCCGTTTTAAAGACTACGATAGTGCTTATAACGAAATTAAAAGTCTTGTAGAAGATGGATTTAAAGAAATCGTTTTAACTGGCATTCATACAGGTAGATATCCAAATTTAACTAAATTAATTCATGAAATAAGTAAACTTGATGGCCTAGAAAGAATAAGGATAAGCAGCATCGAAATAACGGAAATAAATAATGAAGAATTCTTAAACGAATTAAAAAACAACCCAAAACTATGTAAACATATGCACATCCCAGTTCAAAGTGCAGAAAACAATACGTTAAAGATGATGAATAGAAAATATACTATTGAAGAATTTAGTGATATCATTAATAAAATAAGAAGCATCAAACCAGAAATAAATATAACAACTGATCTTATAGTAGGTTTTCCGACCGAAACAGAAGAAGAATTTAATGAATGTATAAAGAATGCCGAGAAATTAAAATTCGGTAAAATTCACGTATTTCCATACTCTAAAAGAAATGGAACAGCAGCTTCAAAAATGAAAAATGTTGTCTCAGACAAACAAAAAGATGAAAGAACACATCTAATGTTAGCTCTTTCTGATAAACTAGAAAAAGAGTATTATCAAAAGTATATTGGTAAAGAAATTAAAGTTTTAGCTGAAGAATTTAAAGACGGTTACACATACGGTTATAGTGATAATTATCTTAGAATAAAAATAAATCATAACATTCCAAAAGGGACCATTGTAAAAGTAAAGATAACTTCGTTAGATAACCTTACACTAGTTGGGGACTTGTTATAATTTAAAGAATAATATATAATTAAAATAGGTGATAACATGAAACTATCAGAAAAATACAAAGTAAATGGAACTCTTGATAATAAAGAAGTTAATGGAGAAGTAACTATATATCCAAATAACATGAATAAGGTTCCAAAAAAATCAATAATTGCTGGTTTTAGAACAAGTCTTAAAGAATTGCAAAAGAAGTTTGGTACAATCAGTATTTATAACAAGGATAAAACCGTTAGAGCAATTTCTCTAGTACTGGCTGGAACTATAACTTTAGGAAGCTTAACTGGATGTTCATTTGGTAAAAAAGATGTAACTAAAGATAGTGATCCTATCACATCAACTACTATGGAAGAACCAATTAAAGAAGAAACAAAGAGAATTTCTTATACAGTTGAACTAGGAGACTCATTATGGTCTATTGCTAAAAAATACTGTGATACAGATGGTGAAATTGTAAATGAGATTGCTAATATTCGCAAATTAAATAACCTTAAGGAAAAAAGTATCTTAAAAGAAAATATGATTCTAACACTTGATGTTCCGGTATCAAAACTAATAAACTTCGGTATAGAATCAAAAAACGATCGCGCATTTGTTGAAGAAACTCAAAGGATTAATTACACTTTAAGAAGAGGAGATACACTTTGGTATATTGCAAGATGGTATAAAATAACCAAAACTGAAATTGCTAATGAAGTAGCACATATTTGTGAAATTAATGGCATCGAAAATCCAGATGAAATAAAAGAAGGCGAAACAATCAAATTAGACGTACCACTATCAAAACTATCAGAGTTTGGTATAACCCCTGATGTAACGCCTAAAGAAGATGCTCCAAGCGTTAAAGAAAAAACAGAATATGACCTTTTAGATGATGAATGGGAAAGCAAATCACAATTTATTTATGACTCATGGAATAATGCTAAAGAAAATGTTCATCCAGAAAACTACATGTTTCAAAGAGACTATGATCGCTTATTTACAAGTGATGTTCAAGAATATGATGGAGGCTTATTCCATAAAGCTTATGGTGAAAGAGAAAAGCTAAAAGAGATGCTTGAAATCGAAGGACTATACACAGAAGAACAACTACAACGTCAAATAAGCAAAATAAATGCTTTATATGAAGACATTTTTGAAATAACTGAAACTAATTTAGGAACAAAATACAACATGGAATCCTATACAAAAGGGAAGTAACGTAAAGTTAACTTCTTTTTCTTTACAATAAAGAAAAGTTTCTAACTAAAATATGGTAAGATAAAACTGCAGGTGAAATATATGAAAAAGAAAAAAAGAAAACTAAAAATATATCGCATTCTAGCCTTAATATTGGTAATCATGACCGTATTTGCATCAAGTGTATTAATATACTTTAATGTTATTCCTTACAAATACTTATTGCCGGGAATTATCGTATTAAGCTTTATTATATTTGGAATTATATGTATGTTATGTAGAAAGACTAAAGGTTACATCAAATTAATAAGTGTTCTTCTAACACTGCTCATAATGGGAGTCGAAATAGCTGGTATCAATTATGCCTTTGGCACAATAAGTTTCTTTAATAAAATATTTGATATTGGTGTAAGAACTGAAAGTTATGAATTATACGTTCTTGATGACTCTGATTATAAAACTATTAAAGATTTAGATAACAAAAACATCTCAGTATATTCACCGAACACAAAAGCTCTAGATAAACTTAGTAAACAAATTACATTTAAAGAAAAAGACTATGAAAATATCAGTGAAGCAGTCAAAAGTGTTATTGAAAAAGAAAACGATGCTTTATATATTAATTCAAGCTTAATGGAAATATATAAAGATGGATATGATGAAGCAAAACAGTTAAGATTAATTGGTACTAATGATATTACTATTAAAAGTGATAAAAGCCTTAAAACAGTTAAAGTGACTGAAAAACCATTTGCAGTATACCTAAGTGGTATTGATACAAGTGGTAGGGTAAATAAATCTGCAAGAAGTGACGTAAATTTACTAGCTGTAGTTAATCCCGTAGAAGGAAAAGTACTAATAATTAGTATTCCTAGAGATTATTACGTAACTTTATCAAGTAAAAAAGCAAAAGACAAATTAACACATGCAGGTATCTATGGCGTTTTAGAAAGTGCAAATACAGTAGGGGACTTACTTAATATAGATGTTAATTATTATGCTAGAGTAAACTTTACTTCATTCGTAAAAATTATTGACTCACTAGGCGGAATTGAAGTTAATGTTGATAGACCAGACTATAGATATAATGATTCAATCGATTGCGGAACAAACACTATATGTGAGCAAAACTCTAAAAGAGAATTTGGGTCTAAAATGATTTACATTAAACCAGGCAAGCAAACATTAAGTGGTGAAAAAGCTCTTGCTTATGCTAGAAACAGACATCAATTTGCTGGTGGAGATAACGCCAGGGGAAAACACCAAAGCCAGATTATTGAAGGTATAATAAATAAAGCAATAAGCCCAGCAATTCTAACAAAATATAATAAACTATTAAATAGTCTTCAAGACGGTGTAATGACAAATATTGAGCAAAAAGATATTACCGAATTAGTAAATATGCAGCTAGACAAAAACATTAAATGGCAAATCGAAAGTATTAGCTTAACTGGAACTGATAGCTATGATAAAACATACTCAACTGGTGGATTAAAAGCATATGTCATGAAACCAGACGATGAAAGTATTGCTAGTGCTAAAATCAAAATAGAAGAGGTAATGAAAATAAATTAGAGATACATTATTATCTCTTTTTTTATGCAAAAGAAAAAGACTACAAGTCTAAAACTTCATAGTCTCTAGCTTTATTATTTATTTCTGAATCCTTAATCGTTTCTTGTAGTCCTAAATTAGTGTTAGTTCCTAAATCATCTTCTAAATCAATTAATTTTAATATTTCTTCAAACGTTGTCTCACCACTAATAACTTTGGCTAAACCATCTTGAAGCATTGTAATTGTACCAGATTTATAAACTAACTTTCTAAGCTCTGGCTTATCTGCATTCCTAACAATGGCATCTCTAATTTCCTGATTAATTAAAAGCACTTCATGAATCGCGATTCTGCCAGCATAACCTTGATGGCAATGTTCACATCCATGTGGTTCATAAATCTCCTTTACATCTATATTAAGAGCTTCTTTAAATACTTTTCTTTCATAATCAGTAGCAGCTCTACTAGTTCGGCAATGCTTACAAAGCCTTCTAGCAAGCTTTTGTGAAATAATTCCTGTAAGAGCAGCACCAAGTAAATATCTTTCAACTGACATATCGGTTAAACGTTCAATCGTATTAAGTGAGTTATTGGTATGGATTGTAGAAAGTACTAAGTGTCCAGTAATTGATGCTCTAACTGCAATTCTTGCTGTCTCATCATCACGAATTTCACCAATCATTATAACATCTGGGTCTTGTCTTAAAATACTTCTTAAAACATTAGCAAATGTAAGCCCGATTTCTGAAATAACTTGTACCTGGTTAATTCCTTCAATATTCATTTCTATCGGATCTTCTACAGTAATTATGTTTCTGTCCTCTGTATTTAACCTTTGCAAGATAGAGTAAACAGTAGTAGATTTACCTGTACCAGTTGCACCAGTAACTAGAATAATACCATTTGGTACATTCATCATCTTAATAACTTTATTATAATTTTCTTTATTAAAATCTAATTCTTCAATACCAGCACTACTCATTGAGTAATCCAAAATACGAATAACTATTTTCTCACCTAAATTAGTTGGTAGGGAAGAGACACGTAAATCGACATTAACATTTTCAAGTTTATTTTTAATCGCACCATCTTGAGGAACACGTGATTCGGTAATATTCATACCAGCAATAATCTTGATTCTTGTAATCATATTCTTCTGAATATATAAAGGAACATGACTATAATCCATTAAAGCTCCATCAATACGCATTCTAATTCTAAGGCCTTTTTCGTATGGGTCAAAATGAATATCTGATGCCTTTCTTTTTATACCATCTAAAATAATATTATTAACTATATCTGTAATAGGTACTTCTTCATAATTAAAATTAACAAGGTCATTATTTGGCGCAGAAAGCTGACTAGCATCTAACATAACTTCATCATTATTTAGTGACTCATCCATCTTTCCACCACCTTTTATTCTAAAATAATTATAGCAGTAAATTACATCTTAAGCAAGAGTGCTCTTGATAATTTTAAAAAAATAATATATAATAAATTTAGTTTTCAGGGAAGCTGAGGAGTAATATTTATTTTATTTATAGAGAGTTAACATTTGGTGCAAGTTAATAATAAAAAAATATGAAGGTTGCAGTGGAGAAAAATCGTTAATATGCGTTAAATATATAAAGAATAACAATAGTTATAAAAGTAAGGTGGTACCGTGAATTATCTCACCCTTACATTTATAACTATTTTTTTAAGAAAGGGATTAAAAAATGTATCGTGAATTTGAAGAATTTGTATTTAATAATTTTGACTATAATGAGCCAGCAATAAGGAGAAAATATTATCACTCAAAAAGAGTAAGCACCATCTCTAAAAAGATTGCTCAGCACCTATCATGGCCACTAAAAGACGTTGCTCTAGCTACACAAATAGGACTTCTTCATGACATTGGCAGATTCGAAGAATGGACTATGTACAAATGCTTTAGTAAATATATGGACCATGGATCATATGGAGCATACCTTCTAAATAAAGAAGAATATGAAAAAATGTTTAATATTAAAGCATATGATAAACAAGAAGTACTAGATGCTATTTACTACCACAATAAACTAAAATTACCATCATCACTTAAAAACAATAAATTTTGTAAACTTATAAGAGATGCAGACAAACTAGATATCATTTATCAATTGAGTCAAAGAGAGATTACTATGGAAAATAACACTAACGTCATTAGTAAAGAAGTATTTAAAGAATTTAATAAAGGCACAACAATTACTAATAAATACGTCAAAACTTACGCAGACAAAGTGTTAAGTGTTTTAGCACTCGTCTACGATATCAACTATAACTACACCTTAGAATTACTATACGATTTTAATTATATAAATAATATATATGAAAATCTAGAAAATAAAGAATTTTACAAAGATTATTTTGATAAGATAAACAAATACATAGAAAAGAGGATCAAAACATGTTAGATACTAAATACAATCATGAAGAAGTTGAAAAGGGAAAATATTCATTTTGGCAAAGTAAGGGATACTTTAAAAGTGGCGATGTAACTAAAAAGCCATACTGCATTGTTTTACCACCACCAAATGTTACTGGTGTTTTACACCTAGGACATGCTTGGGATGTATCTTTACAAGATGCTATTATTAGATATAAAAGAATGGAAGGCTACGATTGCTTATGGCTTCCAGGAATGGACCATGCTGCAATTGCAACTGAAGCTAAAGTCGTAGCTCGCCTTAAAGAACAAGGAAGAGAAAAATATCTAATTGGTCGTGATGCTTTCCTTAACGAATGCTGGAAATGGACTAATGAACATGCCGACGTAATTAGAAATCAGTGGGCTTCACTAGGCGTATCACTTGACTACACAAAAGAGCGTTTTACACTAGATAAAGGAATTGAAAAAGCTGTTCAAAAAGTATTTATTGACTACTACAATGAAGGCCTTATCTATAGAGGAGAAAAGTTAATCAACTGGGATCCAGTAGCAATGACTGCTTTATCAAACGAAGAAGTAGTATACAAAGAAGAAGAAAGTGCATACTACCACATCAAATATTATCTAGAAGATAATAGTAACTACGTAGTGGTAGCAACAACAAGACCAGAAACCCTATTTGGTGATACTGCAGTTGCTGTTAATGAAAACGATGAAAGATATAAAGATTTTATTGGCAAGAATGTAAAACTACCACTAACAAATAGATTAATCCCAATTATTACAGATGAACATGCTGATATGACTAAAGGTACTGGTGCTGTTAAAATAACACCAGCATCAGACCCTAACGACTTTGAAGTAGGACTTCGTCATAATCTAAAAAGAATTATTATCATGAACGATGACGCAACAATGAATAGTGAATGCGGTAAATATGAAGGCCTAACAAGAGAAGCTTGCCGTAAGGAAGTAGTAAAAGAATTAGAAGCTCAAGGATTATTAATTAAAACCGAACCAATCAAGCATGAAGTAGGCCACTCAGAAAGAACTGGCGTTATCATTGAACCAATGATCAAAAAACAATGGTTTGTTAAAATGAGACCTTTAGCAGACAAAGTTCTAGAACTTCAAAAAGATTCAAAAACCAAAGTACACTTCGTACCATCAAGATATGAAAAGACAATGAATCACTGGATGGAAATAACTTATGATTGGTGTATATCTCGTCAGTTATGGTGGGGACACAGGATTCCAGCTTGGTATAAAGGTGATGAAGTTTGTGTTAGCGTAAACCCTCCAGAAAAAGAAGGTTGGACTGCAGATCCTGATGTCCTAGACACTTGGTTCTCAAGTGCATTATGGCCATTTGCAACTCTAGGATGGCCAGACAACACCGAAGACTTACAAAGATACTATCCAAATAGTACTTTAGTTACTGGTTATGACATCATACCATTCTGGGTAAATAGAATGACATTCCAAGGAGAAAAATTACTAGGTCAAAGACCATTCGAACACTGCCTAATTCATGGCCTTATCAGAGATAAACAAGGAAGAAAATTCTCAAAAAGCTTAGGTAACGGAATCGACCCATTTGATATGGTTAAACAATATGGAGCAGACGCCTTAAGATATTACTTAGTAAGCGATGTAGCTCCTGGAACTGATATGCGTTTTGATGAAGATAAAATCAAAGCAGCTTGGAACTATATTAATAAAATTTGGAACGCTTCAAGATTCGTTTTATCAAGCACAAACTCTTTAAAAGAAATAAATTTGGAAAACCTAAAACCAGAAGATAAATGGATTTTAACTAAATACGAAAAAACAATTGAAAAAACTAAAAAATACATGGACAAATTTGAGTTCAATAATGCATGCGCAGCTATCTATGACTTCTCATGGAACTACTTCTGTGACTACTATATTGAAATGGCTAAATATACAACTGAAGATATAACAACTAAATCAGTACTAATCACAGTTCTAACTGGCATCTTAAAACTTCTTCATCCATTTATGCCATATGTAACAGAAGAAATTTATCAAATGCTACCAGTAAAAGAAGATGAATCAATCATGATTTCTAAATATCCAAAACATAATAAAAAATATGTTTTCCCACTTGAAGAAGAGATTGTCGATGACGAAATCGAGTTTATCAAAAGCTTTAGAAACATCAAAGCCGAAAATGCTATGACTAAAGATCTTAAAGTAATGTTTGATACAAACGATGATAACAATCTAATTGTCAAAATGCTTAAGCTAGATGATAACCTAGTAAAAGAACCTTTAGGTATCAAATCATACAAAGTATTCTCAAGCAAAATCAAGGCAACAATCTTCTTTGAAAAACTAGAGACAGAAAAAGACATCGAAGCTAAAAATGCTGCCATTAAAATTCTAGAAGCATCTATCCTAAGAAGAGAAACTCTTCTAACAAACGAAAACTATGTAAATAAAGCACCTGCTAAAATCGTTGAACTAGATAGACAAAAACTAGAAGAAGAAAAGAAAAAATTAGAAGAATTAAGAAGGTAAGGTAAATCTTGCCTTTTTATTATATAATTATGGTAGGAGAGTGCTATGAAAATAATAAAAAATAAAAACTTAAAAAACTATAATACTTATAAACTAAATTCAGTTTGCAAAACATTTATCGAAATAGATAATGAAGAAGAATTAACTAATTTAATAAAAAACATAAAAGAGCCATACAAAATAATTGGCAACGGTTCAAATCTAATCTTGCCAGAATATATAAACGGAACTATAATTCATCTAAACTTAAAAAATATTAAAATAAATAATGAAAAAATTATTGCAGAATCAGGAATCTTATTACCAAATCTGGTAAATATAACTATAAATAATAACCTTACAGGCCTAGAATGGGCTTCTGGAATACCAGCAAGCTTAGGCGGTGCAATCATGAATAATGCTGGCGCATATAAACATAGTATTCTAGAATACGTAACCAAAATTAAAGTTTTTGAAGAAGGAACCATAAAAGAAATAGACGCTAGTAAAATAGTAGCGTCTCACCATCATACTAATTTAAAAGATAGAAATCTTATAATTTTAAGTGCTACATTAAAACTAGAAAAAGGTAATAAAGAAGAATCACTAAAACTGGTAAAAGAATACGCTCAAAAAAGAGCTAGCTCTCAGCCTACAGAATATCCATCTGCTGGCAGTGTATTTCAAAATCCAGGAGGCGACTATGCTGGAAGAATAATTGAAAGCCTAGGTCTTAAAAATTTTCACATAAATGATGCATATGTAAGTGAAAAGCATGCCAACTTCATCATAAATAAAAAAGACGCTTCATCAAAAGATATTCTTAATCTCATTAAAATCATTCAAGATAAATGCGAAAAAGAATATAAAATAAGATTAAAACTAGAGCAAGAAATAGTATCTGAAAACCTCGAACAATAGAATAAATAAGGCCGAATATTAACTTGACACGGGGGGGGGTTGTTATATACTTTCTATAGAAGGATAGGGAGTATATATGAACCAAGAAGTTGCATTAAAAAAATCTAAAAAGAAACTTAAAATATATTATAGTTTATTAATTACCACGCTATGCCTAATAGCTACATCATATGCATTTTTTACATTATACTTAAGACAATCAGAAGACAATAAAGTTACTGCATTATCATGCTTTAGCACAACACTTACCGAAGAAAATAGCGCAATAAATTTATCTAATGAATTTCCAATATCAGATGCAGAAGGATTAAAGAAAAATCCGTTTACATTCAAAATCACAAATAATTGTTCCAAGTATGTTAGAACATATATTACAATTGATAGCTTAAACGAAGAAAACAACACTTACATATCTAGTAAATATATGAAAGCTAATATATCTATTTCAGGTACAATAAGTGATCAATCTATATTAATAGGCACGCAAAAGACAAAATTACTAGATAATAATCATAATGGGTATATTCTATTAGAAACAGGCCTTGAACCAAACGAAAGTAAAGAATATAATTTAAGATTATGGATAGATTATGATACAACCGCACAGCAAGGAGCAAATAAGAAATACCAAGGACAAATCGTCATTGTTAGTGAACCAGATGAAAACGCTCCAGACAACTGGAATAGTGCTCCAGATGGGACTTTGCTAGCAGCTCTAAGAAATGATCCTCTAAATAAATTAAAAGAACCACTAACTGTTCCAGGAAGAGAAATAAGTGCTCACACTAAAGATGATATAAGCGAAACTTCCATAATGAGTATAGATGACACTTACAAAAATTATTACTGGACATATGGTACTGATTTTTCATCTAACAGTATTTTATTTAATCTAACCAGCACTAAAGTTACATCATCAGTATACAAATACTCATATACTGAGCTTATCGGAAAATATATTGTTTCCAATGAACCATCAGAAA
The DNA here is from genome assembly GCA_030525085.1 of bacterium. Taxonomy (GTDB): domain Bacteria; phylum Bacillota_I; class Bacilli_A; order RF39; family UBA660; genus CAG-533. The sequence continues at coordinate 40,235 of JAUNFK010000006.1, forward strand.
ATAGTGCAAGCACAACTACTCAAATAAATACAAATAATCTATATAGAGTTTTCTATGTCACCAATGCGACAGAAAATAATTTAACATACAAAGAGGTAACATCTAACAAAAAGAAAAACGAAGCTCTCTTAGCAAGTACAAAAGATGATTACGGAACGTCCTATTATTTTAGAGGTGCAGTAAAAAACAACTACGTGCAGTTTGCAAATAAATGCTGGCGAATAGTTAGAATAAACGGAAATGGCACAATAAAAATAGTATTACACAATGACAATATAAATAATTCTGCAAATCCATGTTCGTCAATAAATAATGACAAAACCGCAGCATTTGCAAGATACTCTAAATCAGCATATACAAGTAAATGGAATGAACTTTATGAAGATAACGCTTATATAGGCCTTATGTATGGCACAACAAACTCATCTAATTATGCAAATACACATACAAATATAAATAAAAACACAGTTTTAAATGCTTTAGAATCATGGTATAACACAGCACTTCTTTCATATGAAGATAAATTAGCCGATACCATCTGGTGTAATGATAAAAAAGTAATTACAACCTTATCAAATGGTAGTACATATGGAACAGGCCTAGGATATGGCACAAACCAAACTGGTTATAGTGCATATAATCGAATCTCCGGTAGTGACTCAAGCCTTTATGCTAGCCCATCACTTATTTGCTCAAATGATAACAATAACGGTAAACTATCAAAAATGACAGTAAGTGATACACTATATGGAAATGGAGCACTTACTTATAAAATAGGCTTGCTAACAGCCGATGAAGTGGCCTTTGCCGGAGCTAAAAACAATACAGATTATACATTTGCCAATTTAGGAATATATTTACAAGAAAATACAGGATCAAATTATTGGTGGACAATGTCTCCAGCATATTATCGTAGTGGAGCAAATATATGGTCTGTTAACTCTGGATTTATCGGCACTATCCGTATAGATAGTGTCCTTGGTATAAGACCATCAATATCCCTAAAACAAACCGTAACTGCTACTGGAAACGGAACTAGCGAAGATCCGTATATTATAAAATAGAACGTTCGTTTGACAAAACAATACTTTTATGGTATAATCTCGTCAAATATGGGGGTTATATTATGATTAGTAGAAAAGAGTTACAATACGTTTCGAAACAAGTAAAAGACGTACCGTTTCCAGGTGTAAACTACGCCGCAGATGTTATGGAAAACTTACAGTCTGCATTTAAAGCATACGAACAAAAATATCAAGATAAAAGCTATAACTTTATGTTAAGTAATGGAGAAGAATTCACTTTTGAAATCTTAGCTAAAAACCTAGCACACCTTTTAGGTATTAATTATAAAAATCTTTTAAGTGATTTCATGGAACCAGTAAGAACGAGAGAACTCGGCTTAAAGCCAGGAGAGCAAACAACCTCATTTGAAATGTTAAAAATAATTATTGATAGAGCAGAAGATATTATCAGACATGACGCTACTGCCAAAAATAGAAAAATCTTAAATTATTATAAAATAATGATTAGATGTATTGCATTCTCCAAACTATCAACGTTTGAAAGCTTCGATTTCGGTTGTATAAATTTTGACAAAGAAAAATATAGTAAAACGGGACAACTATTCCCTGGTGATAGTACAAAAATTCTTTTCACACCAAGTGATGAAGCAATAACGCCATACTTTATAATGGGCCTAAAAAAAGCCGAAGATGGAATATATATCCCGGAAACTGTTATGGCGCCGGAAAATTTTTATAAATATTTGATAGATCAAACGCTTCTACTACCAATCCAAGTAATCATCTCAAGCAACGATGAACTAAACAAAATATGTGCAACCCCAGCTGAAAAGCTTAATTTACTAAATATGTATAAGGGACTAATCGGCCTATATCAAACAAATAGTTTTATTGATATCTTTGCAGATTATGAAAGTACACTAAAAGAAAATAAGAAAAGACCAGCTATAATAAGCTAAAAAGATTGACTAAAACACAAAAATAATCTAAAATATTAATAGAAATTTGTAAGAGACATATTTATTAAAACTAATCTTAAAGAGAGCCTATGCTGCTGTAATATAGGTAGATAAAGATAATAAATCCTACTCTTAAAAAAACAAACCGGGTAATTCCGTTATCAAAATTAAGTAAAAATAAGGATGGTACCGCATAATATATGCTCCTTTAGGTATCATCTTTTTTTATTAGAAAGAAGGATAAAAATGAAACTAAAAACAAACTTTTTCTACACTCTAAGAGAAAATGCTAAAGACGAAGACAGCACTAGTGGCAACCTACTTGTAAGAAGTGGAATGATAAAAAAAATAGGTGCAGGTATCTATATGTTCATGCCATTAGGACTACGTACATTTAACAACATCAAAAATATAATCAAAGAGGAAATGGATAATGCTGGAGCTCAAGAACTTCTAATGCCAAGCTTAATTCCAGAAGAATATTATGAAGTATGTGGTAGAGTAGACTCACTAGGTAGCTCAATGTTTCACTTAAAAGACAGATACTCTAAGCCATATGTTCTAGGACCAACCCATGAAGAACTATTTGCAGTTGCTGCTAAAAATATGGTTAGAAGTTACAAAGACTTACCATTTACTATCTATCAGCAAGCACCAAAATATCGTGATGAACCTAGACCAAGATTTGGCCTTATCAGAGTTCGTGAATTTACTATGAAGGATGCTTACTCTTTCGACAAAGATGAAGAAGGATTAGACATTTCATATCACAAAATGTTTGATGCCTACAAAAAAATCTTTGATCGTATTGGCTTAAACTATGCAATCGTTAAAGCTGACACTGGTATTATGGGTGGCTCTTTATCTGAAGAATTTCAAGCAATAACTGATATTGGTGAAGATACTGTAGTACTATGCGATAAATGTAATTACTCATCAAACATCGAAGTATCAAAGCATATCCCAGATGAACCTATCAAAGAAGAACTAAAAGAAAAAGAACTTGTAGAGACTCCTCATATGCAAACAATTGAAGAAGTAACTAAATTTTTAAATATCGATATCAAAAAAACAGTTAAAGCCCTTATCATGAACATTGATGGTAAACTAACTATTTTCTTTGTAAGAGGCGATAGAACTCTAAATGAAACCAAAGTAACCAAATTATTAAAATGTAAAGAAATAAACTTTGCAGATGACACTCTTATTAGCACATCTAATGCTTGCCCTGGATTTACTGGCCCAATTGGCCTAACCGGAGCACAAATCATTATTGACGAAGAAGTTCTAAACATGACTAACTTCGTAGTAGGTGCAAATAAAGAAGGATACCATTATATAAACGCTAATATCAAAGACTTTACCTATGACATTGCAGCAGATATCGTAAACGTTGAAGAAAACGATACATGCCCAGCTTGTGGTGGTAAACTATACTTTAAAAAGGGTATCGAAGTAGGTAATACATTTAAGCTAGGAACTAAATACGCTGAAAAATTTGGCTTAACATACCTAGATGAAAATAATACATCACACCCAGTAGTAATGGGAAGTTATGGTATTGGCCCAGGAAGAATCTTAGCATCTTACGTAGAACAAAATAACGATGAAAAAGGAATCATCTGGCCACTAAATATTGCTCCATTTAAAGTAGCAATATGTGCCCTTAATACAAATGATGAAAACTGTATGAACTATGCTAATGAACTACATGACAATTTAGAAAAAGCTGGAATAGACACTTTACTAGATGATAGAGAAGAACGTCCTGGTATCAAATTTAATGACATGGATCTTATCGGTATTCCGATTAGAATTACCGTTGGTAAAAAACTAAATGATGGCATAGTTGAATTCAAACTAAGAAAAGAAAATGAAAGTATTGACCTTTCAAAAGATGAAGCTTTAGAATATATTACAAAATACGTCAAAGAAAATATCTAAAAAAACTTTAAAAAGTATTCTGTATATGATATTATTATAATAGGTGAGAAAGAATGAACAAAAAAAGTAAAACATTACTAGCAGTAGGTATCTGCACTATTACTATAGTAGCAGGCTTCTGGTTTGGAGTTCTATTATTTCAAGCTGTAATGTAAAATCGCAATTAAGCGATTTTTTTATTTTATAAAAAGGAAATAAACACTTCTCTTACAATAATAAATAATGTAAGGACAAGACATGATTAGACATTTTTCTAAATAACTTTATATTACACTATGTATGGTGATAAAAATGAAAAAAATAATGCCATACATTATATCTCTTGTTTTAGGTACTATTTTTGGTTACTTAGTATTTGATAAAACCGACTTTGATATTAAAGAAGTGTTTGGTGATTACGAAGAAGTAACTGGCTTTCAACTGGGTGTTTTTAATGATCTCAAAGTAGCAGAAGAATTTAAAAACAAATACACACCTTCAGTAATAATTAAAGATGATGATGTATACCGGGTATACTATAGTATTCTTAAAAGTGATGAACCAATTACCAAAATGGAAGATTATCTTTCTAACAAAGAAATATCATTCTATAAAAAAACAATCACCATTAACGACGCTGACTTAATAAGTGCAATTCACACATATGAAAATGGCATAACCAAAGGAAATGATAAAGTAATTGAAAATATTAATAATCTAATTATGGCTAGTTACAAGGAGAGTGTATTATGAAAATAAAAGATTTACCAGATTTAGAAAAACCTAGAGAACGTTTAAATAAATATGGAGCTAAATATTTAAGCAATGAAGAATTGCTTGCTATCTTACTTAGAACAGGCTCAAAAGATAAGAATGTTAAAGAATTAAGTAGTACAGTTCTAACTAAACTAAAAACAATTGAAGATATGGATAAAATGACTATTAATGAACTATCAAGCATTAAAGGTATCGGAAAAGTAAAGGCAATTACACTCTTAGCAGCTATCGAACTAGGTAAAAGAGTAAACACCAAATCATTTAATGAAAACATTACCTTAAATAACGCAGCACTTATTAATGAATATTTTTCCAACTATATAACAGGTGACAAAGAAAAACTACTAGTAATTCTTTTAGATAATAAAAAAAGACTTATAAGCTACCAAATAATGTATGAAGGAACAAGCGAAGAAGTAAGTGCTAGTCCTAAAGAAATATTTAATTATGCCATTAAAGAAAGAGCGGCAAGCATTATTCTTATGCATAACCATCCTTCTGGAGTAATAACTCCATCATCAGCAGATAACAGCATAACTAAAAATCTAGCACTATCAGGTCAAATGCTTGGCATAAACATATTAGATCATATCATTACAAATGGCAAAGAATTCTTTAGCTTTTATGAGGAAATGAATAAAAATGAAGCGTAATTATTATATATTTATTATAATCTTTCTAGTAGTAATTTTTCACGCCAACATCCTTAATCTATTTATAAATGTAAAACATATTTTTACTGAAGAATCACCAGATTTAAAATACGAAATACTAAAAGAAGAAAATCGAAAAATAAAAGATGAATACACCACGTTACTTAACTTTAAAAATAGTATTAATATCGAAGAAAATTATACAATTACTAATATCCATAAAAATAATTATGGCTTTGAAAAAATAATCTTAAATGGCTCTTATAAAGAGCAAAGTGAAATAGTAACCGAAAGTGGCTTAGTTGGCATAATAACAAAAAAAGATAATAATTTATCAGAAGGCGAATCTTTATATAACACTAATATTTTAGTAAAAATAGGGGACACTGAAGGGAAAATATCTGGTAAGAACGAAGAAGATAATCTTTTAATTAAAGAAATAAGTAATTA